>RFFQ01000027.1 GCA_003697105.1 Gemmatimonadota bacterium | reverse complement strand
TCATAGAAAGTATTACAACAGTCTGCGAAAAAATATTTTTTTGGCTAGCCTCAAATCTGCACTGTAACTTTATACATGTACTCATTCTTCAGAGCTGTCAGAAAATATTGAGTTAGCCCACCGGGTGAACCGGTTCCATGCCCTTGACAATGGGACAGGCGACCTGATGGTTGGGAGCATGTTCTTCGAGCGGTGGCAGCGCCTTCGCACAGGCGGGGGTTGCCAACCGGCACCGGGTTCGGAAGCCACATCCAGAAGGTTTATTGAGTGGTGTAGGCACATCGCCCTCCAAAATGATGCGCTGTGCCCGTGTCAGCTTGGGATCGGGCAAGGGTACCGCCGAAAGCAACGCCTGACTGTACGGATGGCGGGGGTTGAAAAAAACATCTTTGCTCTCGCCAAATTCCACCAGATTACCCAGATACATCACCGCAATGTAATCGGAAATATGCTCGACAACGGATAGATCGTGGGCGATAAACAGATACGACATGTGAAATTCATCCTGTAAATCCATCAGCAAGTTGATCACCTGCGCCTGAATCGAGACATCTAGCGCCGATACCGGTTCATCACAGATGATCAAATCCGGGTTGGTGGCAAGCGCCCGGGCAATTCCAACCCGTTGGCGCTGTCCGCCGGAAAATTCGTGCGGGTAGCGATGTGCTTGTTCGGCGCGCAGTCCCACTTTCTCCAACAACCACCCCACCCGATCTTGAATTTCGCTTTTGCTCATCTCCGGTTTGTGAATCCGAAGCGGCTCGCTGACAATTTGTGCCACAGTCATGCGCGGATTGAGTGAGGCATACGGGTCTTGGAAAATCATCTGCACATTGGCGCGATACGGGCGCGATTCCGCCGAAGACATCTGGGCAAAATCGACCACCTTTCCATCAAAATGATACCGGATATGCCCGCTGATCTCCACTTCCGGTGCAATATGGCGCAGAATGTTGATCATTGCCCGTCCAACCGTGGTTTTCCCACATCCAGATTCGCCCACTAGCCCTATTGTCTGCTGTTTTCCAATGGTGAACGACACGCCGTCCACGGCTTTGACCGTTGCTACTTTTTTAGAAAATAACCCGCCATACACCGGAAAATGGACTTTCAGGTCTTTAACTTCGGCGAGGATGGAATTTGATGACATTAGGATTTCACTTCTGAAAAGAGGTGGCACCGGACAAAATGGCCGGGTTCGACTTCCAATAAGTCCGGTTCGATGGTTTCACATTTCTCCAATTTTTCATCACACCGGGTGCAGAACTTACAGCCTGCCGGAAAATTAAGGATACTTGGTACCATGCCGCGGATTGTCTCCAGACGCTCTCGTTTTTCCTGCGTGGGGCGGGGGATGGAGTGTAACAAGCCTTTGGTGTACGGGTGTTTGGGAGCTTCAAACAACGTATTCACGGCGGCAACTTCCTGAATTTTACCACCATACATCACCATCACCCGCTCGCAAGTCTCTGCTACGACGGCGAGATCGTGGGTAATCAGCACGACGGCTGAATCGTTCTGTTTGTTTTTGATCTCAAGCATCAACTCCAAAATTTGGGCTTGGATCGTTACATCCAAGGCCGTGGTGGGTTCATCGGCAATCAAAAGCGATGGATGTTTTGCCAATGCCATGGCAATCATTGCTCGTTGGCGCATCCCGCCGGAAAATTGATGGGGATAGTCTCGCATTCGCTTTTCCGGATCGGATATACCCACTGCTCGCAGCAATTGCACCCCTTCTGCAAATAGGGTCTCATATTGTTGGTGGTATGCTTTGGGAATCAACCGGTCTAACAGGAGAACGCTTCCCCAAAAGACGCCTGGAATCAGTGCCCCCGTAGCAAATGCTGAAACCATTGCGCTGGACTGAAATGTCCATCCTTGAAACAATTGCGAGAAGAAGAGAATCACCCCACCAAAAAGAGCAACAACCCGTAATTTGGAGGCAAACGTTGAGGTGCGGATGCTGTTTGCCCCGGAAATAACGGCGTCACGCAAAAAGTCAAAAACGGATTTTGGCTTCAGAGCTTCAATGATCTGCAAGCCGACGGTATAAACCGGATTGAGTGACGTCATCGGCTCTTGGAAGATCATAGCAATCTCGCGTCCGCGAATCTCCCGGATGCGGCGGTAGAGTTTCTCCCGGAAGTCCTCCATTGCCTTTGCGCGGGGGGACTCATAAAAAAGGGTTATCATAACGGTTAATGCCAAAGCGATGGAGGTTGCGTGGGGAATAAACCCGGCAAGGGGTAACATCGAATGAATGCTAAACCAGAGCACCAAAAACAGGGCGGCAATTATATGCCGTCGCGCTCCGGTCAACCCGTTAAAATAGAGGTATTGGGGAACCGCTTTAACCGCTTTTAATTCGTTGCCATCAAACAGCGTTTCTCCCTTGAACCGGATTTTACCTTCCGCGACTTCTCCCGGGGGATTGGGGATGAGCTGGATCAGCGATAGTGAGGTGACCGATTTTCCGGAACCGGATTCCCCCACAATACCGAGAACTTCACCCTTGTAAATGTCAAAATCCAGACCATCGACCGCTTTGGCAGTTTGATTTCCGATCTGAAAATAGGTTTTTAAGTTGCGAACTTCGACTAATTTTTCTTTGCTCATCGCCATTTTATCGTAATCGTGAGTAAACTTTGGGGTCAAATGCTTCGCGCACAGCTTCCCCGATAAAGACAATCATCAACAACGTACCAAACAGTGCCCCCAGCGGTGCAAGAACCATCCACCACTTGGTGATGTTCTGCAATCCGACCGAGACCATCTGCCCCCAACTGGGGGTGGGCGGTGGTAAGCCGAAGCCTAAAAAGTCCAAGGAAACCAAAGAGCCAATGGCAGTGACCACTCCGAAGGGAAAATAGGTGATGATCGGCACCAGCGAGTTGGGCAGGATGTGCTGGAAGATGATCTTGGCATGGCTTTGACCCATCGAGATTGCGGCGGCAACATAATCTTTGGCTTTTTCCCGGTAAAATTCGGCTCGCATGAAATAGGTCATGCCGATCCAACGGGTTGCTGCCAGAATGAGGATCAGCAGGAAGAAATTCGGTTGCACCAGCGAACTGATGATGATCACCACAAACAGGAGGGGTAACGTCCCCCAGATTTCGATAAAGCGTTGGAAAAGCAGGTCAAATTTTCCTCCAAAGTAGCCCATCGCCGCCCCCAACGACACCCCGATAGCATACGAGACCAACTGCAAAATAATGGCAAACGAGATCGAAATGTTAAATCCGTATGCTAATCGAGCGAATACATCTCGTCCGACGTTGTCTGTGCCCATCCAGCGGTGCCGTGAGGGCTTCTCATACATTTTATTGCCCTCAATGTTGATGTCCTCCAACGGTCCGTAGGGGTAAGGGGGCATAATCACCCAATTCCCCTGCCCTTCTTCACGCCATTGCGCTTGAAGTTGCCGGTAATTGGGTTCGCCGGGGGTATCCACGCCAAATGTTTCCCCTAAATAAATCCCTTTGGTGAACACCTGTTTCAGTGCCGGAAAGTAGAAATGCCCATTGTATTTCACCACGAGTGCCCGGTTATTCACCAAAAACGGTAGGAAGAATGAGGTTACGTAGAGGATAACCAACAGAATAAACGCATAATATCCCCGTTTGAGGGTTTTGAATTTTTGCCACCGTTTTTGCAGAATCGAAAGCGAAATAGATTCATCCACGGCGGATGGTGTTTGTGAAGATGCGGGTGTACGGTTCATTTTCCGAAAATATTAAAGCATATAATTGAGGAGATCGTATTACTTAAATCGAATCCGGGGATCGACCGTTGCCAGTGCTATATCCGAGAGAATATTTCCCACGAGGCGCAGCAAGACCACAATCACTAAAAAGCCCATGACAATCGGGTAATCCCGGTCTAAAATTGCCTGAAAACTCATTTTGCCGAAGCCATCGATATTAAATGCTACCTCGATTAAATACGAACCGGCAATTAAAATCCCGATGGAATGTCCGATGAACGATGCCAGCGGGATCACAGAATTTCGCAAGGTATGGAGCCAGATAACCCGTTTTTCTGAAAGTCCTTTAGCGAATGCGGTACGCACGTAATCTTGTGAAATGTTCTCTAAAATACTGTTTTTCATGAGTACGGTGAGGGTTGCAAAGCCGCCGATAGTCCAGGCAATTAGGGGCAGTATCGCGTGGTGGAGCTGGTCGATGATCTTACCTGCCAGCGACATATATTCCCACCCTTCGGAGCGAAACCCCCCCAGTGGGAAAATATCCCAGAACGACCCGCCTCCCAATAACATCAGCAAGACCGCGCCCAGTGCCCACCCGGGGACAGAATACCCGACAAATACGATCATACTGGACATCAAATCGAAGGTAGAACCGTGCCGCAATGCTTTGGCGATCCCCAATGGGATACAAACCAAGTAGGCAATGAAAAAACCACTTAATCCAAAAAAGATGGAAACCTTAAAGCGCGGTTTCATCACGTCGGTTACCGGTTGCATGTACGTGTAGGATTTACCCAGATTACCGGTCAGAATTCCCGAAAATTCGCGGCGGAAAATGGTCACTTTGATGGTTTCGTCTGTCGGGTTGGTGTCTGTGTTTGCGGTCTCACGCCGGGCAAACCACCCGGTATGGGGGGTACCATCCTCATGGTACACTCCGAACTGCGATTCACCCTCTTTTTTCACCCACACAAATTTTCCGCCGCCAATGCTTTTGCGGACTTCCGTTTCTTCCGGTTGAAAGATGACATTGCGATGTTCGGTCTCGCGGGGCCAAACCCCCAGCCACATCAAATAGCGGATATGAACCGGCTTATCGAAACCATAAAACCGCTTCAATTCTTCCATTGCGGATTTGGTAATCACGCCACCCCCGACTAACTCGGTGGAAGACCCGCCACCCGCTTCGCCTTGTTGAGCCGCTCCTGCTTGGATGCGTTGAATGGTCTGCTCCAAGGGACCCCCCGGTGCCAGTTGTAAAATCACAAACACCAAAATGGTTGACCCGAAAAAGGTCGGAATCATCAGCAAAATACGGCGTAGAAAATATGTTCCCATGAGTTTGTGAGTTTATGAGTTTGTGAGTTTATGAGTTTGTGAGTTTATGAGTTTGT
>RFFQ01000026.1 GCA_003697105.1 Gemmatimonadota bacterium | reverse complement strand
GGGTATCCATTTCATTTCCCTCCAAAACGGTGAAATGATAAGATAACTCACATTCCGAAAAATACAATTTCTAAAAACAGGGGTACGGAAAGTCAGATACAAGGTATCATGTCCGAATAAAAAAGTAAGGGCAGGTGCGCCGTTACTCCGGTGCACCTGCCCTTTTTTCGTTTCCTTTCGGACGTTTCCGGATGGGTGTCATATCCACATACCGGATACCCGTAACAACGGATAAAGACCCCCAGAAGACATTATTATCCTAAAATGCAACCCTACTCCAAAAACAGTTCTTTCACAAATTCAATAAACTGATAGACATCGGCAAAGTTAGATGCCATCCCCACCGAGACGCGTATTGCTCCAGCGTGAGTATCTTTAAAACACCCGCGAAAATCCGATGAGGATTGAAACTCCGGCGCCCGTGAAAAACAGGAAATAATTTCATCTTTACCCAAGCCGAACGCCGCCTCCCCGGAACCCGGATTACAAAAACATCCGGTTCGCAAGGAGATTTTTCGCCGGTTGGCTTCTTGTTCGACAAGTTCGTAATCGATTTCCTGTCCGTTTGCATTAAACAGATTGAAGGTGACCGTACCACCGCGTCTGCCGCTACTGGGAGGACCATAGAGTTTGGTGGCGAGTTTGCCGTTGCGATGTTTCAGCCCCGTCAATTGGTCGATCAACCAACTGGCGAGACAACGCACCCGTTCATGGATTAAATCAACACCCACATGTTCCATGTAATCCAAACCAATCTTGACGGCGGGAATCATAAGATAGTTGATTGTCCCATCCTCAAATGCTTCTTCCCCTTTTGCCAAACGGTGCTGGTTGGCTTGCACGCTCACGGCTACAATCGTACCACCGGCAAACCAGGGACGATGCAGTTTTTGTAATTTTTCGCGTTTGGCGATCAAAGCGCCAATCCCGGTTGGATAACCAAACATCTTGTAAAAGGAAATGGGAACAAAATCGGGCTTCCAGATGCTTAAATCCAGCCGGTTAGTTGGCACAAATGCCGCGGCATCCAGCAAAACATCCCAACCTTTCTCCTGTGCCAGCGCGATCCATTCCAACGGATATTGCACGCCAGAAAAATTAGACTGCGCCGGATAGGCGAACAGATTATTGCCGTCCGGCCGGGCTAAATCCAGAGAGCGGAGCAATTCATTCTCATCAACGGTCATTTCCGGCGCTTGTACCGGAATGTAGGTGGTTGTCGCCCCGTGAGTACGGTCAAATTCCCGAATACCGAGTACCGAATTATGATTATCAAATGTCAATAAATATTGGTCGCCTGGCTGGAAGGGGTACGACTCACCCACAAGCTTGAGTGCACCACTGGCGTTCTGGGTAAAAATCGCCCCATATTCCTCCGGTGAAGCATTAAAATACGTTAAAATATGATGCCGGGTCTTTTCGACGAGTTCGGTCATCGCTTGGGAGGTAGGATTCGAGGAATGTGGATTCCCGTAAACCCCATTTAACAACATCTCAGAATGCTTGCGTACCTGTGACTCCCCGTACAACCCTCCACCGGTATAATCCAGATAAATATGATGGAGTTGGTCGAGCCGGGAAAATTCGGTTGCCCGTAGCACATCCAAGCGTTGGGTCTGGACGAACTCCGGATAATCCGCTACAAATTGCTGGTATGCCCGGTTGAAAGCCTTATCTTTTGTGAGAGATTCGAGTGTGGCGGTCATGGGTCACCTCAATAAGGTAAGGTAAAATGAAACATCCATATTACATTTTTAAAAAAGGTTTTTCGACGACTCCTTAATCTTTAGGGTTTCAAATCGACAAACCAATCTTAGCGTTACTGGCAGTATTTAGTTAAATTTTCAATTTTATAATTTGGGGGAATCTCGGTGTGGGGAGTGTCGCAAGGATACGGCAATACGACGATTGACCATTCCCCACATAAGTGGAATCAAAACGAAAAGCCCCAGCCCCATCAGCAGGTGGGTGCTTACAAGGAAATTAAAGGCGCCATGTAACAGGATGGCCAATACAACGCCGGTACCGATCACGGTACGAGGGGCACCGAATTTTGCTAACCCTAAAGCATAACCCCAGATGGCACCCCACAACGCATGACCGGGTACTGACAAAACTGCCCGAAGTACAAACGTGGACCAAAGGCTTGATACGGCACTCCCGCTTAGGTTCAAAGATTCCGGGGCATAATATGCCGCCATCAAATAGAGGATATTTTCCGCTGACGCAAACCCCAATGCGGCGGCAGTACCATAGACAATCCCGTCCATCGGTTCATCAAATTCATCGTGGTCGTAAATTTTGGTTTTTACCACATAAAATTTACATAATTCCTCTACCAGTGGGGCAACGACCACAGTGGAAAGCAAGGATAACCCGCCAAACGGTATCTCCAGGAAGATTGCCGGAAGAGCCGAGAATGCCCCCCACAAAAATATTTTGAGCACCTGCCCCCGCGGCTCCGGTTCCAGCGTATCTCGTTGATAAAAATACCAGAGCCAGAAGATGCCCGGTGCCACTGCCATTGCGATAATAATCTGAGGATTCATCCAGAATCTCCCCCATAATCGATCTCAAGGTTCACTGATTGTATATAATCTCGCGACAAAAATCAATGTTTTATTACCGGTTGGGAAAACTAGGATATGCTACCATATCTTCGCCAAGACATTATCATTCTTTGAAATCAACGGGTTAAATTCCCATAATATTTAAATAACTTAAGAGTTTTCATTTTCTGTTGGTGTCATTTGACGCTTGACAGTCTGGCAGGAGTGGCGTTAGATTTAGCTAGATTTAATGTAGTTGCCCAACAAATCCCATCCTTGCTGGTTTTTTACATTTAAGGATGGTTCGTCGATTCCGCATTTATACTATTTTAAGTGAGCTCCCGGTATATCTTATGATTACAGTTGTTTCGGGTTTGCCCCGTTCGGGTACATCGTTGATGATGCAAATGCTCCACGCTGGGGGTCTATCTATTTTAACGGATAATATTCGTCCTCCCGATGAAAACAATCCGCGGGGTTATTTTGAGTATGAACGGGTAAAAGCACTCAAAACCGATAATTCATGGCTTAAAAAAGCAGAAGGAAAAGCGGTTAAGATCATCTCGTATCTATTGCCCCATCTCCCGTTGGAGTACCCCTATAAAATCATCTTCATGGAGCGTAATTTGGTGGAGGTATATCACTCCCAACAAAAGATGATCCGCAATTTAGGTCAGATGAGTACCGCTGAAAAAGATAAGTTGATTCATACGTTTGAATTGCACCTAAATTACATCAAACCGTGGCTGATGGCGCAACCCCGAATGTCCGTACTGGAGGTCTCCCATCAGGACGTATTGACTCAACCTGAGGTCATGGCGCACCAAATTGCGGATTTTTTAGAGATGCCGCTGGCGGTGGATCGGATGGCGGCAGTAGTGGACCCCCAACTCTACCGCGAACGGATCCCATCGTAGGTTCGCATATTCCGACACCAACCCCATAAGGCATTTAATAACCTAACTATTTTATTACCAAAAATTTAGGTCAAACTCAATCTTTCAAATCCGCAAATTTAATGGACATAATGAAAAAAGAGCCGATCCAAAGCTGATCGGCTCTTTTTTCATAATCGAGATGTGCCACAAACGGAACTATTCGGCTTCCGGTTCCGCAGTTTCTTCTTCTGCGGGTGCGGGGTCACTCTCTTCTGGGCTTGCGTTTTCCGGGGTAGGCTCTTCCGGGTGTTGTTCGGCGGGAGTTTCTTCAGGAGTTGGTTCTGCTTCCGGTTCTGCTGGCGTTCCCGCCACCGGAGTTGCGTCACCCAGTACATCGCCTAAGGTTTCGCCTTCGGACTGGCTGTACTTCATCATATATTCTTCCAACTCCGCCGCTTCTTTATCCTCAAAATAGGCTTTCACACTCAGGACGATCCGCTTGTTGCGTTTATCAAAATCGATCACCTTCAATGGCAATTCATCATCCACCTTGAACGTATCCGCTGGTTTTTCAAGGTCATCTTTTGCCAGATGGGAAATCGGGACAAAACCTTCGACATCATCCGGCAATTCCACGACAACGCCTTGTTCGAGGAGTTTCACCACTTTACCTTGGGTTTCTTTACCCACAACGTAAATTTGTTCCAATTCATCCCACGGGTCGTCGATCAATTGTTTGATCCCTAAGGAGACCCGGCGGCGATCTTTATCAATACCTAAAATGACAACGTCAATTTCATCCCCTTTATGGACAACTTCGCTGGGATGGTGGATACGGCGAGTCCATGACATATCAGAGATATGCACCAATCCGTCGATGCCTTCTTCGATTTCAATGAAAGCGCCAAAGGCAGTCAGATTCCGCACAATACCGCGCACTTTCGAGCCTACGGGGTAGCGTTCTTCCAGAACTTCCCATGGGTCGGGTTCGGTCTGCTTGAGACCTAATGAAATTTTCTGCTCTTCGGCATCAATTTTAAGAATTACGGCTTCGACTTCATCGCCCATTTCGACAACTTGACTGGGGTGATGAATCTTTTTCGTCCATGACATTTCTGAAATGTGAATCAACCCTTCAATACCCTTTTCGATTTCGATAAAGGCACCGTAATCCGTGATACTCACCACACGCCCCATTACGCGTTGGCCTTCGTGGTATTTTTCATTGATATTTTCCCACGGGTGAGGGGTTAATTGCTTCAGACCTAAGGAAAGCCGTTCGCGCTCCCGGTCAAATTCCAAAATCTTGACATTGATTTTATCACCGATACTGACGATTTCAGACGGGTGCTTCATGCGACCCCATGACATATCTGTGATGTGTAACAACCCGTCAATACCGCCCAAATCGATAAAGGCGCCGAAATCCGTAATATTTTTGACATATCCTTCGCGGACTTGTCCCACTTCCAGATCGGAGATGATCTCTTTTTTCTTCTGTTCGCGCTCTTCTTCTAAGACCACCCGGCGTGAGATCACGATATTGCGGCGTTTTTTGTTGAGCTTGATCACCTTAAAACGCATCTTTTGCCCGATCAGGGAATCCATATCCGGCACTTGGCGCAGGTCAATTTGGGAACCGGGTAGAAAGGCATCGACACCCATCAAGTTGACCACAATACCGCCCTTGATGCGACGCATCAGTGTTCCTTCTACAATTTCCTGATTATCATAGGCGTCTTTGATACGGTTCCAAACCCGCATGAAATCTGCCCGCTTTTTCGATAGAACGACCACGCCGTCTTGGTCTTCCATCCGTTCCAGATACACTTCGACCTCATCTCCCACATGGATCTCTTCCCCTTCTGGGAATTCATGTCGTGGGATAATCCCTTCAGATTTGAAGCCGACATCCACGGTGATGTTATCTTCGGTGACATGAACGACCCGTCCGCTCACGACTTCGCCTTCTTCGAGTTCGCGCAAGGTTTCTTCGTAACCGCGGATGAGTGCTTCGTATTCCTCACTGGTGTACTCGTCATCCTCGAAATCTAGCGAGCCGGCAATCAGTTCGCCTTCATCCTCGGTGGCTTCGCGAATCGGACGCAATTCTACGTCCATCTCTTCCGCCACAGTTTCTGCGGTGACAGAAGGTTCGTGTGATTGAGAGTCATCACCTTCAGCTGGTGACGAGGTGGATTCATCAACCGGTGATTGTTCGGTTGCCGTCGCATCACCTCCATCCGCTTGGGGTTGTGGAACGTGCTCTTCCGTCTCCTGAATGTTTTTTTCTTCGGGAGCCGGTTTATCAGAATTAGACATAAAACGATATACCTCCTTGAAATTTAGATTCGGGTCTTTGGCGCCGCCCGTTAGCGCTGGTGTGAATTCCATTTTTAACAAAAATTTGCCAAAATGTTGGCGTAAAATAGGCTAGTTAATCTATTTTGTCAACAGTCTTTTACACGGTAATTGCCATTCAGGGGAGGGTTTGGTGATGATCTGCTTCAAAGTACGCTTGCAGCACTTTTTGAGCCAGCGGTGCCGCAACACGACCACCACTCCCCCCATTTTCCACCACAATGGCGAGAGCAATTTCGGGGTTTTCATAGGGGGCATACGCTATGAACCAGGCGTGGTCTTCGCCATGCGGATTTTGGGAGGTTCCCGTCTTGCCGCACACCTCAATTCCTTTGATTCGGGCACGGCGTGCGGTACCGCGATCGCTGTTTACCACATCCCGCATTGCATTTTGAATGATGCGGAGAGTGGACGCCGAATAGGGTAAACGGTGGGTCTGAATGGTGGGCATGGGAAGCGGCTTGCTGGTATCGGGCAGAGAAGAAACCCGCTTGAGGAGATGAGGGGTGTAATAAATACCATCATTTGCGATACCCGCTGTCAAATTCGCCATCTGCAGTGGAGACGCCAATACTTCACCTTGCCCAATTGCGACACTAATAATCACGCCTTCAGTCCAGCCTTGTTCGCCATACGCCCGGTCGTACCACTCAGGTGACGGAATTAAGCCCGCCCGTTCCTGAGGTAAGTCAATACCAGTTTTGCGTCCTAAACCACATTGTTTGGCAAAATGGCACAACGTCTCGACCCCCAATTGCAAACCCAGTTGGTAGAAAAACACGTCACAGGATTGCATGATCGCCTCATGCACATTCATCCGTCCGTGCCCTTCTTTTTTCCAGCAACCAAAATAGCCCCGTCCGTAGCTGAATCCGCCCACGCAGGAACGCGGCATTTTGGTTGTTTCACTGATTTTGCCATATTCCAATCCGGCGGCAGCGGTCACGACTTTGAAGGTTGAACCGGGGGGATAACTGCTTTGAATAGCGCGGTCCAATAGCGGTTTTTGCGCGTTGAAGATGAGACTTCGCCACTCTTGAGGTTGAATTCCCGTGGCAAACGCATTCGGGTCGAATGCGGGTTTACTGGCAAGTGCCAGCACTTCGCCTGTCCGGGGGTCAATCGCGGCGCCGGCGGCAATTTCAACCGTTTCAAACGCCTGTTCCATGGCATGTTGCACGGTATAATCTAGGGTTAGGGTCAGGTCTGCTCCCGGTTGAGGTTCGATGGTCGGCCGGTTTTCCACCCGTCCCAGCCGTTGCCCCCGGGCGGTGACTTCCTCAAATTCCAAGCCATCTTTCCCGCGTAACCACGGTTCGTATTGGCGCTCCAACCCGTAGCGCCCGATCATATCCCCATATCCATACCCCTGCGACCGCAATTTGGCGAGTTCTTCCCGAGTAATCTCACCCAAATACCCCAGAACATGCGCGCCTAATGTGCCAAACGGGTAACGACGGCGTGGCTCCACTTGTACCACCACGCCGGGCAGTTCCAGAACGTGCTCTTCCACCATGGTCACGGTTTGCATCGTCACATTTTGCGTAATGCGTACAGGTGAAAAGGCATGGGTTTTAGGTGATTTTAATTTTTGTTCAATTTCCGGTGTGGGGATATTCAACAGGCGGCTCAGGCGGCGGATGGTCTCTTCAGTCTCTTTGGGAGGCAATTGGTACGGGATAATCGAAATGGTGTAGGAAGGGTAATTATCCGCGAGAATAACGCCATTTCGATCCCGGATGATCCCGCGAGGAGCTTGAATGGGTACCAACCGGATTCGATTTTCTTCCGATAGCCGGCTAAATTCTTCTTTTTGGAACAGTTGGAGTGTTGCCAAACGGATTACGAGAACAAACAACATCAACACGATCAAAAAATAAGCAAACGGGGCACGCTCTTGTTGTTCTTTCAGATTTTTATATTCTGCCATTACCGTTCGATCCGTAAAGACAAATGGAGAATCAAATAGGTAATCCCTAGCAAAATCGGCGTCACCAATGCCGTATAAATTCCATTTTGCACCGTGAAGGCAAGCAACATTTCTTTAACTTCTGGGCGAAGATGCCATAATCCTTGCCCAAAACCATCGCGAAGCCAAAGAAAAAACGCGTAAAGTAGATTATGGGCAACGACCGCGCTAAAAGCGATCAAACATTGTGTCAGAATACTGGTTGTCATCAATTGGTCTTTGGTACGCCCAAATGAATAACCTAGAATAGTTTTGGCAAGCGTTCCGGCGCCCAGTGAGGCGGTCAACGTGGTGTCTTGCAAGAGACCCAGAACAAAACCCATCAAGGTACCAGCAAGAACCCCGTTGTGAATCGCAAAAAAGACCACCGTGATGATGAAAAGCTCAATCCGAACGTGATCCATCAGGACCAGTTTGTCTAATAGCCAGACTTCCGTGGCGATCCAGAGCAGTACTAATGTGAGAATCCGAAAAACATGTTTCACAGGCAGACCATCCGAGCTATCAAAGCGGAAAATCTAAGGTGAATTTAGGGAGTCCACGCGGGTAACAAACACGTGATCCAGACGGGAGAAATCCGCCGCGGGTGCCAGTTGCACTTCAAAAAAAAGTCCGGTGTGCTCTCGCTGGACATTGACCACGCGACCCACCGGAAATCCAGCCGGAAAAATACCGCCCATCCCGGAGGTAATCGCCAGTTCTTGAGGTTGAATATCGGTATCAATCGGGATGTTCTTCAGGCGAAGGAAAGGTCCACTTTCCCACAGCGCAATACCGATTGCCCGGCTGTGCTGGAGACGAGCCCCGACGCGGCAATTCGGGTCATACAGGGTTTGCACAATTGCTGTAGAGGGTTCGGCAGAAATGATCCGCCCAATGAGTCCGGCAGGCGTCACGACAGCTTGATTTATCGCAATACCTGCGGTGCGACCTTTGTCCAGCACCAGAGATAAACTACGTCCATTGTAGAACTGGCGGAGGATTCGAGCCGATATAAAGTGGTAGGAATGCTCGGCTTTGAAATCTAGTAATTGCTTGAGGCGCTGATTTTCAGCCAAAGCAGAGCGCGCCTGCTCATTTTCGACTGAGAGCCGGATGACTTGTTGTTGTAACTGTTCATTTTCCAGCGCCAAACGCCGGTATTTTGGTAGAATATCTAAAGCGGTGTAATAAGGTAGAAAAACCGTGCCGGAGAGCCAACGTGTGGTGATTTCTTTATAAGTAGTGTTCAAAAAGAGCAAAATCAATCCAAACAACACTAATATGAGGAACACATACGTTTCCGGTTTGAAAGAGGATAACCACCGTGTCATCAATGAGAACCACTCATTTATTCTTTCAAGAGGACTTTATCAAAATGCTTCAGATTTTCCAAGATACGTCCGGTACCCAGCACGACGCACGATAGCGGGTCTTCCACGACATTGATTGGTAAATTTGTTTCTTCCCGGAGCAATGCATCTAGACCCCGCAAAAGCGAGCCGCCGCCAGTCATGACAATACCTTTATCGACAATGTCTGCCGCGAGTTCCGGTGGCGTTTGCTCTAGGGCGAGCTTGACCGCATCTACAATCGCCGTTGTAGATTCCAACAGGGATTCCCGGATTTCCTGTGAGGTAATTTTGATCGTCTTCGGGATTCCGTTGACCAGATCCCGCCCTTTGACTTCCATCTCCAATTCTTCTTCCAACGGGTAAGCAGAACCGATCTCCATTTTGATAAGTTCGGCAGTCTGATCCCCGATTAACAGATTATACGCTTTTTTCAGATATTGGACGATGGCTTCATCCATTTCATCACCGCCGACACGAATCGAGGTGTTACAGACAATTCCGGAGAGGGCGATCACGGCGATTTCCGTGGTGCCGCCGCCAATGTCGATGATCATATTGCCGGAAGGTTCATGAACCGGCAAATGAACGCCAATTGCTGCGGCAATCGGTTCGGAGACCATCAAAACGGTACTCGCTCCGGCATGTTCTCCGGATTGCTTGACGGCACGTTTTTCGACTTCCGTGATCCCCGAAGGGACACACACAATTACGCGCGGTTTGGTCAAAAAGGAGCGCTTGATTACTTTTTGGATAAAGTGAGCCAGCATTTTCTCCGTGACTTGAAAATCAGCAATCACGCCATCTTTCATCGGCCGGATCGCTTCGATGTCTCCCGGGGTTTTCCCGAGCATTGCTTTCGCTTGATGCCCTACCGCAATGACATCGCGGTTGTCCCGCTTTACGGCGACAACAGAAGGCTCATTGAGGACAATACCTCTACCCCGCACGTAAACGAGGGTGTTTGCCGTGCCCAAATCGATTGAAATATCATTCATTAACCATTTTGATAAAAAGTCCATTCCCGGATAGTCTCCTTACTAAAAGAGCGTGTGAAATGTTTGTTCAAATGAGCGGCCATCTTCCACATTTAAAACTTTAACACGTCGGTCAATCCGGCGCATTAGCCCTTTCAATACCTTGCCAGGTCCGAGTTCCACCAGGGTTGTTACCGGCATACTGGCAATATATTTCATGCTTTGCTCCCACCGAACCGCATTGCTTAACTGGTCAATGAGTGTTTGCCGGATATCTGCCGCTTTTTGTACCGGTTGGGCACTGACATTAGCAATCACCGGTATTTGGGCATCCTGAATTTCAATGGATTCTAATTTAGCAGTGAGACCGGCACTAGCATATTCCATCAATTTAGAGTGAAATGCGCCACTGACCTGCAATTGCACTACTTTTGCCGCTCCGGCTTGTTTGGCGAGTTCCATCCCGTATTGGACGGCATCCACCTCACCGGAGATAACAATCTGCCCACCACCGTTGTAATTTGCCGCTTGGCAGATGCCTTTGGCACTCGCTTGCCGGCACATATCATCAACAACCGCATTTTCCAACCCGATCACGGCGGCCATTGTCCCCGGCTGTTTAACACCGGATTCATACATCAGTTCGCCCCGTAAACGCACTGTCGAAAGTGCATCCGCAAAGCGCATCGATCCTGCACATACATGCGCTGTAAACTCTCCCAGACTGTGTCCCGCGGCAACCACCGGCATCACACCTTCCAATTGGAGCAATTTCATCGCGGCGACACTGTGTACTAAGATGGCGGGTTGGGTGTTCAAGGTTTTGGTAAGTTCATCCGCAGGACCCTCAAAAGAGAGTTTTGCCAGATCAAACCCTAAAATGTCGTTTGCTTCTTCGTAAATTTCTCGGGCTTTTTTGAAATTATTGTAAAGGTCTTTACCCATCCCGACATATTGCGATCCTTGTCCGGGAAATAGAAAGCCCACTTGCATGTTTTGCATTGGTAAATATCCTTTTTCGCTGATTTTAGTGTAAACGGGTAACAAATCACTGCAAAATTCCGATGTACTTTATCACAAAAGTCACTATTTGTCAACGTTCAAATAAAAACGGGAATGGCTTTTATAAACCATTCCCGAAAACAACATCACCGGATTGAAATCAGACTTAGCGCAAACGATAACTGATACTACCCAAAAGTGCCCACTCGGAAAACGCATCATCCACGCCATTATCCAGATAGTTAAACTGAAATTCCGGGTTGAAACTCAATTGATTTTCAATGTAGAAAATGTAAGTACTATTCAGCGAAATACGCAATACATCTTCAACATCATCAGCGGTTTGCAAATCATAACCAATAGTCGCGATGTTGTACCAATCGATCCGGTTTGAAATTTCATAGTCCGCCCGGAAGCGATTTTCAATGTTGTACACCTGGTCATCTTGAAAAACGGTCTGCAATGAGAGCGTATTCGTGAGTTGCAACGCTAAGCTCAAGGGCCGCGTCCAGTTATAGCTGGCTTCCAGCAACGGATCACCTTGTTCACCGGCATAGTCCTGAAGAACGACCCCGATACCTGCTCGCACATTCCAACCGTGATAGCGTTGGGCGGTGGGTTCGTCTAAGACTTCTTGAATGCGGACAATCCCAATCGCACCTAAATTGTCACCGGCCATTACGCCGCTTTTCGCCACCACTTCTTCCATATCTTCGTACCAATACTTCCGGTACTCTACTCCCCCATAACGGCTGCGATATTCACTTTCTTTATCAATGATTGCCGCGAGTTCCAATAACGAAGCATCGGGCATATCCCCTGTGATAACGTTATATTTCTTAAAGTCATTGTTCATCCGAATGGCTTGCTTCAGAACCGTGGCATTGATAGTCCGTCCATAACCAATACCCGCACCAATTTGGATGTATGGATCCAGAGCATCATCGGCACCAAATGGTTTTTGATAATCAAAAAAGAGCGATCCGTACCCAAATAGGCTGGATTCATTGCTAAAGTATTTATCGGCAGTTGTTGTCGCCGATAGTTGGTACGAGTCTTGGCTCTCGGCATCTTTCGACCGGTCTTTTTCAACGTTGAAATCACCGAGAATATCCAGATTGTAACTAAAAGGTAAAGAGCGGTAATCTAAGCGGTACGAAGATGACCCCCGAAAATCATAACCCACTTCGGTTTCCTCGTTCGAATCCCCCCCCAGATTGAATGCACCGTTCAAATACGCCTCCTGCGACGTGCTTTCCGGAAATTTATAATCCGTGAGCGAAATAGCCTGTACGGATGCTGCCAAAAATACCCCCAAAACTATACAAGACAAAATGAACTTTTTCATTTGACTTGTTCCCTCCTCATCTAAAATGATGGAAATTGAGAATGTTGCTTAACAGCAACTCTTAAATGGGTTAAATAACCTTGGAAAACAGCGGATATATGTACCAAAAAAGAATGAAAGTCAAGCTAAATTTGCGGGAGTTTGATGAGTTTGGGAGTTTGGGAGTTGGGGAGTGGGGGAGTCTCATGACAACAGCGGAGAGGCAAGGGTTGACATTTGGAAGGGTTTCGCCTATTTTCAACCGGCAAATTTGACATTCTGATCACTCAAACAAAATATGGAACGGAACGACAGAACAGCGTATGGCAGAAGATAAACGATGGGACGTAATTATCATTGGTAGCGGATTTGGTGGCGCCATGACCGCTTTGAAATTAGCACAAGCGGGACGGCGTGTCGTTATTTTGGAGCGGGGACAATGGGTTGATCGAGAGCAGGCGTGGGATACCCGGCAGATTCTCCTTGACCGCACATATAAAAGCCTGACCCCGTTCGAGAACAAGCGCCAAATGATCTACCCCGATGAAGCCGTTGGCGGCAGCTCGATTTTTTACGGCGCGGTTGCCTTACGGATGCGAGAAGCCGACTTTGAGATGAATTCTCGTTTTCCGCAAAAAGGATATGTCGATTGGCCCCTGTCATACACAGATTTAGCCCCGTATTACGATCAAGCCGAACATTTGCTCGGTGTTGCTGGAACAAAAGGGGCAGACCCTACCGAACCCCCCCGCGCAGGTAGCTTCCCACAAGCCGCCCCCGCATACACTGAACCCGTCCGCCGGCTATGTACTGCCGCAGAAACATTAGGGCTACGTCCTTTTCCACTTCCTTTAGCTATCCATTTTGGTGATGACCCGGCACGAGAAGCCTGCATCCAATGTGCAAAATGTGAGCGCTTTCCGTGTAAGATATGCGCCAAAAATGATGTAGTAACCACCGTTTTACCGGAAGCGATCCGGCACGGCGTCACCGTACTCCACAACACGATGGCGTTGGAGTTGGTTTACCGGAACAACCTCGTTCATGGGGTAAAGTGCTATGACTCTGAATTACAAGATACCTTTACCATTTCCGCAAAGCTATTTGTGGTGGGTTGTGGCTCTATCTCCACCACACGCTTGTTGATTCAATCCGGATTGGCAAACGTTGATCCAAACGGGAAATTATTAGGACGCTATTTGATGCGCCATTGTGCGAGTTTAGTTGCGGGTACCTTTCCGGAACAACCCAACCCCGACCAGCGCCTGACCAAACAAATGGGGATTGCTGATTTCTATTATGGGCGGGAAAAGCGGTTTCCAAAAGGTCACTGGGGGATGATTCAGGGGATGCAAGTACCTCCGGCAGAATATATCGCGGCGGAAATGTCTCACGGGTGGGGGGCGCTCAAAGCGAACCAAGCAGATTACCAACTCCATTTACATTGTCTCGCGGAAGATTTACCACGTTTCCGCAACCATATCACGTTAAATCCTCATAAAAAAGATTTTTACGGCTTGCCAATTGCGCAAGTTCATCACCGGTACACGTGGCGAGACCGATTTGCCCGGTGGGCGCTTTCCCGGCAAGCCGCTAAGATTCTCCGTCAGGCGGGGGCACGCCGCATCGCACGGTATCCGATCCGAAATTTTGCCTATTTGATGGGAGGATGCCGGATGGCGCATCACCCTGAAGACGGCGTACTTGACCCTTACTGTCGATTTTTTAATGTACCGAATTTGTTCGTTGTGGATAGTAGTTTTATGCCTACGGCGACCGGTGTGAATCCCAGTTTAACAATTGCCGCCAACGCCTTGCGCGTGGGGGACTATATCATCAATGAGTGGGAGCAACTGATGAAAGACCGCGAGCCGTTTATCTCACCCATTCCATTTTCTCGCTACCGGTAACGCGCCGGTCGCCCTATCTTTCCGCTTGACAAATTTCCGCACTTCTTGTACAATTAACGTATTCAAATCAAAATAGTTAAGGGATATTCCTTAAAGTGATTTCTTACCAGCATATTCCGGTGTTATGCACGGAAGTGGTAGAGTGGCTCGTAACCGATCCAGACGGTATCTACTGTGACGGTACGCTCGGTGGAGGCGGGCACACCGCCGCGATTGCTCAAAAATTGACCTCACGAGGGAGCGTGATCGGGTTAGACCGTGATGCAACGGCAATTCAAGCGGCACAAGCCCATCTGGCACGTTTGGAGCTAGGGGCGAAGGTGCACATCCACCAACTGGAATTTGCCCAAATGAAACAGGTCATTGCGCCCAACAGTCTGGCGGGCATTTTATTGGATTTGGGAGTGTCATCTTACCAATTAGATACCCCAACACGTGGTTTTAGTTTTCGGGGAGCGGGACCCCTTGATATGCGGATGGATACGCGAACCGCTGAAACTGCCGCCGACCTGCTCAACCACCGGAGTGAGCAAGAGCTTGCTACAATCTTTTACCAGTTTGGGGAAGAACGACATTCCCGGCGTATTGCCCGCCAAATTGTGCAGGCTCGTACAAAAGCGCCGCTCAAAACAACTGCCGAATTAGCCCAGATTGTGCGGCATGTGGTCGGCGATAATCCGTATACCTCAAAGTCTCTGGCACGTATTTTTCAAGCACTACGGATCGCCGTCAATGATGAACTAAATCAATTAACCCAAGCACTTCACGTAGCGATAGAGTGTTTGCGCGCTTCCGGACGGCTGGTGGTTATCAGTTATCACTCATTAGAAGATCGAATTGTGAAAAATATCTTTCGGGACGAAGAAAAAGGGTGCATCTGCCCGCCCAAAATTCCACACTGTGTTTGTGGGCGTAAACCCACACTCCGTCGCTTAACCAAAAAACCGATTTACCCCTCTGCAACTGAAATTGAGCACAATTCTCGCGCCCGAAGTGCCCGGTTGCGTGTGGCGGAAAAGCGAGATATTGGAAGTTAGAGGTTATACCATATTTCCATCCGAAAGCGAGAAACCGATGCCCTCGTACCGCACGAGCCAATCAACTGCTTTAGTTGTTGTTCCTGAACGGGTATCCCGTACAAAAACGCAATCCAACCGTTCTAAAAAACGGAGTTCCTCGTTTTTAGGTCAATTTGTTTTGCTGTTGGCCCTCACCGGAGTTTGTGTCTCGCTGGTGTTATTATACATCTGGCAGCGAGTTTACGTGAAAGACTTAATTACCGAAATTCAGGGACTGCAACAGGTGGAAGCGCAACTCCAAATTGAACATCAAGAGTTGCAAATGGAGTATATCCGGCTTTCCTCACCGGAACGAATCGAACAGATTGCCACCCAAAAACTGGGTATGCGGTATTCTGACTTAACTACGGAACTGATTGTGTTAGAGGTTGACCCGGATCATGCGAACACACCGCCCGCGTCCCATGACTAACGGCGCTACCTTCCCGCACCGCCGGTCCCAACGTCATGACCCCGCTATTATGCCCGCTCAAATACGGGTACGGGTACTCTTTTTGGCCGCATTCTGTCTCTGGTTGGTTTTGGTCAGCCGGCTGGTGAAAATTCAAGTGATTGATGGCGAGAATTATCGCCGGATCGCTATGAGCCAGCACCAAACTATCCTCGAATTACCCAGCGAACGGGGTGCCATCTATGATAGCAAGTTGAACCCTATGGCACTGAACATGCCTGCCACCTCCTATTACGCCGTTCCTGAAGAGATTACCGATACCACGGGCGTCTTGCAGGCATTTCAACGCTGGTGTGACCGCGATCCACAAGACCTATACCCGCGGTTGGCAAAACCGGGCGTCCAGTTTGTTTGGCTGTCTCGTAAAGTTTCGCCAACAGTGGAAGCTCGGATCGATTCACTCCATCTGGCGGGAGTTTATAAATTTGAGGAACGCTCCCGGCGCTACCCGTTCCATCGATTGGCAAGCCACGTGGTTGGATTTACCGGCGTTGATAATCAGGGATTGAGCGGTTTAGAAAGCAAATACAATGACTTGCTCTCTGGCAAAGCCGGTAAAGCGGTTTTTCAGCGCGATGTTCATGGCAAAGGGTTTTTTCTGACCAATAACCCCTTTTACCAGCAACCCCAAGACGGAAGTTCATTAATTTTAACGCTAGATACTACGATTCAAAGCATTGTAGAGACGGAGCTTCGCACCGCCGTTGAACGTACTAACGCCCACCATGGGATGGTGTTGGTCATGGACCCGCGAACAAGTGATGTTCTCGCCATGGCAAATTATCCAGATTTTGACCCCCACGCCGCCACCGATACCCCTTTGGAATATCATCGTAACCGCTGTGTCACGGATCAAATTGAACCGGGCTCAACCTATAAAATCGTAGCCGCCACCGCCGCTCTGGAAGAGGGGCTGTTTACGCCGGAAGATTCGCTTTTCTGCGAAATGGGGTATATCACCATCTCGGATCGTAAAATTCGCGATACAAAGCCCCACGGGTGGCTCTCCTTCCGCCAAATCCTCGAAAAATCGAGTAATGTTGGTGTGATTAAGATCGCCCAGCAATTGCAGTCTGACCGGTTGTATGAATATAGCCGGGCGTATGGTTTCGGTGCGTTGACGGGTATCGAACTTCCCAGCGAAGTCAAAGGCTTGGTTCGCTCCCCACGAGAGTGGTCTATGTTTAGTTTGGCATCCGTTTCTATTGGGCAGGAGCTTTCTGTGACCCCGCTACAATTGGCAAATGCCTTTTGTGCCTTAGCAAACGGCGGGTTGTTAATGGAACCGCACATCATTAAAGAAATTCGGGATGATCAGGGGAACGTGGTTTACCAACGACAACCGAAGGTGATCCGGCAAGTGGCCTCATTCGAGACCGTACGGACCCTTTCGGATATTTTGGTGGGTGTGGTTGAACGAGGGACGGGCAAAAAAGCACATATTCCGGGGATACTCATCGCCGGAAAGACCGGTACGGCTCAAAAAAGTGATCCGATTCAGGGCGGTTACAAACCCAACGCTTATGTCGCCTCCTTTGCCGGATTTTTGCCGGCAGACGATCCGAAATTGGTGGTGCTCGTGATCTTAGACGAACCAAAAGGATTGTACTACGGCGGAGACGTGGCGGCACCGGTATTCAAAACCATTGTGACGAAAATTTTACATACCCCCAGTTGCCCGGTGCCCGTGGTAGAACCACCCCCAATGGCAGAAACGGCACCAAGCCAAGTGCCAGAGTCCATCAACGTCCCCGATTTGCGTGGACTCCCTATCCAACAGGCAACCCAACACTTGCAACAGCTTGGCTTAACGGCACAGGTCACTGGGGACGGGCTGTGGGTCACCCATCAGACACCACTCCAGAAGCGAGTTGAACCCGGCGCCACCGTTGCCCTGACTGCTGAGGTCGATCGCGTGCCCGATCTGCGCCGGATGCCGCTTCGTTTAGCGCTTTCCCGGCTCCATCAGGCAAAGATACCGGTGCAAGTAAAAGGCTCCGGGTTGGTACACCAGCAAAAACAACTGACCGGTGGCGGGTGCTTGTTGATTGGCTCCTTGTAATAAGTTGATAAAACCCCCTTAGCGTTCCTAAAAAAGCGCTAAGGGGGTTTTACACTTTTTTCGATTTATAGATTTATACTGAAGTGCCCTCCAACCCGGAATTTACAGCAAAACACCGGCAATATTTGCGGTAACAAAAGAGGCAAATGTGCCGGCGATCAAGGCGCGGATGCCCAGTTTTGCTAAATCACCTCGCCGGTTGGGGGCAATTCCCCCGATCCCACCGAGCAAAATTCCAATCGAACCGAGATTTGCAAAGCCACAGAGCGCGTATGCCATGATAATGCGGGTGCGTTCCGTGAGGTCAATGGTGACACCATCGACAATGGTTTTTCCATTGATAATATCTCCGAAATGTGCATACGCCACAAATTCGTTGAGAATCGTTTTTTCGCCGAGTAATTGACCCGCTACGAGCAGGTCACTTGCCGGAACGCCCATTACCCATGCCAATGGCGCAAAGATAAAGCCCATCACTTCTTGCAAGGAGTCAATCGCCGAAAGATTCATGCCGGTTAGCCCGGCAATGGCATTGACAAACCAGCCCCAAATGTGGTTGCCCATCGCGACAAGAGCTAAAAAGGCAATCAACATCGCGACAATATTAATCGCCAATCGCATGCCTTCACTTGCGCCTCGTGCTGCCGCATCAATCACATTTTGATCGACTTTTTCTACCGGCAGATCGACCTGACCGGAGGTTTCCGGTTCTTCCGTTTCGGGTACTAAAATTTTGGCAAAAACCAGCGAAGCCGGAGCAGACATGACCGATGCCGCCATCAAGTGTCCCGCAATATCGGGAAATTTCGCCGCGAGCATCCCTACATACGCCGCCATCACCCCCCCAGCGATGGTTGCCAATCCACCGGACATAATCGCCATTAATTCGGATTGGGTCATTTTACTGACATAGGGGGCGACAACTAACGGCGCTTCCGTCTGTCCCACAAAGATGTTTGCTGCTGCCGAGAGTGATTCCGCGCCGCTGGTACCCATCGTCCGTTCCATCACAATGGCCACGTAATACACCAACCGTTGCATAATCCCCAGATGGTAGAGTACCGTCATAAACGACGCGAAAAAGATGACGGTCGGCATTACCCCAAAGGCGAAATAGGCTCCAGATTTTGCCCAATATTCCGTTGAACTAAAATCTAAATCGGCAAAACCGGGAGGCGGTCCCGGCTGTGGTGTCCCTACGGGAATGTTGATCTGTGCCAAATTACCAAAGACAAATTGGGCTCCTTCCTGTGTGAAGCCCAATAAGGTCACAAAAACATTATTCATGGCATCAAAGAACATCCGCCCGGGGACGGTCTTTAAAATTAACAGAGCAAAAATAAACTGAAGCCCGATGCCGACAGCAACGAGCTTCCAATTCACTTTTTTCCGGTTGGTTGAAATGGCATAGCAAATCCCGATTTGGATTAAAATCCCAACCAGACTAATCGCTTTTTCCATAATGCTGTTCCTTTTCTCCTAAAATAAAGTTCAATGCGCAAGTTTAAGGTTCAAACCAACTCCCCAACTCATCAAACTCCCGAACTCCCCAACTC
>RFFQ01000025.1 GCA_003697105.1 Gemmatimonadota bacterium | reverse complement strand
CACGCTGTGATCCCAGAAGGCTTTGAGCTAAAAATAGTGCTATTTTTAATCAGTTATTCAATTACCTGTCTCAGCTTATAGGTAGCAACTTGGGTTATTCTATAATCAGCTTCCCCAAGTTGCGACCTCTTCCCTACATCTCGCGGAGGAACGGCGGGTGTTTCGTCCCCAATCCGCCGGTCATTTTCCCCTTATTTCACCCCCTCAACCATTTAAGGAGTCTGTTATGCGTTACCTTTCTATGTGTTTTGCATTGCTGCTTAGCCTTAGTCTGATTCCACCAGTATTTAGCGGTACAATTTCCGAACCATTACAAGCCCAACTGGATCAACTTTCTGAAACGGATTTTATAGTCATCGGGATTGAAATGGCAGATAAGCTGGATATTCACGCGCTGGATCGCGAGCTTAAATTACGCCGCGCCACTCGCCAACAACGACATTATGAGGTCATCACGGCGGCGCAGGAGTGGGCACAGCGGTCTCAGGCGGAAGTTGCTGACCTACTCGCCCAACGGTCTGGTGAAGACCGGGTCCGGCGGTTTGAGCAATTTTGGATCACCAATGCCATTTTTGCCGAAGTGCAAAAGTCAGTGGTATATGAACTGGCAGATCGTACCGACGTGCGTATGTTACACATCAATTACGAAGCCCGTATCAATGAGCCGGTAGAAATCCGGCAGGAGGGGTCAAGTTTGCGGAGTGTCGAACCCGGCTTGCGGGTGATCAATGCGCCCCAATGTTGGGCAATGGGTATCACCGGTGAAGGGCGGCTCATATCAAACATGGATTCCGGGGTCGATGGTAATCACCCGGCATTAGCCGATCGCTGGCGCGGCGTGCACGAACCGTGGGAAGAATGTTGGTTTGCACCGACCGCACCCAACAGCCAATTTCCGGAGCCGATCAGCGGGAGTCATGGCACACACGTCATGGGTACAGAATGTGGCGCTAGCGCAAACGATACGGTCGGGGTGGCATGGGCGGCAGAATGGATTGCCGCCGGATTACCCATGCAATTTACCACTTGGCACTACATCGATAGTTTTGAATGGCTGGCGGACCCCGACGGTGACCCGGAAACCATTGATGATGTGCCGGACGCGGTCAATAACTCGTGGCGGTTTCATAATGCCAGTTATGACTGCCAAAATTTATTCAACGAAGCCATTGAAATCTGCGAAGCCGGCGGATGTGCCGTTATTTTTGCCGCCGGAAATGAAGGTCCCGGTTCTGCCACTATCGGCAACCCGCCTAATCAGATCATGAGTCCTTATACGGTTTTCTCCGTGGGTGCCGTGAATGGTCACAGTAGCCCGCCGTACCCGATTGCCAACTTTAGTAGCCGGGGACCCTCTGATTGCGATAACGAGACGATCAAGCCGGAAGTCTCTGCTCCGGGCGTTGACATCCGCTCCACCTTGCCGGGCGGCAGTTACGGGCAGATGAGCGGTACCTCTATGGCAGCACCGCATGTCACCGGAGTTTGCGCCTTGTTACGTCAAGTAGACCCCAATCTGGAAGTGGACGAAATGAAGGATATTCTGATGGTCACCGCAGTCGATCAGGGCACACCGGGGGAAGATAATACCTTCGGTTTCGGTGTTATTGATGCCTATGCCGCGGTCATGGAAACGTTCGCCCGCCTCGCCGCATTTGAAGGCACCGTTACCGATGCCGAAAGCGGTGAAACCTTGCGCGAAACCCGAGTTTACATCGAGGATACCAATTTTGAAACCCTCTCCGATATGGAAGGATTTTACCATCTTTCCGTCCAACCGGGGGAATATATTATCAGTGCCGAACGGTTCGGATATTATGATTTTATCTCCGAGATAAGCTACACCGTCGCCTCTGAAGAGACCGTTATGGTCGATATTCAACTGGATGCCCGCCCACAAGGCATTTTTCACGGAACGATTACCTCCGTGCGCGGGTATCCGTTGGAGGGAGTCGAAATCACCCCCATTGGCGTACCGGTCGATCCCTTTTATACCGATGCAGAAGGAAATTATAACGTCAGTCTTGCCGGCGATTATGAATATACATTTTGGGTGTATGCTCCCGATCATGACCCGCAGGAAATCCATATTTTTGTACCGGCTAATGGTGAAGTGGAACACAATATGGAACTCACGTTTGTACGAAGTTTCGAGACTAGCGATGAAAATTTCGTACCTAGCGGGAACCGGAGCGAGTGGGAATGGGGAGAACCGCAAGAAAGTGGCGGACCCGCCTACGCCTACAGTGGCGTCAATGTATGGGGCACAGATTTAGATGACCTATATGAACCCCAACGCCGGTACGATTTATTCACCCCCACTTACCGGTTGCAGATTGTTGATGATGCCCGCTTGGTTTTTTATACGTGGTATGAAATGTCTGAAGGGTGGGACGGTGGCAACGTAGCCATTTCTACCGATGCCGGCACCACCTGGAATCTCATTGAACCGGATGGCGGTTATCCGGATCAATCGGTGGTGGGGTTAAACGGGCAAGCCGGCTTCACCGGAGAGACCGATGGTTGGCTACGGGTCGAATTCCCGCTGATGGATTACATGGGCGAAGATGTTCAATTTCGTTTCCGGTTTGCTTCTACTAACGATACCGAGCGGGGATGGTTTATCGATAACATGATTCTCTACGGCGAAGAAATCACGGTGGGAGTAGAAGCCGAACAGACAACAATCCATACACCTCGGCGTTACGCTTTGCACCAAAATTATCCGAACCCATTTAATCCATTCACAATAATCACCTACGAAATCCCCAACACGGGACACGTCTCGCTCAAAGTTTATGATGGCAGCGGAAAGTTAGTCCGAACATTGGTTGATGACGAACAACCGGCAGGGTCGTATCAAGTGGAATGGAACGGTCGCCAAGATAACCAGCGTCCGTTGGCAAGCGGAATTTACTACTACCAGTTGACTTCCGGTGAATTTTCCCAAATGCGCCGGATGGTGCTGTTGAAGTAGCTTCAAACTGGTGAGAACAGGTCAGGTGAGGTGCATCTTAGAGATGCATCTCACCTGATGGAGAAAGCAACTGCGGATCAAATTGAAGATAATCAGCGGCAATTAGTTGGTAGCGAACCCCGCCCACCCATCCTTTTCGTGCCTGTTGTTGGGATTCGGTGTCGTGCAAATGCCCGTAAAGGACGGTATGTACTGGTGTGGACAGGATTAATTCCAAAAAGGGGGTATGTTCTCCATGAGTCGTGAGCGGCGGGTAGTGTAGCATTACGTAGATGGGTTGATTTTGGGTTTGCAGTACCTGAGCTTGATCCAGAGCCCGTTCAAGGCGTCTCAGTTGTCTCTCAAATGGTTTTTGGTCAATTTCGGGGTCAAATGTGGGGTCGTTCGGCGCCAGCCAACCCCGGGTACCACAAACGATTGTATTTTCGATCTCCATCGCTTCCCCATCCAGAATGAACATATCCGCTGGGAGTTGTTGCCGGACTTTTCGAGCACTCCCCCACCAAAAATCATGATTCCCTTTAATCATAATCTTTCGGCCGGGTAAATTGCCAATCCAGTTGAGGTCGGGTTCAGCCTCAACCGGTTTCATTGCCCATGAAATATCCCCGGCAATCAAGACCACATCTTGAGGATGGACCTTTAGCCACCAGTGTTGGGCAATCCGGCGATAATGGTCTTGCCAATGCGCACCAAAAATACTCATCGGTTTGGGTTGCGCAAACGAAAGGTGTAAATCAGCAATCGCCCAAATATTCATCAAATCTCCAGTGATAGAGTGCTTGATTGCAGAGGTGGCGGTTGGTCAAAGTAACTATTTTGCTGGTTTAGGGCGTGTTCTAATCGTTTCATATAATCTTTTTTAGGAATTTCAATTGCACCAAACCGTGCTAAATGTGCTGTTTGATACTGAACATCCAATAACCGGAATCCTCGCGCATTCAGCCGTTCTACGAGATAAACCAGAGCCACTTTGGAAGCTTCTGAGACATAACTAAACATGGATTCTCCAAAAAAAGCACCGCCCAGCGCCACCCCATACAACCCACCAACTAACTCACCATCTTGCCATGATTCCACGCTATGAGCAAAACCCAAGCGATGTAGCCGGGTATATGCCTGAATGATGCGTTCGGAAATCCACGTCGTTTTACGTTCTGGATCGCTCAAGCGCTTTTCTGTATTCGCACACGCCCGGATGACTTCCTCAAATGCCGTATTCACTCGTAAATCAAAAGGCTTTTTGCGATAGTAAATTCGCTTGAGGTCATGTGGAATGTGGAATGCATTTAATGGAAGAATCGCGCGCGGGTCCGGAGAAAACCAGTAAATTTCATCCCCCTCTTCCGGGATCGCCATGGGGAACATCCCCATTATATATGCCGATAACAAAAAATCAGGTTCGAGATAATCTGGATTTCTCGGAGCCGATGATGATTTAAAGAATTTGGGAAAACGAAGCATAGGTGAGTTTGGGAGTTTATGAGTTTTACGAGTTTGGGAGTTTATGAGTTTGGGAGTTTTACGAGTTTGGGAGTATATCATTACTCATTATTCATATTCATTGTTTCCGGCGGTATTCTTCCAAGCCGGGGATGGGTAAATCCACATAACCGCCCTTGTTGCCGTGAAAATAGCATTCGATTTCACAAGCGAGGCACTCGGTACATTTACCTTTTGCCGCCTCTTCAATAGAGATCGCCAGTACCGGCAAACCGTGTTCATCGATCTTTAAAATCTGCGGGACACACTGTTCTACACACGCATGGGATTCACAACCGGCGCATAAAGCATAATCAAATGTTACCGATCCGGTTAGGGTTTGGAAAACGTATGGTTCTTTTGCTTCGGGTTTTTGGAAAGGAGTGGCAGGTTTCAAGCCCTGTTCTTTCACCTGTTGAACCAACTGGTCAAAGCGCTCGGCGCAAAAATCAACGGAATCATCTTTTTTATAACCCTCTACCGGTGCCGGTAAATCTTTCGTGTATGTTTCCAGAATTTCGACCGCTTTATCTTCGGCATTACCGCCTAACCGGATCACGGCAGGGATGGAAAGCTGTTCCTCCCGAAATGCCTTGACCAATCCTCGTGCGGAATGAAACTGCTCTTGACTGGCAACACCAGAGCCACTGCCAAAATAGCCATCAATACCTTTTTGCGCGAGGATAATTTTCGCGGCACGGTAAACCTTTGATGCGGGCGGGTTGCCGCTGGTATCCGTAAAATTGGCAATTTTATATCCTTTGCGGGTCACGGCATCCATGCTCATCATGGAACCACCACCACCGGCGCCATGAAAACCAATGTATTTTTCTCCGGCTTGAAATCCCGTCTCCATCTGAACAAAGTAAAAGGTGCCGCGATAGTCATTTTTCTCTACATTGTACGCGATCAAGTCTAATTCTGACGGGGGATGGCCAAACTCTCGCGCAACATCAATTCCCAATTCAGGATGGCGAAATACGGCATAGTCATCAACGGTTATCCGGCAATCCGCGGCTAGGATCGCCCCATCTTCCAAGACAACCAAGGGGTTGATCTCGGCAGAACGGGCTTCGTGATCCCGAGCGGTTTGGTACAATTGAACCAGCACATTTGCCAGTTTCATTTGCAACTTACCGTGGATACCAGTTCGACGGATAAGGTCACGTGCCTCAAAATCCCGCAAGCCTTCAATGATGTCAATTTGGTATTGGGCAACCTTGTCCGGATGTTTTGCTGCAATTTCTTCAATGCCGGTACCGCCCTTGGAGCTGAAAATCATCAGCGGGCAAGCATTTTTATCATCAATGATGACACCGGCGTAAAATTCCTGAGCAATACGGATTTTTTCTTCCACCAGCAAAACTTCCACCGGAAAACCTTTGACAATCTGGCCAAACAGACTTTCTGCGATTGATTTTGCCTCATCCGGCGTATCCGCAAATTGGATCAGCCCCAGCCCTGCCCGGCCGGTGGTCCATGCTTGTGCTTTAATGACGACCGGCTTGCCAATCTCCAGAGCAATCTGGTACACCTCATCCGGCGTGCGTGCCGCTCGTCCATGGGGAACGGAAATCTTATGCTGTTTGAGCAATGCTTTGCCTTGAAATTCATGAATACGTGCCATAATAACCTCATTAAAATATCAGTGCCATATAATTAGAGTTTTTTATCCGATTAGAACCGGATGGTAAGCAAAAAGAGGCTATTTGTCAATGATTATCAAAATCCCGTTTTCGCTTGACGTTTACCGGCTTCATTCGTATTTTCGGGACGATTTCACCTCCGGCACTGCTCCAGACATATAAATTTGGAGTTCAACCGCATTTTTTCGGATGACCATGATGCAAAAATTCCGTATTGAAAACATTGATTGCCCCAGTTGCGCCGCCGGTTTGGAAGCGACCCTCCAAAATATGGATTGTGTACGTCACGTGTCGCTCAATTTTATGACCTCAACCCTGCAGATTGACACCGATGAATGGGAAACCGTCAAAGCAACGATTCTTGCCGCCGAGCCGCAAATTACGCTAACCGAGATTTCCCAACACCGTAAACCCACTTCTGCCCACACGGAAGACCGCGCCAAACTGGTTCGAGAGGGTATTTTACTCGCAATTATTACCATCACGTTTATAGTTGGTTTATTTTTCCAAATCCAGTTAGCGCATACTCCCGCCGAGTATGGCACGTGGATATTTTTCATACCGCTCTATCTGGTCGCGGGAGGACCCGTCTTACGGACGGCGTGGCGTAATATCCGGCAGGGGCAAATTTTTGACGAAAACTTTCTGATGTCCCTCGCTACTGTGGGCGCCATATTGATCCGGGAACTCCCGGAAGCGGTCGGGGTGATGGTTTTTTACCGGCTGGGTGAATTTTTTCAGGAACTTTCTGTGATTCGCTCCCGGCGTTCCATACAGGCGTTGTTGGCGATTCGCCCGGATATTGCTCATCTCAAAACGGGTGACCAAATACAGGATGTCGATCCCGAAGAGGTGCGGGTCGGGCAGTTGATCTGTGTTAAACCCGGTGAAAAAATCCCTTTAGACGGGATCATCGTTGAGGGTGATTCGCAAGTGGATACCTCCGCACTAACCGGCGAATCCGTACCGCGAGGAGTGCATGTAAATGATGAGGTTTTTGCCGGAACGATCAACAAAACGGGTACTCTCACCGTTCGGGTCTCCCGTGAATTTGGCGAATCCTCTATTGCCAAAGTACTTGATCTGGTGGAAAATGCCACCAATCGCAAGGCAAAAACGGAGAAGTTTATCACGGTATTTGCGCGTTATTACACGCCGATTGTGGTGCTTACCGCGATAGCCATCGCGCTTTTACCGCCGTTGCTCGTGCCCGGGGCTTCCTTTACGGATTGGGTATATCGCGCACTGGTTGTGCTGGTGATTTCCTGCCCGTGTGCTTTGGTGATTAGCATCCCGCTGAGTTATTTTGGCGGAATTGGGGGTGCATCCCGGCGTGGAATCTTGATCAAGGGGTCAAACTATCTTGATGTACTGGCAAAAGTCAAAACGGTTGTGTTCGATAAGACCGGTACCTTGACTCAGGGCGTATTTAACGTAGTAGATATTGTACCTCATAGCAATCTCTCTTCGGCCGAAATGCTACATTGGGGAGCCCATGTGGAATCGCAGTCCAACCATCCTATCGCCCAATCCATTGTGAGCGCATACGGTAAAGAAACGTGTGATCCGGTAAAGAATTATCAGGAAATTGCCGGGCACGGTGTTCAAGCAACCGTAGCCAACCGTGCCGTCACTGCAGGGAATGATCGATTTCTTCACCATCAGGAGATCGATCATAGCGATGCGGTGTGCCAAGTGCCCGGTACAGTGGTGCATCTGGCAGTGGATCGCCATTATGCCGGTTATCTGCGGATCGATGATGAACTCAAACCGGATGCGGCTCAGGCGATTCGCGACCTGAAACACGTTGGCGTCGATCATATTGTCATGCTCACCGGTGATAATCAGGCGGTGGCGGATCGGGTTGGGTTGGCGATTGGCATTGATCACGTCAAAGCAGAACTGTTGCCCGAAGATAAATTAACGGCATTAGAAGATGTCTTGCAGAACGCACGGGGTCAAGGAACGGTGGCGTTTGTGGGCGATGGGATCAACGATGCACCGGTTATCGCCCGGGCGGATGTGGGGCTAGCCATGGGCGGTCTTGGTTCGGATGCCGCCATTGAAACTGCCGATGTTGTCCTGATGGACGACGCCCCCACCAAAGTCGCAGAAGCCATTCGGATCGCAAAAAAAACCCGTCGTATTGTTTGGCAGAATATTGTCCTAGCTCTTGGCATTAAAGGGGTATTTATCGGGCTAGGGGCGGCGGGAATAGCCACCATGTGGAGCGCGGTCTTTGCCGATGTCGGGGTGGCATTACTTGCGGTTTTCAACGCGATGCGGGCACTGCGATAACCCCCCCCCAAATGTAAATCTCTTTAAGACTGCCAGCCGTTTGCAGACTGGCAGTCTTAAATTTATGTAAAAATCTCACTGTTCTGGTATTCTTCAACCCACCGTCTCTTCATTCATCCGTAACGTTGCAAAAAATACACCCCCACTACTGGATACCCAACCTATAAGATACTGATAATAAAATTATTATGCCATTTATCCAGCTGGCATTATCTTCGCTTAACAAGACCCCGAGGAGGTTACACCATGGCAGAAACAAACATTATTATTCCGGGCATCAATGATCATCCCGAAGCCATTGAAGAATTATGCCAATTAGCCCAAATGGATGATCCAGCGACCCGTATTCCGGCAGAAACCCGCTTACTGGAAATTTTGCAACTTTATGCCGCTTATCTAGATGATGCCACCCTGACCACGATTACTTATGTGAAGCATCAGGGCATCCGTAAATTGGCATTTGAACTTTTAAACCAGCGCTTACAGAGCTAGAAAGGGAAATTCATGAAATTGCAATCCAAGCGAATTATCTGGGCAGACGATGAAATCGATCAATTAAAGGCGCATATTCATTTTTTGAAAGCAAAAGGGTATGATGTCACGCCAGTGACCAACGGAGATGATGCGATTGCCCTCGTTGAACAAAACCGCTACGATTTGGTGCTACTGGACGAAATGATGCCCGGTAAAGATGGCTTAACCACATTAACCGAAATTAAAAATTATGACCCCAATATCCCGATCATCATGATCACTAAAAATGAAGAAGAACATCTGATGGATGAAGCTATCGGGAAGCGAATCGATGACTATCTGACCAAGCCGGTCAATCCGAGCCAAATTTTAAGTGCCTGTAAGCGGACATTAGAATCCCGGACGATCCGGGAAAATCGTCTGGGGCAGGACTATGCCCGCGAATTTGCCCAGTGGCAAGCCCGGCGCATGGGTCCCATGACGCCGGAAGATTGGATCGCGTTATACCATTGGCTGTGTGAATGGGATGTGGAACTGGATCACTACAAAGATAGCGATTTGAAAACCATGCACCAGAGTAATCTGAACGAAAGCAACCATGAATTTTGCCGCTATATTGAACGCCACTATACCGGCTGGATTCACCAGCGGGAGACGTCACCGACACTCTCCGTCGATGTCGTCAAAAAATACGTCGCACCCCATTTGCGGCACGGCAAACCCACCTATTTTATCGTAATGGACTGTATGCGCTACGATCAATGGCTGATGATCGAACCGCTCTTGAACCCATACTTTAGTATTGAGCGTGACAGTTACTATTCGATTTTGCCCACCGCCACACCCTACTCGCGCAATGCGCTCTTTTCCGGATTATTTCCGCTGGAAATTGCTGAAAAATATCCCCACTATTGGTACGGCATCAATGGCAACAGGGATGAAGAAGGCAGTAAAAACCGCCATGAACGGCAGTTATTGGAGCGTCAACTGGCGGACTTGGAAGTCAAAATCAACCCGTTACCCAAATATATCAAGGTGTTTACCACCGAGGAATCCCAAGAAGCCAACCGCACGGTTGCCTCGTTTGACCGGATGCCGCTTGTCGCAATGGTGTTTAACTTCATGGATATTCTTGTCCATACCCGTTCAGAGCTGGAGGTGATGAGGGAAATTGCCCCGGATGAAGCCGCATTTCGGGCACTAACGCGGGCGTGGTTTGAGCACTCTCCGGTTCGAGAGATGTTCCAAATCATTGCCTCTCAAGGGGCAACGGTAGTGCTGACCACAGATCACGGCTCGGTGATGGGACGGCGAGCCACTACCGCTTATGGGAACCGGGATACCTCAACCAGCCTGCGCTATAAATACGGTAACAACCTCAACTGCGACCAAAAAGACGCGGTGAAAATCACCAACCCCACAGATTACATGCTTCCGGCAACCTCCAAAAGTATGAACTATATCCTTGCTAAAGAAGATTACTATTTTGTTTATCCCACCAACTATTCGGAGTACAAGCGACAGTACGCCGATAGTTTCCATCACGGCGGCATCTCCATGGAAGAGATGATTGTGCCAGTAGTTACCTTGCATCCCAAGCCCTAACCCTAGCTCACGATCATAGCGGCAGGAATCCATCATTGAAAGAACAATTCTCTTGAATCGTATCCGTAAAGGTGTTATAATACTCACACGATTCACGTTGGATTGGTCTAGCACTCCGCTCAATTTTGATGGAGAACAATAAACAATGAAACCCACCGCTTTTTGCACCTTTTTCGGACTCTTACTGTTTCTTCCTTCCCTTAGTTTTGCGGTTTCCGCATATAACTCCAGTTTTGATTTTCGGGTCGGTTATTTTAACCCGACAGATACCAAATCTGGGTGGATTTTAGGCGCTCAATACGGGCGAGCGGTCGATCAACGCGTTAATTTTGGATTCAGTGTGGATTTTTACCAGCAGGAATACAAAAAACGGGTCAAAATTGCCGGTAGCCACCCGAGTGGTATTGACAGCCACTGGAGTTCCATTCAGACGGAATTCCATACCTTACTGGTCCCATTTATGTTCAACCTTTCCATCAACTTACCGGTGTCCCAATTTCTAGTTAATCCATATCTGAATCTTGGCATCGGCTATCAGTGGTTGCGCAACAAAGAACAAGACCACGAAAATAATTCCAGCCGTACCCGGAATTATGGTGGATTTGGTTGGTCACTCGCCGGGGGACTCTTGTACCCGCTAGGAAGTCGCTCTGACCTTATTGGCGAACTCTTCTGGAATGATGCGACGGTTTCCCGCAGTGCGGGTCGTAAGGAAGGTCTGCCTATCGAAGAAGAAATTGGTGTTTCCGGATTGGGGGTTCGGCTGGGGATTCGTATCTATTAGGGAAAGGAGGTAACCATGCCGGCTTATATTGAAGGTGAGAACAAGCGGATCCAACCGGGCTTTCAGGCAAAGAAAATCAAAGTACTCACGCTGGAATATGATGACTTTTCCGGTGACCCGCACCACTCTAAGCTGATCGACCAAGCCCGGCAAGCGAGTAAAACGGAAACCGCCGGAACACGACATCGTTCCCATTATGCGATTGGTAGCGAGCCGAAACTTATCGAACCGTTTTTTCTTCAATTGGAGTTAGTTCGTAGCATTGAACACGAGTGGAAGCGTGATGAAAAACCATTTAAACCGCATCTAGTTTATGTGGATGCCAAAGCCGCCCCAGATTTTGATGACGTACAGGAGCCAGCGTTGCGGTGCTTCCGGGATTATTTGGATGCTTACGATCCATCGATCTACTGTGACGGTAGCGGCGATGACCAGAACATATTGGGTTGTTACCGTGCGGGCTTATATGAATTTGGCTCACCGAATTTAAGCCAATTTGGCGAAATGCACGGTATGCTCTTTCATGTCAACAAAAATGAAGTGCGTAAGCATGTGTACACCTGTCTGGAAAAATATCGATTTTGCCCTATTCTAGATTTGGACACCATCGAAACCCGCATTCAGGAACTGAACACCACCATCAATCCCCGTACAAATGCCTTCTGGGAATATGTGTACAAGGATGGTAAAACCAAAGGTGAACCGGTTGGCATTCAACGTGTGGCGGATAAAGACAAACAAAAAGAGACGAAAGATGCTTATGCGGACCTGCCCGGTTGCTTACGACCGGTGCTTTTACTTGCCTTACTCGGAGGAACTCTGCTATCTGCTACGCTAGGAGTTTTACTGACACTTTAATTCAACCAACTTTGCGGATAAGACACAGGGGGAAACATTCGCCGAACCTCTGTGTCTTTATATTTATGAAGAGGGCGTAATGACGGTTTTACAAGCAGTCATTTTGGGGCTGATCCAAGGATTAACCGAATTTCTACCGGTCAGCAGTTCCGGGCATTTGGTGCTCGCTCAAGAAATTTTAAATGTCCATATTATTGATGATATTACATTTGAAGTCTTTGTGCATTTTGGGACGGTGCTTTCCATCATAACGGTTTTTTGGCACCGGATTGGGGTACTTCTCCGCTCACCAATTCAGGTTATCCAGAAAAAGCAACGAAACCGCGATTTTGATGTCGTGGTCTTCATCGGTTTCGCCACGATTCCTGCTGTTATTGTTGGACTGCTGTTTAAAGACCCGATCGAATCTGCTTTTGATAATTATCTAATAGTTTCATGTGCCTTACTGGTAACGGCAGCAATCCTGTTTTTCACGCGATTTGTACCGGATCAAAGCGACTGCCTCTCCGCTTGGAAAAGCATTGTGATTGGTATCGCCCAAGCATTTGCAATTATCCCCGGGATTTCCCGCTCTGGCTCGACAATCTGTACCGCCCTTTATTTGAAAGTAGATAAACAGGAAGCCGCCGAATTTTCATTTTTAATGGCAATTCCCGTAATTTTAGGTGCAACTCTCCTAAAAACAAAAGATATTCTTGAAACTGGAACAGCGTGGGACACACTTCTTCCCATCCTAGCAGGGACACTCGCCGCCTATGCTTCGGGCGTGGTTGCAATCAAACTCTTGCTGGAAGTAGTTAAACGAGGGAAATTAGAATATTTTGCCTACTATTGCGCTCTGGTCGGACTCACCGGTATTGGATGGAGTGTTTTGAGTTGAGTGAGTTGGGGAGTTTTACGAGTTGGGGAGTTGAGGAGTTTTACGAGTTGAGTGAGTTAGGGAGTTTTACGAGTTGGGGAGTTGAGGAATTTTACGAGTTGGGGAGTTGAGGAGTTTTACGAGTTTGGGAGTTTGGGAGTTTTACGAGTTTGGGAGTTTGGGAGTTAGGGAGTTTTACGAGTTGAGTGAGTTGGAGAGTTTGAGAGTCTAGTACATTATGATTGATCAACTTGTTCCGATCTGGGAAGCACTTTTGGCGTGGGACATTCGTACATTTTACCTGATCAACCACGCACGGACACCATTTTTAGATGTCGTGATGCCTTTCATTACCGATTTTGATAACTGGATTCCGTTAGTTGTGGTCACGTGGCTCTGGCTGGTCATTCGGGGGGGCAAAAAAGGACGCATTGCGGCAGTTGGTATTTTGCTGGTGATTCTCCTAGCAGACCAAACGGCATCGAGCATTTTTAAACCATTGTTCAAACGGCTACGCCCCTGTATTGAATTACCGGATGCAATATACTGGTCGCGCAAAAAATCGTATTCATTTGTGTCTTCCCATGCCGCGAACATGTTCGGGCTGGCAACCTATTTCAGCGTAAATTTTCCCAAAACAATACCAGTGGTGTTACTCATTGCATTTTCAGTGAGTTACTCCCGTATTTACATCGGGGTACACTATCCCTTAGATGTGATCGGGGGTGCGATAGTTGGTATCTATTGGGCAAGTTTTGTCCTAATCTTAGAACGCATTATCACCCAAAATCTATTTCCGAAACTTAACCCAAACAGATAAGCTATGGCAAATATCTCTCGTGTCGATCATTGGTGGTCTCGCCTGTTTGAAATTGGAACCGTACTGAACTATTCCGTACCGGATTATGACCATACCCTCGTTCTTATTGTTGATACGGTGGTTGAATTAACACAGGCAGATCGAGGTATCCTCGTCCTGATGGATGAAGCCCACAACCGGGAAATTGCGGTTGCCCGTACGGCTCACCATGAAAACCTAACCGGATTACAGCAAGACCCCGCAACAACCCAACTGTTAAACCACGTGCTACAATATGTCCAAGAAACCGGAGAAATCCTGTGGGTCAAGGAACCACTTACCGACCCCTATCTTGCAGACCAACACGCCGCCTTGGAAAAATTACAACTCAGCGCAATGCTCTGCATCCCCCTAAAAGTGATTTTACGGGAACAAGATAAACAATTAATGCATGAACGCCGCGAAATACCTCTTTCCTATCTGCATGATATTATTGGTGTAGTCTATGTGGATCGACAACACCAACAATTGGATTTGAGCCGTGATGAATTGATGTTCTTTCAGGCACTTGGGAACCAAGCCACGATTGCCATGATTAACGCTCGGCTTTACCAACAAGCCACCACAGACGCTTTAACACATGTGGACAATCGCCGCTATTTTGAGCAACGCTTAACCCAAGAAATTCGCATTGCCGATCAAAATAAAATCCCCTTTTCACTGGTGATTATCGATGTGGATCGCTTTCAACAGGTGAACCGGCGATATGGGCACCAACAAGGCGATGCCGTCCTGGCTGAACTTGCACAGACCATCCGGGAGAGTGTCCGCAAAGCCGATATCTGCGCCCGGTACGGGGGGGATATGTTTATTTTGCTCTGCCCCCAAACGGACCTCAAAGGCGGTAAAGTTGTTGCCGAACAAGTGCGCGAAGCTGTCGAAAAGAAGGCTTTTCACAACTGCGACGTACCGTTGACCATTAGTGCTGGGGTAGTGGCATATCCCGAACATGCCCCCAATAAAGAGATGCTCGTCAAACACATGGATCAAGCCTTAGCACGGGCAAAACTGGATGGCGGCAATTGCTACCGTGTATGGGAAGCCGATTACGAGGCACAACATTACCGTTTCGATAAGCTAGCCGGAATTTTCACCGGGGAAACCGCACGAGATTATCGCAATGTAGTCATGCTGCTGGATGTTATTGAGGCACTCACCGCCACCGTTAAACTGGAAGAACTGATGGTCAGTGTCGTCGATATGATTATCGATTTGACCGGCGCGGAGCGCGGCTTGTTATTCACCATTGATGAGTACGATACCTTGATTTTAAGCGTTGCTCGCAACCAACATCAGGAATCACTACCACTGAGCATCTCTTATAGCCGGTCGGTTGTGGAAAATGTGCTGAAAACGGGAATCTCCACGTGTCATACGGAATCTGGTAAAAATCCGGTTAACAGCCAAAGTGGCATGTTGTTGCAACTGAAAACAATCATGTGTGTACCCCTCAAAGTGAAAGACCGCAAAGTGGGCGTCATCTATGTCGATAGCCAAGCTTTGACACGTGAATTTTCCTACTCCGAGCTGGCATTTTTGGAATGCTTAAGTGACCAAATAGCCATTGCTATTGAAAACGTACGGCTGTACGACCAATTGGATCGAACCAATCGGGAGTTAACCCATGTGGTGGAAGAGTTGAAAATGTTAGACCGCATGAAATCCAATTTTATTACCAACATCTCACATGAACTTCGAACCCCCCTTTCTGGGATTATCGCCTGTTCAGAATTATTAGCCTCTGGGGTAGATTTAGGTCTGGAAAAAACCCGAAAATTTGCCACATCCATCCTGAATCAGAGCCGGAATTTATCCACCATCGCCAATGACATCATCCATATCGCTGAAGAAGACGCCGGAAAAGTAGAATGGGCAATGGAAGACCTCCGGTTACAAGATGTGATCCGGAACGTGTACGACAATTTAGCCCCGAATTTTGAGAAAAAAGGCATAACCTTCCAACTTGATGTAGAGGAAGACGCCCCACCCGTACACGGTAATGCCATCAAATTGGAACTTGCGTTGTCTAAATTAGTGGACAATGCTTATAAATTTACCCCGGCAAAGGGATCCGTCCTCATCAGCTTGCAACATGATAAAAATTGGTTAATACTCAGTGTAATCGATACGGGCAAAGGTATTCCATCAGAAGACCAAAAGCACATTTTCACTCGATTCTATCAGGCGGGTGACATCCTAACCAACAAACCGGAAGGTACCGGACTCGGACTTGCCATTTGTGAGGACATTATCAAAAAACATGGGGGGCGAATTTGGGTCGAAAGTCCGTACCATTATAATGAAGAAATCAGCAGCGGGTGCAAATTTATCATCAAATTACCATCGGCTAAACGACATGCTGTGATGAAATCTATGGGAGGCTAAACAGACCAACATGGAATCCCATCGAAGCACAATCCTGATCGTGGATGATTACCCAGATAATTTGGAACTTCTGGCAACTATTCTAGGTAACGAATACAACACGTTGTGTGCAACAAACGGGCAACAATGCCTCGAAATGGTCACCCAATACCAGCCGGACTTAATCCTACTGGACGTACAAATGCCCGTGATGAACGGGTTTTCCGTACTGAAGAAATTGAAATCCAACACCCTATCGGAAAAAATTCCGGTGATTATCCTTAGTGCCGCCTTCCGGGACGCAAAAAGTATTGAAGAGGGTTTCCAACTCGGCGCCGATGAGTACCTCACGAAGCCCATCGATACCGCCGAACTCCAAGTACGTGTCCGCTCCATCTTGCGAACAGTCAAGGCAGAACGCGATTTGGAACGGCTTAAACAAGAATATATGTCCATGCTCATTCATGATCTGCGTAGCCCGCTCCAAGTGATCTACACCACAACAGAACTGATTAAAAATGGCACCGTCGGAGAAATTAACGTACAGCAAACCGAATATTTGGAAACTGTACTGAAAACAACAGATAATTTGCTGAAACATGTCAATAATCTACTGGATTTATCCCGCCTTGAATTTCTAGCAGTCAAACTATCCCGACAACTTACCGATGTGGTCTATCTAACTCATGGCATTTTTGAGCGAATGCGGGCGCTAGCTGAAAAATATCGCATTACGGTCACAGCTGAACTTGACCAATCCCTACCAATGATCGAGCTGGACTCAACAAAATACGAACAAGTCCTGATGAACCTATTGAGCAATGCAATCAAGTTTACCCCGGAAGGCGGCACCGTGCGGTTACACCTCTTTCAGGAAAAAAATAATTTACATGTTTCGGTAGCAGATGATGGACCTGGAATATCTCCTTCGGAGCAAAAGGTGATTTTTGACAAATATCGCCAATTAGAATCAAATCAAAAGCATAAAGGTACCGGACTCGGACTCGCCATTTGCAAATCCATTGTGGACGCCCACGGAGGTAAAATTTGGGTGGAATCCGAACAAGGTCAGGGTAGCACCTTCCATTTTACCCTCCCAATAAGCAATGTGGAATCGCAAACGCATCAACTCATAAAACTCACAAACTCATAAACTCCCAAACTCGTAAAACTCACAAACTCACCCCGCTTTTTATGCGCATATCCCTCTATATTCTCCGCGAACATATCGGACCCTTTATTTCCGCACTAGCGATTCTGACATTTGTGCTATTTATGGATAAATTGTTCGATTTACTCGACCTGATCATCGGCAAAGGCTTGCCCGGTTCGGTTGTTGCCGAAATTTTTATGCTCAGCTTGCCTTACATTCTGGCGATGACAGTGCCGATGGCCGTATTAGTAGCCACATTAATGGCATTTGGCCGATTATCGCAGGATAATGAGGTCACCGCGCTCAAAGCCTCCGGGGTGAATCTTTACCGGATGGTCTTACCCAGTTTTCTGATGTCTGGTTTGATCGCAATTAGTTTAGTTTATTTTAACAATACGATCCTGCCGGAGTCCAATCATAAACTCAAAAATTTATTAATCGATATTCACCGCAAACGCCCGGCGCTCAAGCTGGTGGAAGGTTTGTTTATTGAGGAATTTGAGGGGTATAGCATCTATGTCCGCCATCTTGATCCACTAACCTCTAAAATGCGCGATGTGACCATTTATGAATTGCCGGATCAGCCTCGCCGGTCACCCCGAAAAATTGAAGCTAAACGGGGAGAACTTAGCTTTGAAAATAACGAAACCGTGCTTGTACTTACGTTGGAAGATGGTGAATTGCAAGAGGTTGATCCCAAAGACCCCAGCCGGTTTCATCGCCTTGATTTTGAGAAGCACCAGTTGATCATCCCCGGCGTGGGGGATGAACTAGAACGACAGCAACGCAGTTACCGCGGTGACCGCGAAATGAGTGTTGACCACATGCGGGAACGCATCCAGACCTACCGCGAAGAACAGCAAAACGCTCTGGAAAAGATGATAACCACTCTGGAAGACGAGTGGCGGTACACCATGCATGATCTGGCAAAAGGATTCCCCACAAGCACCTATTTGCAGCGATACATTATCACTCCCGATACCAACCGGACACGGAACCGCCAGCAGATTGATCCCTTCTTACGGCTGAAACCTGTAGATCGGAAAAACCAGTCTATGCAACGGTTTCAGCAACAATCTTGGCTGTATGACTCCAAGCAGAAACAGATCAACCGCTATCAGGTAGAAATCGAGAAAAAATATGCCATCCCCTTTGCTTGTGTTGTGTTTGTACTGGTAGGTGCGCCACTCGGTATTGTGGCGCGACGGGGGGGTGTCGGGGTTGGATTCAGTGTCAGCTTAGGATTTTTCATCCTCTATTACATGTTCCTCATTGGGGGCGAACGAATGGCCGACCGGGGGCTGGCATCCCCATTCTGGGCAATGTGGGGGGCAAATATCCTGATTGGCATTGCCGGAATTTACCTCTGCATCCAAAACGTGCGCGAAACCAAAGCCATTGATTGGGGATGGTTGCAAATCTTCAATGTGTTTCGCTGGTTTCGCCGCCAGAGCCATATCCCCACTGCCGGAGAATCCTACGCCACGATTGAAATTCAATCCGTCCGGTTGAAATGGGTTCGCTTGCTTGATTTACATGTGGCGTGGAACTTTCTGGTAGCGTTCGCATTTTGCCTGATTTCATTTATCGTGATCTTTCTCGTGGTGGATTTTTTTGAGCGAGTGCACCGCTATGTTTCTAACGAGGTACCAGCAGAGATTGTCGCCCTGTATTATCTGTTAAAAATTCCGTGGATATTAACGATTGTGATCCCCATTGGCGTTCTCCTCGCTTGTATTTTCGGGATTGGCGGATTGGCAAAACACCGTGAAATCATGGTAATGAAAGCCGCGGGGATTAGCCTGACTCGCCTGCTACTACCGGTCTTCTTCATCGGATTGCTGATCAGCTTTGGAGTGATGGCACTCAATGAATTGGTGGTACCGCACACCATGCGTCAAATGAATTATATCGAAAATAAACAAATTCGGAAACGAGAAACATCCAGCGAACGCATTCGCCAAAATGTATTTCACCGGGGCGAGGGAGATCGGATGTACTACGCTCGCCGCTACGACCCCAAAATCCAAACGTTGAGTGATGTATTGCTAACATACCCCCTCAATGATACTCTGATGATGCGAATCGATGCAAAACAAGCAGTTTACCAAGATTCCAGTTGGGTGTTTAAGAAAGGTTATGTGCGGTTGTTCAACACGGCGGCACATGTTGAGGAAGCCTATCACTTTCACGAAGTCCGAATGACGTATCTGACCGAAATCCCTACAGATTTTGCCAATAAAGCCCTTCAACCGGATGAGATGAACTATGTGCAACTGGGGCAGTACATTGAACGCATTCGTGCCGGAGGGGAAGATGTGACAAAGTGGTTGGTACGGTGGCATTTTAAGCTAGCGTTTCCATTTGTCAGTTTTATTATTGTGCTGTTTGGAGCGCCACTTTCCAGTGCGACGGCACGGGGGGGAAATGCCCTCGGGTTTGGCATCAGCATTTTTGTCAGTTTCATCTATTGGGGTTTTGTCCAAGTAGGACGCTCGATGGGAGAAACGGGTGCGCTAGACCCGCTCTTTGCGGCTTGGATGGGTAATCTCTTTTTCGGAGTCGCCGCATTGATCACGTTGTGGAAAGCCGAACAGAGCGCGTAACTCCGGTATGAATGCTTAATCGAGGACTAAATTGGGGATTAACCACTGCAGTGGTGGGATTTTCCACTCCATTTCATTTTCAATAGCGATTTCCGGAACACCTTTCCACGGCATTTCCGGGCGGAGAGTACGTTCCCGAAAAGCACCCTGCCGGAGAGCCAGATACCATTCAGGACGTTGAGTTAGCGCATTGTGAGAAAAAAGCACGACACCCTGCACGCCTTCTGCCCGGCATTTTTGAATTTGTAACAAAGCATCCTCAAACGGCTTGTTCCAGACGCCAATACCCACATAAACAGGGCGGTCACCCGCCAGAGCCACGGCATCACGGACATAAGTCTCAAAATCTGCCATGTTTGTGGTGTATGCCATAGGCACGGCAAAATCTAAGATACCTTCCGCCAACCAATCTGCCCATTTTTGCCCAAAGCGATAATACGCTCGTTCCACATCCGCAATCACCGCGGCAGAAAGTTTCACCTGCGGACGTTTACGGCTGATGTCATAATGCAATGCCCGTACAAGCCGGGTAATTTGATCTGCCCGCCACTGGTTCCACTCATTTACTTTTGCCAAAAATTCTTCCGTACTCGGAAAGGTCAACTGATTATTAAGCAAGGCATAAGGGTCAACTTTTGCTTTTCGCTCAAAGCGGTGGCGGGTTACAAAATCAAATGAATAGGAGGCACCTGGATAGCGCACATAATCCAGATGAATCCCATCCACGGGATATTGTTCGAGAATTTCATTCACAATCTCGCGTAAATGGTTGCGCACTTGTGGAATACCGGGTGAAATAAAAATGCCTTCCACTCCTTTTTGCCGGCGTTCCGTGTGGGTATAATCCCGCATAGAACGCCCATCCTGATCGGTCATAATCCAGTCGGGATGGCGATAATAGATGTGGCGCGCGGAACGGGGTGGATTCGCGGCGGACCAAATGTAAAATACGTTAATCCAGGCATGTACTTCAAGCCCGTAGCGATGCGCCTGTTGCACCAAATAGGCAAAGGGGTCATAGCTCGGTGGGTTGTCCAAAAAGGGTTCTGCGGGGGGCAATAATTCGGAGCGGTAATAGGCATCACCCCGCCCGCAAACTTGTACAAATAACGAATTAAAATTGGCGTTTACAGCCCAGTAAATGAGGTCGTCAATTGCTGTTGGAGAGGTCAAAGTATTCCGAACCACCCACAAGCCCCGATCTTCCACAGGTTGGGGATAGGCTACCTTCACACCTGTAATCCAGAATCCGGCCAGCACGATGAGGTAAAGAGCGATTCGTCGCAGCATTCGGGGATTAGTCCAATCGTTCAATAGAGGCAATGAGGGTTTTAGAACGCATCTTATCGCGGTACAATTCTGCCCGTTCCTGATGGGTGACCATCACGGTGGAGCGCCCTTCATAGTGCGCCTCCAGCATGTGCAAAGTCGCTTTACCAAGCGAAAATCCGAAAATCTGCATCAAATACGCCACCACTTCATCCATTGAATGCTCATCATCATTATGCAGAATCACGGCATAACGCGGGAGTTTATCAAGTTTATCCGATTTAGCCCTTCCTTTAGCTGGTTTGGGCTTTATTTGCGGAACATCAATAACATCCGGCATGACTCAACTAACCCCTTTCCTAATCGTACCAGTACTACCTTTTTGGCGCTGAAAAATGTGAGCAACCAAAGACCGGCGCTCAAAGATGTTCAAAAAATAACGCATGCGTGTATCCCACGTCAAGCCCTGAATACCGGTCTCATGCGATTTTTATTTTCAGTGATGGACAGATTCCCTCTAATATGATATACTAGATAAAATTGGAAACACCGAACAGCCCCAGTTAGCGCTGGTCTGATTTCGGTTGGCACAACTTTCGCCTATCAAGCAGGTTGTGGGTCTTATATCCGGTCTTTAGCGGATGCTATCCTAGAAAAACATAGGGTTTTGCGAAACCCGCTGGGGTCTCACAATGGCAAAATTGCCCGTGTTTCCCGGATGGCATGACGAATGAGACCGGGTGTGAACTGGTCATCCCTGTCAACTAAAAAGGTGAATCCCCATGAATGAAAAAATCATCCAACTGGAACAGCAACTCCAAAGTGCCCACGGTACCGCACGAATCGATCTATTGAATGAGCTGGCATGGGAACTTCAAACGATTCAGGAACGCGCACTGGATTTGGCAGCGGAAGCTATCGCCCTGTCAAAAGAGATTGGTTATGAAAAAGGGCAGGCATATAGCCTTCGTACGCAAGCATTTTGCTATTATTCATCGGGGCATTATGATCTGGCTAAACGGTTGATCATGGAAGCCATGCCCTATGCCGAACGGGAAAACGATCACACCTTACAAATTCAACTTCTAAACACCTTGGCAGACGCACACCGCCGTCTCGCAGAGTTTTCCTCGGCACTTGAAATTGGGTTCAAAGCATTAAAAATGTGCCAGCAAGAAAACGATAATTATATTGAAGCATTTGTGTTGATCAGCATTGGTCTCGTTTATATGAGTTTGCTTGATGAAACCAAAGCGCTGGAATACATGTTGGAAGCACTGGATAAATGCCAAAAAACAGGCAATATGCACGGCGAAAGTATTACAGTGAATAACTTAGGGAAAATATATACAACGTTGGAAAAGTATGATGACGCGTTAAAATATTATGAACGCGGGCTAGAAATCTGCCGCCACGTGGGGAACCGGTACGGGGAAGTCTTTGCATTAAATGATATGGGACGAATTCATCTGAAACTCAACCAATATGACCTCGCCTTGGCGCAATTCCAATTGGGGTTGACACTGGCAAAACAGGTGGGACACAAACATAATCAGATGGTCGCTTTAATCGGATTGGGTGAATGTTACCTGCTCTCTCAAACGTCATTCCGGGATTTAGATAAAGCCGCCAGCCACTTAACAAACGCTTTGGAACTGGCGGAAAAGATTCAAGATAAAGAGGAGATTCATCGGGCACACTATCTATTAGCCACCCTCTATCAAGAAGTGAACCAACCTCAGCAAGCACTTTATCATTACCAGCAGTACCATCACTACCAATCCATTTTGTTTGCGGAACGCTCGAACCGCCAACTAACCAACGTCCAAATCCAGCATCACACAGATCAGACCCGCCAAGCACTTGATAATCTAAGAAACCAATATCACCAGATGGAGGAGGATTACCAACGGCTCAAATCCTTTCTAAACGAACTATTGCCCCGCCAAATATGGCAATATTTTCGGGAATTGTCTGACACAGACCCCCAACGGTACCAAAAATTAAAAACGCTCTTCTCCCGCACGGCCACATTCCTCAAAAAAGCGGCACAACTGGATATCTCTGAGCTAAATGCTCTGATAAAAACGATCACGCCCACGTTGAATGCCACCTTAAAACGCGCCAAACAAAAAACCACCCGCCATAAATCCTCATAAAAAAGCGCCATCATCGTTCTTACTAGATGATGGCGCGTGTTTGCTTTAGGGCATGGCACACCGACTACCAAAGAGGCAGTTACGTGGCGTGCCCCAAGTAAATCTGCGACTCTAGTACCCCGGAGTCACCCATATTTATGAGCGGGCTACCGCCAGAAGATTCCGGTGTAATCAAATCTTGCAAGGTTGTCTGTGATAGAACTTGATCCACTGCCGTTTGGACACGAAACCATAATCCGCGTAAGGAACACGCCACATCCAAATGGATACAACATTCCTCCGCCCCGGCATGGCGCTCACAAAAATCATCATCAAAAAACTTACCACCCAACACGGTGATCACCTCACTCACCCGAATTTGGTCTGCGGCGCGAGCTAATTCATAGCCACCGGCTTGCCCCCGCACACTCGCGACAAAACCACCTTGCCGCAAGATGCGCATCAACTTTGCCACATAATGGCTGGATAACCCTTCTGCCTCACTAATTTCTGAAATCGTTTGGCTACCCCCGCAACCTTGCTTGGCAATATGTAACAAACACCGTAAGCCATACTCTTCTTGGGTACTAAACTTCATAAACCTACCCTATACTTGGGGTTAAGCAACAAACTTGGGGATTTTAGAGCCACAAAATCGGGCAAAACCCAGCTCTTCAAAGGTTTCTGGAGAGATGGATGGTCCGGGCTTAGAACAATATTTTTCAAATGCGGAAGCTAAATCCGCCGCGATCTCCTGCGGAGTATGACCCTCAATGTCCATTCGTTGAAGGACAAACACAGGTTTGTCACCCTCAAAAATCACCATAAAAGGGGATGACGGGGGATACCCAACGAGGTATTCCCGTAAGCGGTCCACCGCATCCCGCTCCATACCAGCAAACACCGTCATCAATCGATCGGGGATGGTAGTATGTTGTAACGCCAGGGCAACCCCGGGGCGGGCACTGCCGGCGGCACACCCACAAACGGAGTTGATCACCACCAATAGAGTACCTGTATTATTTTGGATCGCCTGATCCACATCTTCGGGAGTTAGTAATTCTTCAAATCCAACTGCTTTTAACTCGTCCCGCATGGGAATTACCGCCTCCGGGTCATAAATCGGAGGACGCCCTGCCATTAAATTACGCGCCATGTACATATCTCCTGCTTTTATTGTGAAAAAAGGATGAAATTTAGAAAATACCGAGTTCAAGCCGTGCGCTTTCTGACATTAAGTCTGGAGTCCAAGGCGGCGTCCAGACAATATTAACATTGACATCTTGCACCCCATCCAATTGGCTAATTTTGTAACGAACCTCTTCCGGCAAGGATTGCGCCGCCGGACAATTTGGAGCTGTTAGCGTCATTTTTATATCGACGACACCGCCATCCAGAATTTCAATCCCGTAAATCAGCCCTAATTCATAAATATTGACCGGAATCTCCGGGTCATAACAGGTTTTGATAACGTCGATGATATCCGCTTCGGTTAGGTCTGTGGATTGGGTATTTTTCTTCCCATGAACATCAATTGTAAGTTCTTCCAGTCCGCCCAGCGTCCTCACCTGAGCGTCGATCTTCTCCACCAGCGCTTTGGTTTCTGGAGATTTTGGTCGATCCACCGTCAAATCGATGTGCACGTTGCCGTTTTCCACTTCCACCAGCGAAACAAGACCTAAATCGTAAACGCTTTGGGGATTATTGGGCGGGTAGCACTGCTTTAAAACCTCAATTACTTGTTGTTGAGAGAGCGATGAAGATGTTGCGGTTGTATCCGCATCATCCCGTTTGAATATGCCGAGAAATGCCATGATAACACCTATACCCTGATGTGTGAAATGCAATTTAGCGAGCGATGTGCCCCTCTCCAAGGGACACGCCGTTATCCGCTAACCTAACCACAGGTTTCCATACTCGGGGATAATTAAAAAATTATGTAAATATGATTATCACTCCGTTGACACCTGATCCGCCTCATGCAGGGCCGCCTTGGCGGCATGCCACGGTAATGTGGCACATTTAACCCGCACCGGAAAATCACGTACACCTACAAACGCCCGAATCTTATCCAGAGCGGGATCGTCATCATCATCACTGGGCAGTTCCTGTTTCCCCATCACCACATCGTGGAATAGTTCCAGCAAATGTTCCGCTTCGGCGATGGTTTTGCCTTTCAGTAATGTTGTCATGACCGAGGCAGATGCTTTGGAAATCGCGCAACCATTCCCTTGAAAACCCACCTTGCGAATAACATCCCCTTCAACATTCATGAAAATCGTGTAATGATCCCCACAAAGCGGGTTGTACCCTTCAGCGTGATGCGTGCTAGGGTCAATGGTGGTAAAATTGCGCGGATTCTTATTGTGATCTAAAATAATTTGCTGATATAGTTCGCGATATTCATCCATGATGAAACACCTCTATTACCTTATGAATCGCCTGAACCAGACGATCCACTTCCTCATACGTATTATAAAAGGCAAATGACGCTCGTGCCGTGGCGGGAATCTGAAACCATTGCATCACTGGCTGGGTACAGTGATGCCCTGCCCGAATGGCAATGCTCTCCATATCCAGCAATGTGCCAATATCGTGCGGGTGAACCTCATCAATGGTAAACGAAATAATACTAGCTTTTTCCCGGGCAGTCCCGATCAGGTTCACACGCGGTATATCGGCTAATTGAGCGGTAGCATAATCCAAGAGCGCATTTTCATACTCCATAGCCGCCACACGACCGATTTGATTCAGATAATCAATAGCCGCCCCTAATGAAATCACACCAGAGATATGGGGGGTACCGGCTTCAAATTTATGGGGAATCTCATTGTAAATGGTTTTATCAAAACTAACGGAGAGGATCATATCCCCGCCACCTTGATACGGGGGCATACGTTCCAACAGGTCTGCTTTACCGTACAGTACTCCAATTCCTGTGGCGGCGAACATCTTATGACCGGAAAACGCGTAAAAATCGCAATCTAATGCTTGGACATCCACCGGAGCGTGAGGTACGGCTTGCGCCCCATCGATCAATACCGGCACACCATGCTGGTGAGCGATTTGGATCATTGTTTCAATTGGATTAACCGTTCCCAAAGAGTTGGAAATGTGTACCAGCGAGACAAATTGAGTCCGTTCGGAAAATAACTGTTTGTACGCCTCAATTTCCAATTCACCGCGTTCGTTCATTGGGATGATCCGGAGGGTTGCGCCTTTTTCCTCGCACAACATCTGCCAAGGCACAATATTGGAATGGTGTTCCATCGCGGAAATAATGATTTCATCACCGGCGCCAATATGCTGCCGTCCGTAGCAATGTACCACCAAATTAATCCCGTCCGTGGTGCCCCGCGTAAAGATGATCTGCCGTTCGGATGGCGCATTGATGAAGCTTTTCACCTTTAAACGTGCTTCCTCATACGCCGCGGTGGCTTTCTGGCTCAGAGTATGAACGCCCCGATGAACATTGGCATTGATCTCCGCATAGTAGCGCCGGATCACGTCGATAACCACTTGCGGCTTTTGGCTAGTAGCGGCATTATCCAGATACACCAGCGGTTTACTGCCAATAGTCTGCATCAATACCGGAAAATCTTGCCGTATCCGGTGAACATCAAAACTCGCGGTCATAAGACAACCTCAATTGCTTCATTCAACTGTGCAGAAAGAAGTTTGTTCAAGTAAGGGTGCATTTCTTCGATTTGGACAAAATCGATCACCTGATAGGCAAACGCATGGGTTAAGATGGTCTTCGCTTTTTCACGGTCAATCCCGCGGGCTTGCAAATAAAAAATAGGTTCATCATCTAATTTACCGATGGTTGCTCCGTGGGTACACTTCACATCATCGGCAAAAATTTCCAGTTGGGGTTTGGTATCCACTTCGGCGGAATCACTCAGCAAAATATTGTTATTTTCTTGAACCGAATCGATCTTTTGGGCGTCCTGACGGACAAAAATTTTACCATTGAAGACCGCCCGAGCGTTATCACTCAGCACACCTTTATAAATTTCATGACTGGTCGCATTCGGCATGGCATGATCAATCACTGTGTGATTATCGCAATGCTGGTCGCCGTTGAGTACGTACAATCCATTGAGTTCAGAATGCGTACCTTCCCCGTCGGCACGCATCCCCGGGTCATTACGGACAATTTTCGCTCCAAAATCGAAGGAGTTGGCATAAAACCGGCTGTCCCGTTGCTGTACAACCTGTGTTGCCGAAACATGGTAGGCATTTTTGCTTTCATCCTGCAGGCGGATCAGATGAATTTCCGCATTAGCCGCAAGCACCACTTCCGTGACCGGATTGGTAAAGTATGTTTGATTTTCGATTCCGGTGTAGTGCTCAATAACGTTGACCTGAGCGCCGGTATCCAGAATAAAGAGGTTGCGAGGATGGGAACGAACAGGTTCATCTGGGGCACTGGATAGATAGAGGAAATGAACCGGCTTTTCCAGCACAATATTTTTTGCCACATGAAGAAATGCCCCATCCTGAATAAAAGCATTATTAAGTGCCACAAATGGATTTTCATCCGCCACGGCATATTTACCTAAATGCGCTTGGATGAGGTCTGGGTGAGAGTTGAACGCCTCCGCCAAACTGAGGACCGTCACACCTTCCGGCAAATCGGTGGTGTGGGAGAGTTCCGCCGAAAAGTGACCGTTCACAAAAACCAACTGGATACAATCCAAGCCTTCAAAACTGAAGTGCGTCACCGTTTCCGGCGTTACTCCAGCGGCATCGTAGCGAAAAGACGCCTTAAAGGTTGTTTTTGCCAGCGGGAGAATATTGGTATATTTCCATTCCTCATGGCGTGTCGTCGGAAAACCGAGTTCATTAAAACGGGTGATTCCGGCTTGGCGCAAGGCATGAACCGGATGATCTTTCGCGCCATTCAAACTGGACTCAACCCTTTTAAAATCAGATAGATACATTTGGTTAAATTCGGTGGTGGTTTTCATCAATTCGCCTCCCTTGTTAGGCAATGCCTGCCGCTTGTAGAGCTTCCATTTTGACCTCATCATAGCCGGCTTCTTCCAACTGTAAGGCAAGTTCCTTACCGCCCGATTTAACAATGCGCCCATCCACCAGCACATGGACAAAATCCGGCACGATATAGTTGAGCAACCGCTGATAATGCGTAATCACCAGAAAGGCGTTATCGGCGGAACGGAGCGTATTAACACCGTTGGCGACAATCTTAAGGGCATCGATGTCTAACCCGGAATCCGTTTCGTCTAACACGGCGAGTTTAGGGTTCAACATCGCCATTTGGAAGATTTCATTCCGTTTCTTTTCGCCCCCAGAAAACCCCTCATTAACGGAGCGGTTTAACATGCTTTTATCCATATCCAGCATTTTCATTTTATCCTTAGCGAGACGGAGGAAATCGGCGGCATCAATCACTTCCAAACCGTGATGTTTACGCACTTCATTCAAGGCAGAGCGCAAAAAGTAAGCATTGCTGACTCCCGGAATCTCTACCGGATACTGAAATGCCAGAAAAACGCCCTCGCGAGCGCGCTCTTCGGGGTCTAAGTCAAGGAGGTTCATCCCGTTATAAAGCACTTCCCCTTCCGTGACCTCATACGCCTCGTGTCCGGCAAGAACTTGTGCCAACGTACTTTTCCCGGAGCCATTGGGTCCCATAATCGCGTGGATTTCTCCCGCATTCATCTTTAAATTTACCCCTTTGAGAATCTCTTTACCTTCCACAGAGGCATGTAAGTTTTTAATTTCTAACATGTTGTATCAATCTCCTTAAATCTTAAGTAGTTGTAAGCGATTCAAGATTCGTGTTTAGCCCACACTGCCTTCCAGACTAATACTAAGCAATTTTTGGGCTTCCACGGCAAACTCCATCGGCAGTTGGCGGAACACTTCTTTACAAAAACCGTTCACAATCATCGAGACCGCATCTTCTTCCGAAAGGCCACGTTGCATCAAGTAAAAAATTTGATCTTCTGCCACTTTAGATGTTGTCGCTTCGTGTTCCACTTTGGCAGTTGAATTTTTGACTTCAATATAAGGGAACGTATGGGCACCACACTTATCACCCATCAACATGGAGTCGCATTGGGTGTAATTTCGGGCATTTGCCGCCCCCTTCATCACTTTGACCAACCCACGATACGAATTATTGCTATAGCCGGCAGAAATCCCTTTCGAGATGATCGTACTGCGCGTGTTTTTACCCAAGTGTATCATTTTGGTGCCGGTATCCGCTTGTTGGCGCATTTTGGTAAGTGCCACGGAGTAGAACTCACCGATGGAATTGTCCCCTTTCAAAATCACACTGGGATATTTCCAGGTGATGGCAGAACCGGTTTCCACCTGAGTCCATGAAATTTTGGCGTTCGTTTCGGCTCGACCTCGTTTGGTCACAAAGTTGTAAATCCCACCTTTACCTTGCTCGTCACCGGGGTACCAATTTTGGACCGTAGAATATTTGATTTCAGCATTATCCAGCGCCACCAGTTCCACAACGGCCGCATGTAACTGATTTTCATCCCGCATGGGAGCGGTACATCCTTCCAGATAGCTGACATAAGCCCCTTCATCGGCGACAATCAATGTGCGTTCAAACTGCCCCGTATTCATAGCATTGATGCGAAAATACGTGGATAGTTCCATCGGACAACGTACCCCTTTGGGTACGTAACAAAACGACCCATCACTAAAGACTGCCGAATTGAGCGCGGCAAAAAAGTTATCCGTTTGCGGCACCACAGACCCCAAATATTTTTTGACCAGTTCTGGATGCTCCTGAATCGCTTCTGACATGGAACAGAAGATGACTCCAGCCTTTTTAAGTTCTTCCTTGAAGGTTGTCGCCACCGAAACACTATCAAAAACAGCATCAACCGCGACACCTGCCAACATTTTCTGCTCTTCCAGCGGGATACCCAGCTTTTCAAAAGTACGGATCAATTCGGGGTCCACATCATCCAAACTTTGCGGACCCTCCCCTTTCTTTTTAGGGGCGGAATAGTAGGTAATCGCCTGATAATCCACCGGTTCATACGTCACATTGGGCCATCTCGGCTCTTCCATATTTTGCCAGTGCCGGAAGGCTTTTAAACGCCATTCCGTCATCCATTCCGGCTCATTTTTCTTGGCAGAAAGTGCCCGGATAATCTCCTCGTTTAATCCCGGGGGAAGTGAATCCGCCTCAATCTCAGTGTAAAAGCCATATTTATACTCCTGCGCCACATGCGAATCAATAATCGCATCACTATCATGACGCTCGTTTTCCACACGTTTCGTATCCTCTACCACTGAACTCATTCGCCCACTCCTTTTGGCTTGGTCTGATGAAAATTAAAATTCTGTTGGATAGTATTGGGCGGGAAAGTATATAATCTATACAAAAAAGTCAAGATTAAAATATACAAAAAAGTACAGATTCCTAAAACACGTTGGTCACAAAAATGCACCGTGAAATTATACCACACCGATGTGCAAAAACAGGTTGACAGATGTCGCAGAATAGTGTTTACTCTGAGCATCAGTAACCATCTTAAAACGAAAACAAACAAAATCATCATATGACGTTAATTCACCATCGTTATCGAATCATCAAAACCATCGGCGAAGGGGGGATGGGTACCGTTTATCAAGTGCGGGATGTGCTACGGGGAAATCGCACGTTGGCGCTCAAGACCATCAAAAAAGAACGGATCAACCCGGCAACCCTCAACGTGTTCAAGCAAGAATTTGACATTGCCACTCGCCTGAAACACCCCAATCTGGCTCGTGTTTATGATTTTGGGTGGGATCGAACCACCGATCTCTATTATTTGACGATGGAATATGTCGGCGGCGAATCATTAGCAGATAGTATCCGGGCACAGCTTCCGATTTCCACGGAGGAGGCATTGAGTCTCATCGTCACCCTTTGCCGGGCGTTGGAATTCATTCATAGCCGGGGGATTTTGCACCGGGACATCAAGCCCGGCAACATCATGTTTCAAACTCCGGAACGAGATATTTCCACCCTGAAAATCCTCGATTTTGGTCTGGCAGATTTAGGGTTGCAACAACCCGCCCGTACAAAAGGTACACTTCTTTACATGGCGCCGGAGGTATTGCACCAAACAATTGATCCGCGTACTGATATTTTTGCGTTGGGCATGACACTCCTCGAACGTCTCAACGGGCAAACCCTTTACCGGAACCAATCCTCTAAAGCTATCTTACACATTTTGAAAGATGTACAACAATTTGAAATCCGCCAGCAAGAGGCGCTCCAGCGGATCGACTCGCCCGATTTACGCCATGTAATCCGGCGTCTGATCGCTTACAACCCCAACGAACGCTTTCAAACCGCGAGTGATGTGATCCTCGCGATTAACCAGCATCGAGAAGTCCCTTTCCCGCTGGAAACGGTTCAAACCCGCGAAGCATACGTCCAAAGTACCAGTTTTATTGCCCGCGAAGCAGAATTGAAAACCCTCGTGGCAAAATTGAACCAACCGCAGAATGCCGATCAACTCTTACTACTGACCGGTGAATCCGGTGTGGGAAAAACGCGCCTATTACAGGAATTGAAAAAGTATTGCCAACTTCATGCGATCAACGGGATGGAAGGGTATATCTCCCGGGACGGTTCCAAAACATTCGCCCCCATAATCGATATTTTGAACGAAGCCATCCTAAATGCCAGCCCGGAACTATGCGCCCTGTATGCTGGTGATCTGAAAAAACTGTTGCCGAATCATCCCAAATTGCAGGGCATGGCTGCCAAACCCGTACAAGATAGCCAAATTGAGCGAAGCATATTAATCGAGGCGATCACCCGTTTCCTGATCGATTACAGTATTGAAGCTCAGGAAACCCATGTACTCCTTTTCCACCGGTTGGGCGCGGCAGACCCGGGAACACAAGAAGTATTGCGCGAACTGCTATTTAAACTCTCCCGTTTAGAACCTGCAGAGCGGTTTTTCCGTATTTTTGCCTGTAGTCAAGAAGAAGAACTACCCCATATTCAACCCCTAATAGATAATCTTAACGCAAAACAGCGGTTACAAATTATCCGTCTTTCTCCGTTCCGGCGAACAGACATTGAGCAATACATGATCGCCATTTTCGGTCAAGACCGGGTTGGAAAATCGCTTTTCGCGGCGGTTGAGGCTATTGAACGGCAAGTCGGAGGAAATCCACTTTACTTGCAAGAGTTGGTCAAATCTCTCGTGGAACGCGGGATCATTATCCGGCAAGGCAAAACGTGGGAGTTGACCGCGGCGTTCGCGGAAGCCGAACTCTCCCATGATGTAAAAATGTTGGTGAAACACCGGTTGGAGCGGCTCAATTTAAGCTTTACGGAAATGCAAGGCTTGCAAATTCTTGCTTTGGTAAACAAAAGTATTCCGCTCGAAATTTTTGAACAACTCCTCATCCTCAAAAATCCGCCGGAAGCCATCGATATTTTGCGTGCTCTGGAAGATAAAGAACTCATCACCGGCGAAGAAGTGGATCAGACAATCCTATACCGTCCCAGTCATGACTGCATTCGGGAAGTAGTGCAGGATCAGATACCAAATCCAGCCCAAATCCACCACCACATCGCGGAACAACTGGAACTGATCTACCAACTCAATCTGGATAATCACGTCGAAGAACTGGCATACCACTACTGCCAAACAAACAATCAGGCGAAAATTCGGTATTATCTGGAAAAATCTGCCAGTAAAGCCGTTCGCAATTTTGCCAACCAAAAGGCGATTCAATATTACGAATTATTATTGGAAAAAGTGGAATTAGATGAAGCGGAGCAAATCGCGATTTTGCATCAAAAAGGGGATATTCTTCAACGTACCGGACAGTGGAGCGAAAGTTTAGCACTCTACCAGCAGACCCTAGAACGTGCCCAACAGCTCAACGATGAACGGTGGGTTGTCGCCAGCCAAACGCGGGTCGCAACCATTTTTTACAATCAGGGCAATTACCCGGCGGCATTGGAGCTATTACAAGCATGTCTTGCTTACTACGAGCGCACGGGTTCGCCGGCAGAGGTTGGAAAAATTCATAATAAAATCGGAAATGTCTATTTTCGGCAACAACTCTACCCGCAGGCAATGGCAGAGTACCAACAGGGACTGGCTATAGCCAAAAAAATACAGGATAAACACCTCATTAGTGAAACACTCGGCAATGTGGCGAATGTGCATCTGGATCAGGCTCAATTTGAAGAGGGATTTGCATATTATACCCGTAAACTCAAAATTGATGAAGAAATCGGGAATGAACGCGGCATTGCCGTCGCTATTGGCACAATAGGCAATGTTCATTTTTGGCACCATAAAGATTATGAAAAAGCACTGGAATACTACCAACGACAAGCCGAAATCGCTACTAAAATTGGGGATAAAGCCAGTTTGTGTATGGCATTGGGGAACAGCGGTAATGTGTTTATCATGCAACATCAATTTGAAGAAGCTCTCCGGTACTATCACCAGCAACTGGAGTTCACCCTTGAAATGGGGGATAAACGCAGCATTAGTGTGGTGAGCGGAAATATGGGCGTTGCTTACCTTTCTTTGGGTAAATACGAGGAAGCCTTGCGCTGTTACCGGCGCAAATGGCAAATCTCAGAAGAATTAGGCAATAAACTCAGTTGTATTATTGCACTTAATGGCATGAGTGATATTTACAAACAGTGGAAAAATTATGCGGAGGCGGAAAAATATCTGGATATGGCGCTCGAATATGGCGATGCCATAAATGATACGAAACCACGCCGTTACTACCTCTGCGGAACGTATTACAGCAAAGCAGACCTCAAGCTGAAAATGCAAAAATATGATGAAGTTGAACCCTTCCTTACCCAAGCCTACACATGGGCAACAGAGACGAATCATGAAGAGATGATAACAAAAATTCGGATATTACAACTCCAATTAAAATATTATCAAAGTGAAACGCCTCACGCGGTGTTGGATGAATTTGAAGCGCTCCTTGCCGAACTCGATCCCCCCGATCAAGCCAAACTCGATAATGAGTTATACGAGATGACCCATCGCAACCACTATCGCAACCGTGCCTTGAAACGGTATAAAAAACTCGCCGCAAAATATCCCGGCGGAGGGTATCAGCGTTACATTGAAAAATTAGCCCAAAAAGTACCGCAGATTGCACCTTACCAGCCCCTTAACCGCTACCGGCGCCTTCACGCTCTTGGTGAAGGTGAAATGGGGACGGTTGTCCTCGTGGAAGACCTCTTGCGAGGACGGCAACAGATGGTACTAAAAGCCATCAAACCGGATACATTTACCCACAAAACCGTTGAAGCCTTCAAAAAAGAATTTGAAGTGATGACCCGCCTCCGCCATCCCAATCTGGTGCGCGTGTATGATTTTGGCGCGGATCGCACCACCGAAAATTATTTCATCATCATGGAATACGTTGACGGGGTGACTTTATCTGACCTGCTTCGAGAACAACGGCAAATCGGGCAGCAACGAGCATTGGACATCATGGTTGACCTCTGCCGGGCGGTACAGTTCATCCATAGCCGTGGAATTTTGCACCGCGATTTGAAGCCGGGAAATATCATGTTGACCGGCGAGCAGGTCAAAGTGTTAGATTTTGGTCTGGCAGATTTGGCAGACCATCTGGAACAGCGGCACAAAGGGACTCTCCTCTACATGGCACCCGAAGTATTAAATGCACAAACCATCGATCACGGTGTCGATATTTACGCCTTGGGGGTAACGTTCTACCAATTGCTGACCGGACACGTATTGTTTTCCCGGCATGGTTCAGGCTCGCTGGTGAACATCCTAAAAAAGCCAGATACATTTAAGCACCAGCAACAATTGGAATTAGCCCGGATTGAATCTCCTCCACTGCGCGAGATCGTCAGCCGCATGATTGCCTATCACCCAACAGACCGCTACGCCGGTGGGGTCGAGGTCATTGAAGACATCAACCGGAAATTAAACACTAATTACCCCTTGGAAACCCCCGAAACACGCCGGGCGTATGTGATGGGTGCTGATTTCATTGGGAGAGATGCGGAACTTCATACCATCAAAACCGCCTTAATGGAATCCTCCCAACCCCAGTTGGTATTGCTCACCGGTGAGGCGGGTATTGGTAAAAGCCGGCTCATACAGGAACTAAAAAAACATTGCCGCATCCACCATATCCGCTTTGTGGAGGCAAAGTGCATCGAGCATATTCTGACCAGCTATTCCCCATTTATTGACATCATCAGCGAGTTGCTCTACGACTGCTCGGCAAATGTTATTCAAATTCATGGCTCAACCCTTAAAAAAATCCTACCGCGACATCCCCAACTCCAAAAGATCATGCCGGATACCGTACAAATCCCTTCCACAGAACAACGTATCTTGATCCAGACAATTACCGACTTTTTAATGGATATTTTGGCAGAACAGGACGAACCCCTGGTTCTGTGTCTGGAAGATATCCATGCAGCGGATTCCGGCAGTTGGCAAATCCTCACCAGTCTGCTAGACCATCAGAAAAAAACGGATAAAACTACATCACATCTGAGCCTGATTGCCACTGCTCGAACAGAACAGCTTGAGCGGATTCAGAATTGGCTTAAGCCCCTACAAGACCGGCACCATCTCCACCGGATAGAATTACAACCGCTCACCCCGGACGCCATCCAAACCTATCTAACCGGTATTTTTGGTAAAGGGCACGTAGGCAATTCGTTACAATCGGCATTGTCCCACCTCCAACAACACATTGGGGGCAACCCGCTATTGTTGCAAGAAATAGTGAAATCCCTCGTGGAAACCGAAGTCATTGACCGGCGCGGTACATCTTGGGAACTAACCAAACCACTGCCCGAACAATCCGGCAGTTTGGATTCGGTTGAAATCATCGAACAGCGCTGGAAACGAGAACACTTTAGCCCAGATGAAGTGTTTTGTCTCCAAATTCTGGCATTATTGGAAGACGAAGTACGGTTTGAAATCCTGCAAGAGGTCATTATCGATGCCATCCAAACCCCCCTACCCCAAATCCTTGACCGGCTGGAACAAGCGGAGTGGATCACCTCTCTGGAAGTGGAAGGAATGCTTTTTTATCGTTTGGCACACAGCAAAGTACAAGAGATGATTGTTGCCAGCATCACTGATAAACCCTATCTGCACCAATATTTAGCCCAACATCTGGAACATATTTTTGAATCCTCTCTGGAAGAGCATGTCGATCATCTGGCGCATCACTACTACCACGCACAAAACACAACCCAAGCCCGTATCTATCTGGAAAAAGCCGCAGAAAAAGCCAAAGCAAATTTTGCCAATGATAAAGCCATTCGCTACTATGACCAGCTATTGGAATTGATCCCGCCAGAAGAGGTGGACGCACGAATAGACATCCAACTCAAAAAAGGCAGAGTTCAACTGGATACAACCGCTTTAGATGATGCCCTAGCAACTTATACCTCTATCCTTAACCATAACAGCGGTCACGGCGATCCCCTTCACCGCGCCAAAGGACAATTAGGATTGGCAATAACGTATTATAAAAAAAGCAACTACAGTGAAGCCCTCAAATACTTGCGCCCCGCCTACGAAACGTTCCTCTCCCAAAATAATTTGGAAGGACAAGCAGAATGTCTGCAAGTTTCAGGACTGATCCACTGGCATTATGGCGAAGCCGCCGCCGCATTGGCAAATTATCAAAATGGGTTGGAAATTGCCAATACGATTGATAACCAATACCTTAAAATTAAATTTTTGAATAATATCGGATTGGCATTGAAAGACATGGGCAAGCCGGACGACGCCATGAATGCCTTCCAAAAGCAGTACCAACTGGCGCTGGAACAGGACGATTTAACCGCCATGGCGATCAGCATTGGCAATATGGGGATTGTTCACCGCAGTTTGGGCCAGTACGAGCAAGCAATGGCATGTTACCGGCAAAAACTGGAGGTCAGCCAGCGCATCGGGAATAAAATCGAGCTTGCCGCCGTTCATGGTAATATCGGCAATGTGCATTATCTGCGGGGAGAGTATGACCAAGCCCTGCAACACTATCAGCGCAACCTAGTACTGGCAGAAGAAGTGGACAATAAACGTGCCATGAGTATTGCGTTGATTAACATCGCGGCATTGTACACTCAACTGAAAGAATTTGATAAAGCCGAAGCCGCCTACCAAAAAGCATTGACCTTGTGCCGAACGTGGAATCTCAAGAAAATTATACCTTCCCTATTGCAGACGTACGCCAACTTTTGCTACCATCTTGACCGTTTGGAAGAAGCCAAAACAATGAATACCGAAGCCCACCAGCTCGCCGAAAAACAGCACCAACCGGATTTGGTATTTCAATGCCGTTTTCTGGACTTAAAGATTCGCTACCGGCAGAGCACCTCCCCGGCGGAGCAGGAAGTCGTGATCGACGCCCTTAAAACGTTGCGGACCCAAACCAACCAAAAAGAGCATCTCGCCCGAATTAACGATGAACTTTACCAAATTATCCGGAATCAAAACGATGCCAAGCAGGCAATTCAACTTTACGAATCCCTTTACCAACAAACCCCTAATATTGATTACCAACACCGGATCGATGCCCTAACCGAAGCGATCACCACTTCGTCCCTTTCCGAACCACCCGCCCCCCAGAGCGTGGAATCCCAACTTGATGAACTGGAAGCCGAAATCGTCCGTCTCAAAAAGGGATTACACCAGTTGCAACAGCACCTATCCGTCGCATAGCAACATATTCCCCTTGACAAACGGATCAATTCCGCCGATTTTCAGCACATCTGGTTAAATAAGGTTACATTTGCTATCATCCAATCCCATTTTTGCGAATCATGAAACTCGTAAGTTTCTTGTTCATCCTTTATCTTATCGTATTATTGATTCAACCGGTTTGGGCAACGTCAATCCCCGCACCCGCCTCGAGTTGTTGCGACGTTCCATCGCCGGCACCCGTCACCGGAAGCGAAACCGCAGAAGACTCCCCTTGCAATCCGTTAGTGCCCTGTCACCGGAGTTGTTGCACCGGGTGGGTCCACTCAACATTGACGGGTCTCCCCCATCTCATCATTTTGTATGCTCCTATAACCCGATTCCAGCCAGCCCTTTGGATCATTAGTTACGAGATTTGGCGTCCTCCACAAATCGTGGATACGGTTCATACTTGTTAATCCACAATATGTTATCATTTCAAGAGGAGTATGCCATGAAAACAGGAATTTACACCCTGATTCTACTTTTTATGACGTGCAGTGGGCTTCCCGCGGAAATTCTACGCGGCATGGTCATGGACGATTCAACCGGAGCGGCACTTGCCGGGGCAAATGTCTCGTGGCAAGGTACCCCCATTGGGACCCTGACGGACCCTGACGGTAATTTCGCGATTGAGATGCCAGACCAACCGGAGTCCACTTTGCTCGTTCAATACATCGGTTTTGCCCCAGATACGCTCACCGTAACTGACCCGAGTTTCGTGCTGATCAGTTTGAAACCCGCCACCATCTACATGGATGAAGTCACCGTAGTGGGGCAACAGATCGCCGGATTTATCGACCGTGAAACAGCCTACAAAACCGAAGTCATCACCGATGCCGAGTTTACCAAAGCCGCCTGCTGTGATTTAACCGGCTGTTTTGGTAGCAATTCATCGGTGGAGGCGGTTACGACAAATATCATCACCCACACCCGAGAATTACGTATTTTGGGATTGTCCGGCGTTTACAATCAGGTGTTGATCGATGGAATGCCCTTGATACAAGGCTTAACCTATACCTATGGAATTAGCAGTTATCCCAGCACATTGATCGAAAATATTTACGTGACAAAAGGCGTAAATTCGGTATTACAAGGGTTTGAGAGCATCAGCGGGCAGGTCAATGTGGAACTGAAAACACCCGAAAAGGAGTCTCCACTCGCAATCAATGCTTACGGCAACAGCTTTGGCGAAACCCAGTACAACGCCACGATCAGCCGCCAGTGGAAAGGCTGGCAAACGTTGCTGGCGGCGCATTCTGTGCAACCTGCCCGCCGCATCGATAACAATGCCGACCAATTTACAGATTTACCCTTACTAACCCGCTACATGATGTACAACAAGTGGCAATATGGCACCAAAAATGACTCCCGTTGGTACACGCAAATCGGATTGCGCTATTTGCACGAACACCGCACCGGTGGGCAAGTGACCTATGATGCAGAACAGGATCGAGCGAGTACGCAAGTGTTTGGGCAAACCGTTGCCCTCACCCAACCGGAAATCTATCTGAAAACTATCCGCCGGTTAAATGCCCAACACCGGCTGGCGTTATTTGCCTCTACCGTCTATCAGGATCAAGAGGCATATTTCGGCACCGTACAGTATCAGGCAGATCAGTTTCAGGGCTACGCCAATCTACAATACGAGCGGGATTGGCAAACCCACACCTTACGCACAGGACTCAGTTTGCGTTATTTGACCCTTAATGAGGATATTCGATTTCTCGCCAACCCGTTGGAGCGCACCTATGATGGTATTTACAACAAAACAGACGTGATTCCGGGCGTGTTTGCGGAGCAAGTCTTCAATTGGGACAATGCCACCGTGATTGTTGGGGTGCGCGCCGATCAGCATCCCGATGTGGGGATGTTTATCACCCCACGTGCCCTGCTGAAATACCGGTTATTGCCCCAGATGGATGTCCGTCTCTCAGCGGGGACGGGCTTGCGCACGGTCAATATCTTCGCAGAAAATGTCAATCTTCTTGCCAGTTCGCGGGATGTAATTATCGCTGGCGATCTCGATCCGGAACGAGCGGCTAGTTTCGGGGCAAATGCAACGTATTATTACGCTTGGGACGCCATCAGTGGTCATCTCAGCGTGGATGTGTATCACACCCGGTTCTCCAATCAGATTTTCCCGGATTATGATCGCGATCCAAGGCAGGCGTACATCAGTAATTTTAAGGGAGAATCCGCCTCAAACAGTTTGCAAGCAGAGTTGTTGATTGACGTGCGGGAAACAATCAACAGCAAAATTGCCTACAATTTTTTGGATGTTTACCGCAGAGTTGATGGCGAAAAGATCGAACTGCCGTTTAATGCGCAACATAAAGTACTGACCACCCTCTCCTACCGCCCACTGCAAAGCAATTGGTATGTGGATGGGTCGCTGCATTGGTACGGCGAGCAACACCTGCCAGATACATCAACATTACCCGCGGACTTGCAACAACCGCCGGTTTCTGAGGCGTATTTTACGGCAAACCTGCAACTGACCCGCCGTTGGCAGCGGTTGGAAATTTACGCCGGTGTCGAAAATCTATTTGACTACCGCCAAGAACACCCTATTTTAAGTTGGGAAGACCCCTTTGGTCCCTATTTTGATACAGCGTTTGCGTGGGGACCGACCAAAGGCCGCGAGATATATCTCGGCGTACGATATTGAGCCATAAATGAAAATTACCAGCAAGGGGGGTAAAACACCTCCTTGCTGGTACTATTTTGTGAGACATGATATAGAAGGATACCCCATGACACCCAAAGCGATTGTTATCGGTGGAGGGCTTGCCGGTTGCGAGGCGGCATGGCAAATTGCTACCCGAGGCGTCCCTGTGGAACTGTATGAAATGCGCCCGGCAAAGCAAACACCAGCGCATAAAACCGGCGATCTGGCGGAACTTGTGTGCAGTAACTCCCTGAAATCCAATGATGTATCTACCTCGCATGGGTTGCTAAAAGCAGAACTGCGGCGCTTGGGTTCACTCCTAATCGAGGCGGCTGATGCGACGCGTGTCCCTGCCGGACAAGCATTGGCAGTGGATCGGGCGCAATTTTCCGCTTATATTGCCGAAAAATTAGAACACCACCCCAACGTGACGATCATTCGGAAAGAAGTCACTCATATTCCAGTAGATGTGCCGGTTCTGATTGCCACCGGGCCGCTGACGTCCGATGCTCTGTTTGCCGATATTTCCGCTACCTTAGGCGAACAAGATTTGTTCTTCTATGATGCCATTTCCCCAATTGTGGCGACGGAGTCGATCAATTTTGACAAAGTGTTCTCTCAAAATCGCTACGACAAAGGCGGGGATGAGGCGTACCTCAACTGCCCCATGACAGAAGCGGAATATAATCGATTTTACGAAGAACTGATCGCCGGCGAACCGCACCTACCGGCAGATTTTGAGCGCGGCCACTACTTTGAAGGGTGTATGCCTATCGAAGAGATGGCACGGCGCGGGCGGGAAACACTCACCTTCGGACCCATGAAACCCGTTGGATTAACCGATCCCACCACGGGTGATAAACCGTTCGCGGTGGTGCAACTTCGCGCAGAAAACACCGCTAAAACCAGCTATAATCTGGTCGGGTTCCAAACGCAACTGAAAATCGGGGAACAGAAACGCATCTTCCGGTTGATTCCCGGCTTGGAAAACGCGGAGTTTTACCGTTACGGCAGTATCCACCGCAACAGCTATCTGAACAGCCCGCGAACGCTTCGCCCCACCCTGCAAACCCAACGACGAGATGATCTCTTTGTGGGCGGGCAACTCACCGGGGTAGAAGGCTACGTCGAAGATATCGCCACCGGACTGATCGCCGGCATCAATCTAGCCCGGCTTGTTCACCAACAACCCCCCATTTACCCGCCACCGGAAACCGCCACCGGCGCGCTCCTTCACTACATTACCACCGCAGACCCCGATCATTTCCAGCCCATGAATATCAATTTTGGGCTTTTCCCTCCCATTACGCCAAAGCCAAAAGGAGGACGGCAAGCCCGGCGACAAAAGATGGTCGAACGCGCCTTAACCACCTTAGAAGCATGGCTTCAAACCGGTATTATGGATGAGAATCAACGTGTTTAACCTGAAAAAAAAATCAAACTTACCCTATTCCACCATTGCCCGCTATTACGACGAATTGATGTATGATGTCGATTACGCCGGTTGGGTGGATTATATTTTGCGGATTTTCCGGCGCTACAATCTCAGGGGCACCAAGGTGTTGGATATTGCCTGCGGTACGGGCATTGTGGCGGGTTACTTTGCCAAATATCGCTATGACATCACCGGCATCGATCTTTCCGAAGCCATGTTGGAAGTGGCTCAGGAACGTGTCCAGTCAAAATATCCCCAAACCCAATTTATTCAGGCAGATATGACCCAATTTGACTTAAGGGAACACTTCGATGCGGTGATTTGCCTCTATGATAGTTTAAATTATCTGCTGAAAGAATCTCAGTTGCAAAAAGCTTATCAATGCGCCTACAACCATCTACGCCCCGGCGGGCTGTATATCTTTGATATGAACACCGAGTTTGCCCTTAGCCAAATCTGGGGAGAAGGCACCACCGTGCGCGAAACCAAGAATCTAACCTCAATTTGGGAGAGCGAATATAACGCGACTACCCGGATTTCTACCCTCAAACTGACCTTTTTTGCCCGGCAAGACAACGGCTATTACCTGCGCGGGCAGGAAACCCACAAAGAGACCTTCTACCCCTATAGCACCATCCGCCGCTTGCTCGATCATGCCGGCTTTGCGCAGGTGGACATCTACGAACATCTGGAATTCACCCCGCCGTCGGATAAAACCTACCGGATTATGGTCGTCGCAAAAAAAGGACGGTCAACCTAATGGAGCAATCATCAGACACAACTCATCAAAATGGAGTGACAAAATGGGATATGACACACAAAATTTTCAAAAAGATGTCATCGAGCACAGTTATAAAATTCCAGTAGTGGTCGATTTTTGGGCAGAATGGTGCGCACCTTGCCGGGTACTCGCACCGGTGTTGGAAAAACTCGCTCAAAAGCACCATAAGGATTGGGTACTGGTAAAAGTGAATACCGACCAGTTTCCCCAGATTGCCCGGGAATACGGCATCCAAGGCATCCCCAATGTAAAATTATTTGTGGATGGTAAGGTTGTGGATGAATTTGTCGGAGCTCTGCCCGAACAGATGATTGAACAGTGGCTGAAAAAAGCACTGCCCAGCAAACACCGCTCAACTCTCAAACAGGCACAACAACATCTGGCGGCAGGAGAGACCGAAGCCGCCCGCCAACTTCTACAGACCATTATTGATGCCGAACCGGATAACCACGCGGCGCGTGTACTACTGGCAAAAACATATATTTTCACAGAGCCGGAGCGCGCGGTGGAACTGGTCAAACCGGTTGAAGGGGATTCCCCATCCTTTGATGCGGCAGAAGCCCTGCGAACATTTGCCGAACTGTTCCACCTCCAACAGTCCCCTGTAGAATTGCCGGAAAGCTCGCTCAAAGCGGATATTTTGGACGGCATCCAGCACTTGACTCAACAAGATTTTCCCGCAGCCCTAGAAAAATTCATTGAAGTGGTGGGTATCAATAAAAATTACGCCGACGGGGTGGCTAATCGGGCATGTCGCGCCATCTTCAATTATTTGGGGGACTCGCATGAGACAACCCAAACATACCGGAATAAATTCAGTTGGGCACTGTATTCCTGATGCGCAAAACCTATGAAACCAACCCGAAAGGAATAAATAATGGCTTCCGTTTTTACCGAACATGATATTCGTACTTTACTCAATCAAGACCCCCCCCTGTTGAGTGGTCTGATTGACCCGGCAGTGCAAGTGCAACCCAACGGGGTCGATCTCAGTTTGAAAGCCGTGTACCAATTTAAGGGAGCTGGCACGTTAGATTTTTCCAATACGGCGCGCCAACTACCAGAAACCACAGAACTGCAGTTTGACGCAAAAGGGTGGCTTCCGTTAGCCCCGGGATGTTATTTGGTGCAATTTAACGAAGTGGTGAATCTGCCCCAAGATGTCATGGCACTTGCCCGCCCCCGTTCTTCCATGTTGCGGGTGGGAGCAACCGTGGAAAGCGCCGTATGGGACGCCGGCTATTGCGGACAGAGCCAATCCCTGCTAGTGGTTTACAATCCGCAAGGGTTGCACCTTCAGCAAAACGCACGGATTCTGCAACTGGTCTTTTTCCGGCTCGGCACAAAAACCAACGGGTATCAAGGCATCTATCAGGGGGAAAATCTCTGATATAAATGCCCGAGACGGGCAAAACGGTTACACGGGGTTAAAGCGCAATAGGTTCGCCAAATTTTTCGTTTTGGCGAAGGTCGTGAAGGAGGAAACATCAACAAATAGGTTGCTGAACCCTTAATTTTATGCTACAATTACCAACAAACAAATCACTTCCTCCTTTCCTTCAACTCCAGTTGGTACGCGCATGTCAAACCGTCGAATGTTACTCGTAGGTGGCATTACCATTTTGATTTTGGCAGTGCTAAGTTACGCCATCTTAACCGAGCTAAAAGCCCGCGATTTTAAAAAGGAATTACAACACGCCATCGAATTAAATCATGACCTAAAACGGGGTCTGGATTCCACCCAAGCGGAGCAGGAGCGGATCCAGCGCTTATTGGAAGCCTACGAAAAAGCGGAGGCTTACGGCGAGACCTCCTCCATCCCGTCCGCACCGCCGCAGGCGGATCCACGGCGGCTACGGCAGGAAATCCAAGCCAAAGCCCGGTTAGCCGCCGAAAAACAACAGCTTCAAGATTCCCTCCAGCACGTCATCCAACAAAAAGAGCTAACCGCCACCGAACGGGACAGTTTGCAACAAAATATTACGGCATTAGTGACGGAAATCGACCAACTCCGGCAGGAAAAAACCGTATTGGAAGACTCGATTTTAGCAATGATGGAAACAAAACCGGAACCTACCCCAGAACCACCCCCTCCGGTGCCCACAAGCCGCATTGAACACCGTAAACAGATCAAACAGATACAAAACTTGCAGAACACGGCAGAAACCTCTCTTGCCACAAATGACTCCCTCAATGCGTTAATTGCCAGTATTCAAGCCGGAAAGCAACTGCAACACATTCCAGAATCCACAGTAAATATGACCACCCGGCTAAACGTGCTCGCCTCTCTCAATAGGGTGGTGTTCGGGCAAGATAAACGCCGCCAGTTCCCACAGGGGCACCGCGGGCGCATTTGGGATGTGGCATTCAGCCCCGATGGAAAGCACCTCGCGACTGCCGCGACGGATAGCACGGTCAAGTTATGGGGCACAGATGGCACATGGCGCCGCACGTTGGCGCATCCGGTTGCCGTTTACAGTGTGGCATTCCATCCCGGCGGGCAATATCTTGCCTCCGGTAGTCAGGATGGCTCGATCCGGTTGTGGAATTGGGTTACTGGAGCGGAGGATTGGGTGTTTCGTGGGCATCATGGCACCGTCTGGGATGTCGTGTTCAGCAAAGATGGGCAGCAACTGGTCTCTGCCGGCAACGATAATACCCTCCGGTTATGGTCATTACGCTCTCAAGAGGAAGTACACGTCTTTCGGGGGCACAATGGGGCGGTCACTCAGGTAGCCCTCAGCCCCACCCAACCCTTCCTTATCTCCGGCAGTATAGACCGAACGCTCAAAGCGTGGGACATTGAAGACGGCACATTGATGATCACGTTGAAGGAACACATTGCCAGCGTGCAAGATGTGGTGTACCATCCCAGCGGTAACTACTTCGCTTCGGCGGGGGATGGTATGGTCATCAACCTCTGGGATCGCGAAGCAAACCTCATCCACACGCTACGGGGACATGAAGGCAGTGTGCGGAGCATCGATTTTAGCTTGAGCGAGAATGTAATCGCGTCCGCCGGAGCCGATCGAAGCCTCAAATTTTGGAATATGGACGGCGAGCTACTCAAATCGATTGATAATTTCAGTGAAGCAGAGCTAACCCGTATCCGGTTCAACCCGCACGGCGATCTGCTCGCCATCACGGATGCAAAAGGCTCAATTTATATTTGGAGTTTTGATCTGGATGATATGATCAAGCGTGCCTGCCAGTTGTTACACCAACGCTACCCGGAAAACGCCGCCGGCATCTGCCAACCAACCCCTTAACCGATGGAGAAAACATGGTTTATAAAACAGTATCTATCTTGTTGAGAGGTCTGTTTTTTTTAACCGGCTGAGTTCAAATTATGACTAAAATAATTAGAAAAGTCGTGTTTCACGGGCTGGAAGGCATAAAAAAGAGCCATTGGGGAGCATTCCCAAATGGCTCAGTTGTTTTGATGTTTCAATGCACCTTCGCGCTTATCTGGATTCGGTAGGATACCCCCGTAGGGACGTTGCATTGCAACGTCTCTACCACCGCAACCGCCACCGGGAACATCAGGTGACAGGAAATGATCGAGCCATTCGTGAATGCGCATCACACGTTAATTGAAACACATTATCCGGAGAGACGTTGCAT
>RFFQ01000024.1 GCA_003697105.1 Gemmatimonadota bacterium | reverse complement strand
AATAATTTTGTCCGGCTGAGATGTCGCATGTTGCCGCAAGTTCGCTATTTTTTCGGGATTAAGCGCAACCATTCTAAAAAGGCGTAGTATTGGTAGTTATCAATCAGCTTAAGCAAATCCCAAGCGGTACGATTAATCACCTTGCCCACTCTCTGAAAATCGAGCGGCTCTGCGGTAGCGGTAAGCAAATTAAAATTGGTGATTTTCTCTGAAAACGCGATAATGGTGGAAAGCGACGAGCGAAGTTGTGGGGGCATGGCATATCCAAATATATCTTGTAACGCTTTCAGTTTATCCCGGTAGTGCTGTTCCAACTGTGCCCGTTTTTCCAACCGGATGTGAATAGATTGCAGTAAGTCTTTGAAATCAAAAGGCTTGGTGATATAGTCATCGGCACCTAAATTCATCCCTTTCCGGGTATCCTCGCGGGAATCAATGGCGGTTAAAAAGATGAAGGGTATCATCGCCGTATCGGGGTGGTTACGCAACGTATTACAGACCTCATAACCCGATATTTCAGGCATTAAAATATCACACACGATCACATCTGGCAGTTCCTTCCGGGCCATTTCAATCCCTTGTGCCCCGCTCTCGGCAGTGAGACTTGCAAAACCATTCAACTCCAAAAATTTGACCAGTTGGAGCCGGATATCATACTCGTCATCAATTACTAGAATTTTTTTCTTCATCGCGAATCCTCGGCGTATCGTACACCATTGCCCATCCCCAATACCGGCTGAGATTCCTCTTAAATATAATCTGCGGGTTCTCTTGTTGTCAATTCTGGGATATATAAAATGATTGACATTCCCTAATAATTCCAACATATTATCGGACAAATAAGCGGGTCGAGCTATGGGTCTTGAGCCGTTACTTAATTTTAAAGAAGGAGAGGTATTATGCTGTGGCGTTTATTGCTCCTGATTATTTTGCTGGTGGTCTTTGTACTCACTGCGTTTATCGTCCTGAACATTGGGGAGCAGGTGACCATCAACTTTTTTTGGACGAAATTGACCTTACCGGTTGGGTTGGCGCTGGCGAGCGCCTTTTTTCTCGGGGTGGCCATCATGTATTTTTGGAATGCCTATGCCGATATTAAGTTACAACGAAAGGTCAAAAAGCTGGAAAAATCGAATCAGGAACTCCGCGCCGAGTTATACGAACTTACCAAATCCCGCCCTAATGCGACATTGCCCCCGGAAACCGCAGAGGACCATGCTTAACCGATATTGTCTTTTTGGAGAAACAGTTCCATCAGGGGGATGATCCGCTCGTGGGCATCCTCCACCACATAATGTCCGGCGTCTTCAAATTCGTGGATTTCCGCTTGCGGAAACCGCGCCTTCCATCGCAACAAAAAATGGTCTCGTGTGAAGCACCAATCTTTGTTACCCCAGATGATCAACATCGGATGGTTTTTAAATTGATGGAGTCCCTGCTCAATTTCCACCAAGGTAGAATAACTTGGGTGACGGGCTTCCAGCGGGATGTCCTGCACAAAGCGCAATGTGGCGATCCGGTTACGGTAGCTGTTATAGGGTAGAAGATACCCCGCTTTAACTCCGGGCGCCATCCGTTTGGTGGTTGCCATATAGATGGCACCGCCGGCAAAACCGTTGAACAGGCGCACGGCAATATCGCCAACGACCGGAATCCGGCAAAGGTTAATCCGCAGTGGAATTTTGGAGGAGCGGAATGCCGCCGTATTAAACACCACCAACCGCTTGATCCGCTCTGGGTGGCGCACCGCATAGCCCATTCCAATCGCCCCTCCCCAATCATGCATGACCAAAGTCAACTGTGTCACCTGAAGGGTTTCCAATAGGCGTTCCAGATTGGAAATATGTTGATCCAGTTGGTAGCGGTAGGATTGGGGTTTGTCCGAAAGCCCACAACCCATGTGATCCGGTACAATCACGCGGTAGCGATCCCGAAATGCCAGCACTAAATGGCGATAATAAAATGACCATGTCGGATTGCCATGGAGCATCACCAGCGCTTCTTCACCACGCCCCTCGTCCAAATAATGGTAACGATAACCCCCTATCCGCAAAACATGTGACTCAAACGGATATAACTTTCGGAGTTCTGGATTAATCATGTGTATCCGCCTCTTTCATTACCATTTAATTCCCATCATTACACTGTTGATACCACTGCCGATCCCCAGTAGTCCTGCCAACTGACCCGTTTGGAGCAATCCCCGTTCGATGCCCATTGCCAAAGTGATAGGCATGGAAACCGTCCCGACATTACCTAGAAATTCCAACGTTGCAAAATCTTTGTTCATATCAAGTTCCAGTTTTTCATACAACAAGCGCCGGTGAGCAATGCCCACCTGATGGCAGAAGAACCGGTGAGGGGTGTCGTTGGTCCATCCCAGCTCTGATTTGAGCACGTGCCACGTTTCCGCCGCCAGTTCAACACCGCGTTGTAGCAATTCTTCGGAATCCGTTTGCATCGTCAGTTGGCGGACACCCACCATGCCAGTATCTTGCTGGGCAGTACCGCCCCGGCACAAGTCGTTGTGTTGGGTAGCACCTCGCGCCACACCACCGAGCAACCGGTGTCCCGTTTTGCTGATCGATTCATGGGTAAGCACCACTGCCACCGCCCCAGAACCGATAGTTAGGGATGCAAATGAATCTTTGATGGTTTTTCGGGTGTGTTGCGGATTTTCCAGCAATTCGCGGAGGGTGCCTTCTACCAAGGGTTCGGCGGTTTCACCGGCAACCACCATTCCGGCAGGGATTTGACCGAGTTCAATCATGTTGGCAATGAGTAACATCCCATTGATCACGCCTAAACAGGCATTGGAAACATCAAAAATCATCGATGCTTGCGGCAGATCGAGTTGGGAATGAACAACGGTTGCGGTCGCAGGCTCTAAAAAATCCCGGCAGACTGAGGCGTGGATCAAGCACTGCACGTTATCACGTGGAATCGCTAATTTTTCCAGAGCCTTACGTCCGGCAGCAATACTACCGGCACTAGGCAATGTACCGGGGTTCCACAAGCGTCGCTCTCGCACGCCACTCATTAGTTCCAATCTGCCTTCCGGCAGGCGCAATCGCTCGTAAAGTGGCGCAAGCCGGCGTTCGATCTCGGCAGAGGTCATAATGTTCGGCGGGAGTTCGTAGGCAAGGGTTTCAATACAAACGTGTTGGTAGCGCATAGGTTAATCATCCACAAAAATAGGAAACTGGTCTTCTAACCAGTCGATCAGCGTCTGAAATTGGTCTTGGCGTTGTGCCGTCTTTGCAGGAATGGTGGCAAAGGTACGGTAATGCTCGCGGTGGTCACGGAAGTGGTGATAAAGCAGGTTTCCGGTGATAGTGTCATGCAGTTTGACTTCCGCAATCAGGCGCGATTGGGCATCTGGATTGAAACGGGTGCGCAAAGCACCTTCCCCACATAGGACGGTGAAAGGTAAGGCGATCAAATTGAGGCAACCATTCATGCCATAGGCTTTTATTAATCCGAAAGCGTTCGTGGTTTTTAACCGTAACAGGTCAACCGTCATCACACCCTCCACATCAAGCACCGCTTTTATGCGCTGAAACCTTGCTAGCGAATCCCCTTGAAATGGATTTGGAGTCTGGTAAGCGGAAAGGGAGTCCGGTAGCGCGACAAACTGCACCGGTATGCGTTCGGAATGATTCAATCGGTCCACAATATGGTGGGTTAAACGGTCTGCTTCGGTGGGGGTGAGCTGGTGCGAAGCCGAAACCACTTCTACAGCAACGGATTTCACCTGCGGAGCGTACTGTTTCTCAAAAAACGGAACGGTGGTCAGGGGGCGACATCCGGTAAGAAGTATCACCGCTAAAATGAGGTAGATCGAAAAAAGGTGGCGGTAGCTCATCAGGATGGATTGAGTTTAAAGCGATCTACAGTTTGAGAGAGCTGTTCGGAGAGATGTTGTAGGTCTTTCACAATGCTCTCAGTTTGTTTAATGGCTTGAACTGTCGTCCCGATACCGGTAGAGACTTCACGCAAGGATTGAACCACCTGTTCACTGGCAGTGCGTTGTTGTTGAGTTGCCAGCGAAATCTGTTTAGCGGAAGAGGTGGTTTCTTCCACACCATGCATAATATTTTGCAGGGCGTATGCGGTTTTCATGGCGGTTTCTGTACCTTGAGTGATGCGTTTGGAGGTCTCTTCGCTGGCGATGACCAGTTCATTGGTCGCTTGTTGGATTTCATGGATTTTACTGCGGATTTCCTCGGTGGATTCGGTGACATTATCTGCCAAGCGGCGGATTTCCGTAGCCACCACGCGAAACCGCTTACCGGATTCACCGGCGGCTTCTGCTTCCAGCGAGGCATTGAACGCGATCAATTTTGTGCGGTCTGCCACGTCATTGATGATGTTCATGATCGCTTGCATCCGTTTGGTACGTCCGCCGAGTTCAAAAATTTCCGTGATACTGCGTTCGTTCATATTCTGGATTTCTTCCATCTGGGCGATCATCTCATCCATGGCTTCTACGCCCAATTGGGCATCTTCTTGTGTTTTTTCCGCAATTTGAACCACATAATCCGTACTTTGGGCAATTTGTTTGGAGCTGACCGCCAACTCCTCCATGGTGGAGGTGGTTTCGGTCACGGCGGTGGATTGCTCCGTTGAGGATCTCGCCTGCCGCCGAACTTCATCGGAGAGCACATCCACCACGTGATTGATTTTTTGGCTGGCTTGTTGAAGTTGCCCAACCAGTTCGTTCAGATTATCAATGGTTTTTTGGATCGTTTTGCCCAGTATGCCCAGTTCATTTTCGCCACAACTGCCGACGGATGTGGTTAAATCTCCGGCGGCTAATCGTTCGGTATTAGCGACAAGTTGCCGGATGGGATAGGACAAAAATTTAGAGAACCACAACGCACCAAACATCCCGATCACTAAGGCAATCAATAGCCCCAGCCCAAACGAGGTCCACTGTTGCTGTTGGATCGCCGTCATAATCGATTGTTGCGGGCGACGAAATAACATTTCATCGATTCCGATCCCGACCATCCCGACAGCATGCCCGCTGATGTCATAAAGGGGCTGGTATCCAGCGACGTAAGTGGTGCGGTTGGTCTGAAATGTTCCGAAATAGGGTGTTTCTTTCAGTACCACTGTGGTGTAAATAGTTTCGTCAATTTGAGTGCCGACTAAACGATTACCTTGCTTATCGGTCAAACGGGTGGCAATCCGGATATCATCTTGAAAAATGGAAGCGATACCGGTGATACTACCTTGGTAGAGCAAATTCCCGATGCGATCCACGAGGTAGGGGTCATGGTTGAGCAGGTGACCACCCCAAATGATACCGATTGGCTGCCCGCCGGAGGTTTGGATAATTTTGGCGGCTTGCAACATCAGGGCGGTTGTCGAGGCGGTAGTATTGAGGGGACGCCCCTCTGGATGGGCAATGGGATGAATTTGCGCTCTTTCGGCGAGTTGTTCCTGCCGTAACAGGGCTTCCGACTCAGTGACAATCCCCGCAATAGCTTGTTGGTCCCGGCATGCCTGCACGATGGGGTGATAGCTGAGATCGATCCCCGAAAGGGAGTGGTTCGCACTGGCGATGAGTTGCCCGTTCAGGTCCAAAAAGAGGAGAAAGTCCAGCGGATAATCGGCTAGGATTGCCCGTAAAGCGGCGGGGGTTTTCCCGGCTTGTGCTAACCGCAGACTCAAGCCGGTATCCCCGACCATTGCTTCCACACGGTGGGTAGCAGATTGCAGGACATCCGCCGCAATCGCAAGGTCTTGCTGAATTCGGGTTTCCGCGAGTTTTTCAAACTTGTTATGGATGACCCTTTCTACTCGCCGCCCGGCATCGCGATAGCTAAACCAGAACAGAATCGCAGTAATCAGAATAATCACCAAAAAACTGAACGTTAAGACCCATTTGACGGGAATATCGGCAAAACCTTTAAAAGGGGGCATCAGACCTCCTGCGGGGGCAGATCCATCAATAAAATCAGTTGATTCTCTAACGTCACCACGCCCCATAACCACGGCACGCGGAGTGCGGTCTGCATCAGTTCCGGGAGCGGGTGGATTTGGGTTAAGGAGACATCGGTGATCACCTCTGGGTCTTCTACTATATACCCTCGACGGGGGGCATAGGATGACCCTTCGGGGTATAATTTGGGGATGATCACTTTAGGACGTTTTATGTGAGGTGGCCGTTCATCGTGCAACGCTTGCCAGAGCGGCGTAATAAACAGGGTACGGTTTTCATAAAAAAAGCTATTTTGCCTACCTGCCATGAGGGCTTCGGCATCTCCGAAAGCCGTCAAACTGACAATATCATCAATGAGTTCGCTTAAGACCGCTCCCCAGCTTTTGCCGAGTGGAAAAATCAAGATCGTATAGGTGGCATTGGTATCATCAACGGTCTTCATTCTGACGAATCACATCCCGAATCAGTTTGGCAATATCAAGCAACGCCACGGGTTTATCCCCATATTCGACCTCTGCCGTTACATATTGACCAAGCGAGTCATTATGGGCGGGTGTTTCTATAATTTTCCGCTTTTCGATTTCGAGAACATCTTCCACGGAATCCACCAGTAGTCCCGTACTGATCCCATCGACGTGGGTAATAATAAAACGGCTTTTAGAGGTTACCGGCTGTTTTTCCAATTCCAACAGTTGGCAGACATCCAAAATAGAGAAAATATCGCCCCGTAAATTGAATAAACCTAAAAAATAATTGGGTAACCCGGGGACGAATGTCACGGACTCTACGGGGACAATCTCTTTGAGGATCGCGCCGGGCAAGGCAAAATAGTACTCGGAAATCGTACAAATCAGCAGTTGGGTGCGTTCTTCACGCACTTCAATGACATCATGCCGGCGCCGGTGTATATTCTTTAAAATATCTTGGGTTTGGGCGGATAATTTCATGGCTTGTTCATTTCAGCGGACGATCTTTTCGAAAGTTAAACCTCGTACTCTGCATAATCATAACAGAGGAATACATCTTGATCGGTCAGGATAATATCATCAACATGATAATCGTGACGGAATTTTTCGTTGGATCGCAATTGTTTTAACGCTTCCACGGCTTCGGGTAATATTTTGTTTTCCAGAAAAGTATCGACACTACCGGGGTCATGGTGTGTCAGACCGATACGTTTTACGTGGCACACCACACCTTGCTTGACCACCCCATAAGGTGTACCATGCCCAAAACCGGTCGTTTGATTGATGTATTTCTGTTGGTCGTATTGGGCATCAATCACCAATAAATCGGCATTGGAAAAATGGCGGCGCAGTTCAAGGGACACCCCAACGGTATCCTCATGATCACTACAAAAAACGAATACCTTTCCGGTGGGTATTTCTTCAAACCGGTAAGAGATACAGGTGGCATTACCGTGATTTGCTTTTGCCATCCGGATAATCATACATTCCGAAATATCGTATTTTTTGCGCCTTAGTGGGATTTGCTTTTTGGCACTTAGGAGCATGTTAAACTGGTCTAAATTGAGAACGGCAAAGCCTCCTTTGGGGTGAACCACCATAATATGGACATCAAAGTCATCAATGGTGTGGAATTTCATTTTATAGGTCACCCGCTTGGCATCCACCGGAAAAAAGGGACGTTTGAAAATATACTGCACGACCTCTTTGGGTCCGTAGCCTTCATCGCGGGGACCGTACAACTCCATCGGTATCTGATCGATAAAGGTTGGAGGTGCGAGGGTCAAGCCCAACACATGATCCCAGTGATAGTGGGTATATAGTAACACGTATTTCAAACCCTGACCCATTTCTGAGAGATAGTGCCATCCGGCGGGGACAAAGCCGGTACCGGAATCAATCATCAACTTTGTACCGGGAGGGAGACATTCTGAAATTACCTCGTAACAGGTGGTATTACCGCCAGCTCGAATGCTATTGGCGTTACTGATGGAAATAGAGCCACGAGCACCCCATACTTTCACTTTCATAAAACTATCCTTTTTGACGAATTAATGGCTGCGATGTGGCAAACGGGAACGTTTGGCGCATCACAGCCCACAGCAACCCGTTCTGATTAATTTTGTACGTCTTCTTGAGGTACACGTGACGGGTCAACGGTAATCTGAATTTCCACCCGGCGATTCATTGCTTTGCCTTCGGGGGTATCGTTGGAGGCAATGGGTTGGGCTTCACCGTAGCCGATGGATGATAAGCTAGCAATATCCAAGTTTTTTGCTTTTAAGTAGTCTTCTACGGCTTTTGCGCGGCGTTGGGAGAGTTTCAAGTTATATTCTTCCGAGCCATCGCTATCGGTGTGACCTTCTACTACCACGATATTTTCGGGATATTTGGAAAAAACGTTTGCCAATTCGTCCAATTTAGCAGCTTCCGTAGGTTTAATTTCGGCTTTATCGGTATCGAACAAAATTTTGATGCGGGCTTCAATTTTCTGTTCTTCTTCATCGTACTGGACATCTTCCATCCCCGGCACTTGTTCGAGTTCTTTTGCCTGTTCATCCATCCGTTTACCGATGATGGCGCCTAAAACCCCACCTGCCGCCGCACCGATAACAGCACCTTCCGTTTTATTACCGGATTGGTGTCCGATGATACCACCAATAATCGCGCCGGTTGCCGCTCCGATACCAGCGCCTTTATTCTGGTTGCTGGCACTACAGCCGCTTAGCCACAGCGGGCTTGCGGCAACAGCTAAAATGAGTAGCACGGTAAGTATGTTTTTCATGGTCAAACCTCCTCAAAATAGGTTAATTAAAAGGAATAATGTAATGATAGAGTTTGGTCTTGCGGTTGTAATTTCAAGCGAATGATTTGCCGTTGGGCATCTTCCAACTGGCTTTTTTTGCGATTAAAATGGTACAACCGCCAACTACCGAGCGAAACTAACATACCACTACCGATAAGGGTTGCGCCGCCAATGTTGCGTGTCATAACCCACGGGTCACGGCGGGCTTCGGCACGATCCACCGCCCGCGAATAGCGGTCTATCTCATCCAGATCGGGGTTTGTTTGGGCTTCGGCTTCATGGAGTTTACGCGTGTTTGAATCCACACTAATAGACCACTTATTGGCGTTGTTCGCACCGACCGCATAGGTCAACAAGCCAATAGAACCGTAAACAAGACCCATGACAAAATTCCGCTTGCCCCGGTCGCCGTAGTCATTTTGTTCAAGGTACTGAAACTCCTGTTCGAGCTGATCTCGACGGGCAAAAAGGTCTTTAATTTCATCCTGAGAAAGGATAATTTGTTCTTCTTTTTCACCGCGAATTTCACCGAGAGGAATCACTTCGCCGGTCTGCACATCCAGCAGATGCACCCGTGCCTCCACAAAGGCAGGGTCTTCCTCATTGACGTTTTGCACCGTGATGATTGCAAAATAATCAATGTTCGCCGCGTTACCCAATTCGGAGAATAGATCGGGGTTGAATTGGTTCGGCAATTTCATGTTCAGTGCCTTCAAATTGGACTCCACGTATGCCGGGTCAGCGATGTTGAAACGTTGTTTACCCAATGTTGTGAGGAGGTCTTCCTGAAATTCACGCCGGGTATAGGGGTCAAATTCAAAAGCCGTATCATAAATCCAAACGGCAATTGTGGATTCCATAATCGGTTTGACGCCACCTTCCGCCTGTTCCTGAATGCGGGTGGTGGCTTTATCGATAAATTCCTGAATCGCCACATCCAGAGCACGAGCGTGACTGCTGGAAGGGATGGTCAGCATTATAAATAGGGCAAACATGCCGGTAAGCACAATTGATTTCGTCATAAAATACCTCTAATGGATCAAGTCTGAGACAAACACAAATTGGTATCCCTTGCGTTCCAGCACGGGAATCATTTCTTGAATAGCTTGCAGGGTACTATGATGAGGATGCCCGATACCGATGGCACTCCCCTGTTTAGCGGCGATCTGGGTTAATTCAACTAAGCGTCGTTGGGTATTTTCAAGCCCCACCTCATCATCTAAAAATAAGTGATTTCGCGCGGTGGGTAAACCCATTTCCTGCGCGATCTGGGCGGCAATGGATTCGGAACTGGTCATACTATCAATAAAAAATTTATGTTCCTTCTTTAAGGTGGACATGACGGCTCGCATCGCGGCGGCATCTCGCGTCAATTTGGAACCCATGTGATTGTTTACACCCTTTACATACGGAATGTACTTCAAGGCGGCTTGAATTTCTTCGGCGATGCGTTCCGGGGTCATTACGGAAAGCAACACATGCTGGTTGTAACTTTTGCGAAAATCATCCGGCTCCATGGGCAGATGCAACAAAATTTCCTTATGTTCACGATGCGCGATTTTGGCAATGGATTTGGACGCCGGCAAATAGGGTAAAATGGAGATGGTGATCGGTCGATTCAGACGCAAAAAGGCTTCTGCAGAGGAATTGAGTGAGGGTCCAAAATCATCAATAATAAGGGCAATTGGGGTCGGTTTTTCCACCCGGGGAACGGTTAGGGCGGTACGGATTGCCGCTCGTTTTTCCCGCAGGAACACTTGGTGCGTCGGAATACCGGCTTCGCTGATCGACATTTGCACCATCCGGCTGCCATCGGTGGGTCGCTCTTTCTCAACGGCTTCGGTTACCCGGGCGCCTTTTGCTTCCACAGCCCGGGTGATTGCCAGATTGCAAATTGCCAGCGGGTAGGTGGGGGGTACATCCACATAGCGACGAATAACCACCTGACTCACTTCCCCGTTGATACGCTCCGTCCGGGTGACATGGATGTCGGTTTCCGAGATGCCTAACTTCAGCAACGCGTCGTCAATCGCTTTCCCGAGCGAGCTAGCGGGACGGCTGGTTGAAACCACCACCCCGTAATCCGGGGTAGCGATGCCGCTCGACCCCCGGCTGAAGAGGGTCACATTGGTAAGAGAATCCTTGAAATAAGCATAGGAAACCACGACCGAGCAGACAATCAGCAACAACCCCAATCCGATCCACGGTATGACCTGTTTACGCTGTCGCCGCTGTGAAAGCGGCACGACTTTTTGCTTTTTTTGAAGCACGCCCACACCTATTTCATTCCATCGTGAACCAGCAACCGTACATCATGGCGTTGCAACTGAATACTCACAAACAGGGGGTCAATTGCAGACGCCTGCCGCAGATAATCTTGCCCTTCTTCATGTCGATTAAGCCCAAACAAGGCGATGCCCATCCAGAATTGGGTCCGCACATCATTGGGAAACCGCTTTAAGCTTTTTAGCATCAAAATTTCCAAGTCTTCGTACATCTCGCGTTTGAAATAGGCTTCCGCCAGATTCATGGTTGCCTCGCGATGGGTGGGGTCCATTTTAATGGCTTTTTTGAAGTGTAGCATCGCCGCATCTGCAAATCCTTTATGGCGATACAACACCCCTAATTCATTATGAGCGGAGACAAAATCGACTTGAAGGCGGATCGTTTGGCGATATTCTTCAATAGCCCGGTCAATTTCCCCTAACCGTTGGAACGAATGTGCTAAATTATAATGCGCCAAGGCGCTCTCCGGCGCGATGTTGATGGCGGCTTCAAAGCATTCAATCGCTTTATGGAGATCACCTAATGAACTGTAAACGACGCCTTTATTGATGTGGGCATTCAGATACTCCGGGTTGATATCCAACGCCCGGATAAACGCATTGAGCGCCTTTTCTAACTGATTTAGATTGAGATAGACCACACCTAAATTGTAGTAAATATCGGCATTATGTGGCTCATCGCGGGTGGCGGCTTCGAGTTCGATCACCGCATCTTGCAATCGATTTTGGCTGATGTACATCATACCCCGTTGGTAATGTGTCATGTTACTCCCACGTTCCTTCAATCGTGATCTGAATATCTGAGATTTCGAGCGTATTTCCAATCAACTGGCGGCTATCTAATTTTAGTTTTGCCATACCGGTCTGCGGCTGGAAGAACCGGTTCGGGTTGCCGGTGCCAACCTCATACGGTACCCACTCTTGGTTATGCCAATCATACACGCTCAAATTGGACGGGTGCGTGTTTTTTCCGGCAATTACGGTTTGGAATTTAAACTCCGTCAAGGTATCCGGTAGTTGGGGCAACGCCACCGTAAATTCACAAAAGCCATTTTCCAACAGAATTCCATTGGAGCTAAGATGAAATTGCGCCGCATCATAATCTGAGACGGTAAGTGCCGTCGTATAGGGCGGCAAGGTGAAACTACCGCTTAACTGATACGGGAGATGCATAAACATTAGTGCCCCGCTATTCTGTTTCAGGTGTTTTGCCGGATGGATCGCCATTTCCGGGATGGGTTCTTCCACAAGACCGAGCCAGATGGGTTGAAGCGGTTCCAAAAGCGGAGCCTCATTGGGCAATAAGGTGCGTGAATGGTGTGTTTTCAGTATTTCATTGGAGAGAAGTATTAACTCTTCAAAGAACGACACCTCCGTACTGGGATAAATTAACGGCAGTGGCAGAACATGATCAAAGGACTGCATGGCATTTTCGTCAATATTTAACTGGAGCACATCACCCGCTTTAAACGGTTTCAGGGCGATTATGTTTCCTCCAAAAATCAGATAATTTGCTTCAAAGGTGTAGGGGGTGCGATTGGTCAGCGTCCCGCTCAGATGATGCCCATCATAGCGAATACCGATCGCCTGAATGCCGTCACCGAACGGGAGGGTCGTTTCCGCTTCAAACCGGTTTAAGCTCCACATGGACATCTCGACGGGGTCAATCCGCAACTGATCCGGGCTTTGTTGGTATATCAGAAGACCCGTTTCGTCGGGTGATCCGCGGCGAGAACTGGATGGCTCATCAAATGGTTGGATGAGAGTACTTGGTGCGACACCGGCGATGGTGTAACGCTGTTTTTTAGGGGAAAACATGCTAAAATAGGTCTGTACCCGAGCTTCCGGCTGGTTAGCTTCGCCGGCAATTATGGTGAACTGTTTCAGCAGCAAATCGCCCCCTTTGGAGGCATAACCCACCAGATAGGCGCCACCACTGAACACCACCACAATAATGGGAATGGTCACCCACGCCCATTCCAATTTTTGATGTCGTTTTAGCACCAAATAATTGACGGGTCCCACAATCAGAACATACAAGATGAGAAAAAATGCGATAAACCCGAAAGATGGGGGTTCCACGGCAGATATATTCGCGAGGGCTTTATTGATTTTTTGCACCATCTGTTGGGAAGACCCCCAACCAAAATCCTGAACATGAACATCCAACAGGCTAAAAACCAATTCCTTAGTGCCAGCCCAACCCAGCAACGGCGGCGCACCCAAATCTACCGCCAAAAATGTGGTCTGCCCTTGTCCCAAAGGCATGGTTGCCAGCAAAGGGTATTCCCCCAGACGCAGCCGCGCGGTTGCTTGTGGACGAAGCGTGCCGGAGGCAACTGTCACAAATTCTGCGGAATCGACAAATGGCGCCTGGTAAACCGTTTGCAACAAATGGAGTTCCGTAAGGGGCAAACGCTGCAATGTTCCGATGGTTACTGGCAGGAGTGGTGCCAACGCCGGGTCACGAAAGACAGAAGCGTATTGCCCGCCAGAAAAAAGCAACCGCCCGCCCGCGATAACCCATTTTTTGAGTGCTTCTAACTGAGCTAACGGAAATGAGGCAACGGAAATATCGCCCAATATGACGAGGTCAGCGGTTTTATAACCGTACCATTGATCCGGTAGTTCTGCCGGATCGACCGTCACCACCCGAACATCACCGTCACCCAGTTTGCCACTGATGGCACTTAACCCCAAATCATTTTGACCCACAACAACGATCAGATAATCGGTGTACTCTAAGCGGCGATTTTGTGATAGTTTTAGGGTGATCTGATCCGTCAATTGCCCTTGATACGGGATATTTTGATTGAGTTTGCAGGTCAAGTTGGGGTCAATATACGAGGATACCTGCTCAAACTTCATGTACATTTGAAACTGTTTATCCGATCCGGCAGGTAGATGCACCGGCATTTCATAGCGGACGGTCTCTTTGTTATTATAATCCGTTGCGGACATCCGTAAGATCGCCTCCAGGTCTGCTTCATCATTTTGGATGGAGACGGTCACCGGTGTCCATTCATCCACTTTATGATACCCCCTAAAACCGATCTGAGCGGTAATCTGAAATGCCGCTTCCCCGGTGGCAGGGAACCAGCCAATCCAGATCAAAAAGAGGACAATAAATGTACGTTGAGTCATAGCGGCTCGCTGATGTAACCTGCTAAAAAGTAAAGCGTATTTTGAATTAATAGTAACCGATCCCGAAGGAGAGCGCAAGCAAAAATATCAGGATGATGGTGGTGGCGCATCAGGGGCGGTAGAGGTCGCCGGTTGAACGGGTTCCGGTTCATCATCGATCCATTGCCATTGCAGTTGATGTTGCCCCTCACGCCGGAAATAGACTCCATTGAAAAAGAGCAACGTGGCGATGATGAAGGTTGTCCAGCCATACGCAACGCAGATGGTAACGGTAAAGATAAAACCCATCCCCATCACAAATGCGGCAAAACCACCGCCGGATGAGACGGTCTGGCCGAGGAATTCCAGCGGTAAATAGTGGCGTGCTGCCGCGATCATCTCCAGTAGAGGAATCCCATTGACTGCCACGGCAATGGTGCCGAGCAAGGTAAAAATCAGCACACTCACCGCACCCAACCCGAGAGCCGCACCCATCCCCAGCAATAGGGCATAGGGGAGATAGATCAAGAGCCGCCCTAACTCGTACACACCAATCCAGAAATAGTCAAAGAGGGCGTCAAAGGTATCCCCCGTGGTCAGAACGGTCACTGCAGGTGAAAAGATCAAGGCAATGCCCGCTACGGCACCAATTAACAAGGTGAACATTCCATAAAAATATGCCGGAATGGTTAACAGGGCGAGGAGCAGAGGACCAATCCCCGGAATTCTGCCGAAAAAACTAATAAGCCATGCTCCAAAAATCAACATCCCGAAAAAAAGGATCAATAGAAGCGGGGAAAGTACAATCCGGGTCGCATTCTCACGAATAAATTGCCACGTTTCCCGTACGGGATAAAAATCATCACCCCGTAACTGCTCGGCAGTGATTTTGGCAATGCCAGTTGATCCCAAGAGCAAGAGAACAAGTGCCACGACCAGACCCGAAATCACTACTACCCACCCCCATGAGGTCAACCCACGACTGAGGGGCGGAAAAAATGCGAAGGTATCCCATACCTCCCGGATAGAAACGCCGCTGAGGGCATAACCGGCATAAAGTGCGCCGGTGTAAATTAACCACCCGGTAAGGACAACCGGCACCAAGAGCCACACTTTTTTGGCGTTAAATGCCAACCGGGGCGCTCGAATGAGGTCACGAATGTTACCTTGAAGCGGCGGGGGTATAATGGAACTCATCATCCACCTCAAATTGACAAAATAGCCAACAGGATCTTCCTATTGGCTATCAATAATCTCTGAAATATAAGGGAAATAACGGGTTACCAGCGGTAATCAAACCGGATATCCACGCTATAGACATCTAAACGGTCTTCAAATTGGCTGAATGGGATGGGCATGCCGTTGGCAAAGTGATATTGGTCTGAACCGGTAGCGATTCCATCCTCATTTGCCTGATGGATCAGATTGGTATGGGGGTATTCTAAATGTTTAGCCCGAAATTTAAGCCGTAACTGCACTTGATCTGAGAGCCGGTCTGAAATCGTGACATAATATTTGGTACCGCGTCCATCCAAGAAGTCAATCCCGATGTCTTCAAAATGCCAAACACTGCCCCCGCTAAAGCCACCCCACACCCCATACCAGCCTTTAACGGATAATCGGGGTGAAAGGTTGCGTTCCCACGTTGCCCCGATAATATGTCCTTGGATAAGTTCATCCCGGGCGATATAGGTCGGGTCGGATACCCCATCCTCCCAAATGGGATCACCGGCAATGGTGGGGGAGGATGTCACATTTGTTTGCGCATGGAAGGCTTCGATCTGGAAAAAATCGTTCTCCGTGATCAGACAAAATACCCGGAAGGTTAATTCATCCGTTATCGAACGGGTTGGTACAACGGGACGCCCCCGCTGTTTCTCCTGATGCTTCCATTTTAGACGAAATCGCAAGGGAAAAATGGGTCGATATTCCAATTCCGTTTGGAATCGCAGATTTGCCAGATCGTATGCCCTGTTTTTCCATAAATCGATATACATTTTGGTGATAGTGAAAGAGCGCGAGAGTTGGTAGCGCGTTTCCAAATAGATACCCTCTTCGGCTTTGGCATAGGGCATATCTTCCAATACTTTCGTGACCGGGTTGAGCAAACGATATTCGCGTTCAAGCTGGGTGTCATCAAATTTACGTTGTTCCTTAAACGGGCGGCTGTAGGGATTATCGTAACCGAGGCCGGTACGGCGGTAAATTGCCAACAGATAAATATCATCATAAACGGCGCGCGCTTTAAGTACCACCGCATTGCCATCCTCCGCACCCTGCAAATGGGAAAATTCGCCCTCTAGGGAATAATTCTCACTGATGACGGTCTGAAAATCGACCCCGAGTACCTCGCGAGTGTTACCGCTCCACAGATTCAGGTAATTGGGGTCTTCCAGTTCATTACTGCCCTGTCCGATAGGGCTGTCCGGAATATCAAGCGAGTACGGGTCTGGGACAAAGGCTTTGTTGTAATGGCTCTGATACTTCAAAAATCCGATTCGGGTACCTATCGGGAATTTCCATAGCCGCCCTAAATCCAACCGAACATATCCTCCGCTTGTGGTCTCTTCCACCTGGTCTTCAAACATAGAGGGGGTTGGTGAGGCGACAATCAGGGTGTTGACGGTATTCCGCAAGGGATCATCCGGATCCGTGGGATCGGTGAAATTGGGCACGGCATCCCGTTCCACCTGCGATAGAAAGAGGATGGATTGGAGCCGTCCCCACGAAAATTGACCCGCCGCCCCGCGCAACTGAAATTCATCAATAGAAGAAGCATCCCCAAATAGACCGGTTGTACGGTCTGTAGTGCGGTCACGTTGCTCATCGGTGTTGTCCATGGTCAAACCTTGTCCGAAGGCAAGCCGGTAATTCCCGACGACCAGTTTATCCATCCCGTAACGGAAATCATTCACGCGGGATTTGGGGCGAAGGTATAGTTCATGAACACTGGCATATCCTTTGACCAACGCCGTAAAGGATTCCTCACCCGGTGCTTTTTTGGTCAAAAAGCCAAATTTGACCCGCTGTCCTAAACGTCCCCGCAATTTTTGGATCAGTGACCCGTTGGGACGGTAGCCGTTCAGTTCATTATATAAAGCCCACATTTGGTCTTGGTAAGCATCAATTTTGGCTTTACTCCAACCGGCGGCTTCTAAGGTTTCACGGAGGGTAGTTTCTGTTGGATCAATGTAACCGGGATTGGTTTCCGAAACCTCCCACCAGCGGTTGTAGGTCTCTTCGATCATGCTTTCAATACCGAAATCGGAACTGGTTTGCAGAAGATTATCACTTTGCCAGCGCACCTGATAATTTCCGTGAAAGGTCAAGGTGGCGGGCGGAGAGGTATAGGTCAGGTAATCGCGCATATTGCGGTAACCGTAATAGCTAAGGCCTGCCGTGCGGCGCAAACTGCGGGAATCCTGAATGTGGCTTTTCTCCCATTTTCGGCGGGCAATGGCGGCGGCATCAATCAGAGAAACATTGTCAAGCATGGTCAATTCATCGATGGTGGCTTCATTGACATTCATGGGGTCGATCAGCAAATCTTCCCATTGGTCGAGTGCCATTTCCGAAGGGACACCATCTTCACCCGCAAGGCGGGATTGTAAACGCTCGATCTTTTCCAAGACATCCTGATTCGTGTCTGCTGGGATTTCAATCCGTACGAGCGGGCGAATTTGTAGGAAAACCTCTGGAGTCATGCCGGGCACATTCCGTAGGTCAAAGATGCTCTCAAAATAACCGGTGGTCTCCCGGCGATAAAAAATAGCTTCAGCTAGTTCTGGAGAGACTCCCGGCAGTTGCTCAATGTCGGAAATTAAAGCACGATTGAGGTCAAGGAGAGGGGTTTCGGCGGCATCTAACACGGGTAAGCATAAAAATAGGAGCAATCCGAAAGCGATTCCGTAAAAAGCGATTAACCGTATCATTTTTTGAGGTATATCCTTGTCAAATGAGAAATAGAACGGATTTGTGCTGGGAGTATACACGATCTAAAAAAGGATGTCAATTAAAATAAAAAACCCGCTTAGAACCCACATTGAGCAGTTTACGTAGGACAAAAAATGATTTATGCTTATAGATTTTTCTTTGCGCTCATTTTCTCATGTAGTTACGTCGGTTCCAGTTGATATATTTTCAGGACTTCCGGTCCAAATAATCGAATAATCTTTTCTCTAATTTCAGTGACTCCTTCGATGACAACCTGAATGTTACCATCAATGTTGAGGATGACCCGATTGATGCCTTCCATGAGTTGAAATACCCATCTCAAGGTTGGTGTTTGTGTCGGTTGCTTGATCTGATTTGGTATCGTTTCATCCTGTTCTTT
>RFFQ01000023.1 GCA_003697105.1 Gemmatimonadota bacterium | reverse complement strand
TGGTGCTAAATCTCAATGAAACACACCAAACTATTCTGGACGGTCTCGGACCCCGATATAAAAATGTCTATTCATAACATAGGGGGTGCGGAATGTCGGGAAAATTGAGTATTGAGTAAAATAAGTTTTGGAGGACTGGCAGTCCTCCAAGGAAGTTCTTCCCGGGTGCGATGCACACGCATTGCACCTTAATTCGCATTTGCTCGGATTGGCTGGCTCACTCACCGGCTCAATGCGGCGGAAGTGATTGCATCTCGATATGGTGCTCACCCGCCGGTGAATCGGGTTTTGAGCGCACTCGAAGCCTCGATTTAGATTACATCATCCCTAAAGAAAGATCAAGTATTTCCTTAGGGGTTGGCGGACTGTGGCGGGGCTTCCAGATTGGCTCGTAACGCAAATAGATAATACCCAACCGTGATCGGAAACATCAACCAAAATACCGGCGGAATCCCAACCACCGAAAGTAGGGTTTTGATGATAATCACCGGTGTGAGAGAAACAATCATCAGACGCACAAGAGTGCGATACGCCAGCATATCGGGTTTGACCCAAAGGTGCGCCCCCCACGCCAGTAAAAATGCCTCTGCTAACCGGAAGATGTAGGACGCAAACACCAAAAAGGGATACATAAACACCGCAAACCAAGTTTGGAATGCCTTAAACCACTCTCGCATCCGGTGCTCATTGATGATAAACGTCTCGATCTCTTGCAAATTATAGCGTTGGGTCTCGCTCTCACTCTGCTTGACGATCAGTTCGTGTTTGGTCAACAGCAGTTTAGCGTTGAGTTGATCCGGGTCGGTGTAAGTGCCGCTGGTATCAATGACGACAATCAAGGTGTCATTTTCCACCGGATTATAGACTTGAATTCGGTAGGGCATGGGTTCATTGATCAACACGGTGCCGTCTGAAATGACAATCGCCGGGACTTGCTGGAAAAATTGTTCGGCTTCCGCGCCGATCTCATTGACAAAGTCCTGTTGGAGATGAATCAATTGAGGAATCCAGAAGAGGCTGAGCACTAAAAAGAGATGTAACAGCCCCCACCCCTGCCCTCGTTGCCCAATTTCGCGGTAAAAGTCAGCATCATAAAACGAGTGCCATAAACTCTGGAAAAAATGATACGATGTCATAACTGCCTACATCACGGAAAAGGTAGTTTTCAATTGTTGGTCCCGTTGATGCCGCTCAATTGCCAGTTGAATCAAGCGATCAATAAGGTCGGGGTACGCCAGCCCGCTCACGGCCCACAACTTGGGATACATGCTGATCGGGGTAAAACCCGGAATGGTATTAACCTCGTTGACCAGCAACGTGCCATCCGGTTGCAGAAAGAAATCCACCCGCGCCATACCTTCGCACTCCAATACCCGAAACACCCGGGTCGCCAGCTCTTGCAGGCGCTGAATAGTCTCTTTTGGTAGCTCCGCTGGAATATGCAGGGTTGATTCGTCGGTGATATACTTTGCCTCGTAGGAATAAAAATCCGGGGAGATGACCTCGCCCGGTAGAGAGGCAATGGGATTTTCATTACCGAGCACGGCAATTTCAATCTCCCGCCCTGGGATAGCCTGCTCCACAATGAGCTTGGTATCATATTCAAATGCCAGATCAACCGCCTGCCAAAATTGGTCTTCATTGCGGGCACGACGAATCCCGACGGACGACCCCAAATTTGCCGGTTTGATGAACAAATGGGTTCCCAGCCGTTCCGTTACCTGCCGGTAATCGATCGTTGTCCTTTGGTACCGGCGAAAGGTCAAAAAATCCGCGTTGGGGATGCCAGCATCCCGCAGGAGGCGTTTCGTGACCTCTTTATCCATACAGACCGCCGCTGCCAGCACATCTACCCCCACAAACGGCACATTCACCAGCTTGAGCAACCCCTGCACGGTGCCATCTTCACCGTATGTTCCGTGCAACACCGGAAAAACGACATCCACCCGCTGGGAGAGCGAAGGTTCATCCAACCGGATCAGGAGGCTCTCGCTCCCACCCGGCACGAGCATCACCTCCTGATTCGAGGTATTCAGTTGGATTCGCTTGGGGTCTGTGGCATGGCACAGATAATTCGCCTCATCGTATAAATACCAGCGTCCCGTTTTGTCAATCCCGATCAGTACCGGCTCATATTGAGTGCGATCGAGTGCATTAATCACATTTCTCGCCGATTGCAACGAGACTTCATGCTCAGCGGAGCGCCCGCCAAAAAGAATTCCAACCCGAATTTGGCTCATATCCCGCCACCTCAATCAAAATAGATGCAATATAAACTCATTCTTGTAACGCCATGCGTTTTTTTCTTCGAGTCGCGATTTCAAGGTTGCAAAACTGGGTTTAGAATAAACCAATCCCCTAAAATTATCAAGTAAAAAACCCGGTCTCGCTATCGCACGAGACCGGGGCTTATAGACCGGTTATGAACTTTTGGGGGAGAGGGTGACTCACACGGTTTCGACTTCGGCGTTCAGTGCGGCTAGAAATTCCGTGAAGGCAATTACGCCTTGGTCACCCGCGCCATATTTACGCACGGCAACCTGACCGGCTTCAGCCTCTTTGTGCCCCACCACCAGAATATACGGCACTTTTTGCGTGGTATGTTCACGGATTTTATAGCCGATTTTTTCATTGCGGTCATCCAAATGAACGCGAAAGCCGGCATCATGCAGTTGTTGGACAACGGACTGGGCATAGTCGTTCACAGCATCCGTGATTGTCGCAACAACAACCTGCGTGGGCGCCAACCACGTGGGAAAGGCACCGCCGTACTGTTCGATCAACACCCCGATAAAGCGTTCCACCGAGCCATAGATCGCACGGTGCACCATATAAGGCATGTGGGCTTCGCCGTCCGAACCAATGTATTTTAAGCCAAAGCGCCGCGGCAGGTTAAAATCGAACTGCACCGTACTGCATTGCCACGGGCGCCCAAGGGCATCAACCACTTTGAGGTCGATTTTGGGACCGTAGAATGCCGCTTCGCCTTCGTGCCGTGTGTACTCCCAATTTTTGGCGCGTAGGGCTTGGACGAGGGAGTGTTCCGCCCGCTCCCACTCGGCCGGTTCACCGGCGTAATGGCTCCAATCATTGGGGTCGGCAACGCTCAGTTCGACTTTATACTCGTGGAAGCCGAATTTCTGCATGATGAACTCCATCAAATCCATCACGCCTCGAATTTCCGAGTCCAGTTGGTCTTCCGTGCAAAAGATGTGGGCATCATCCTGAGTAAAGCCGCGTACACGGAGCAAGCCATGCAACACCCCGCTCTTTTCATAGCGATAGACCGTGCCGAACTCTGCCATGCGCACAGGTAGATCGCGGTAGCTGTGCAATTTGGTATCAAAAATCTTCACGTGGCAGGGGCAATTCATCGGTTTGATGAAATACTCCTCCCCTTCGATCTCCACCGGATACATGTTATCCCGGAAAAATTCGTAGTGCCCGCTGGTTTTGTAAAGTTCCGCCGAGACCACATGCGGGCTGACCACAAAGATATACCCCCGTTTCCGCTGTTCTTCCTTGAGGAAGTTTTCCACCAATTCCCGGATCAGGGCGCCTTTATGGTGCCAGTAGGCGAAACCGGCGCCGGCATCTTCAGAGTGGAAACTAAACAGGTCGAGTTCACGCCCGAGCCGGCGGTGGTCTCGTTTTTCCGCCTCTTCAAGCCGGTGCAAATGTGCTTCTAATTGTTCTTTTGATTCGTATGCCGTGCCGTAGATGCGTTGCAACATTTTGTTGTTTTCATTACCGCGCCAGTACGCGCCCGAGGCCTTCAAAATTTTGAATTGCTTGATCCGCCCAGTGGAGGGGACATGCGGTCCGCGGCACATATCCACCCAGCCGTTCTCACCATCCCCCTGTTGATAGAACGACCACGTTTCTTCTTCCGGGTAGTCCTCAATAATTTCACACTTGTAATGATTGGGCACCCGTTCGTGATAAAATTTTAGAGCTTCCTCACGGGACAGTTCAAATCGTTTGAACTCCAAATTTTGTTTGATGATATGGTTGGCACGTTTTTCAATGGCGGCTAAATCCTCTGGAGTGAAGGGTTTTGGGACATCAAAATCATAATAGAACATATCATCCAGCGGCGGTCCCAGGGTCGGTTTTGCCTCTGGGAACAGCTCCGTTACCGCCTGCGCCATAATATGTGTGGAGGAATGCCGATATACCTCCCGCCCTTCCGGGTCATCAAAGGTTAAAATTTCCACCGTTGCATCTTGCTCAATGGGACGCGACAAATCGACGACGACACCATTGACTTTGGCGGCAATGGCGGCTTTTTTCAGCTTTTTGCTGATACGCTTGGCAATATCCATTCCCGTGACACCGGCTTCAAATTCGCGGACGCTACCATCCGGGAGCGTGATGTTAATCCATTTATTCATGTTCGTTTTCACCTCAAATACTGAAAGTGTTAGTATAGGGAGTTAAATTCAAATTCTGTTTGGGGAGGAGGTTAAACGGCGATGGTTGCCACCAGCATGGTGACAAGCCATCGCAAACTCCTGAATGGGGTCTTTGGGATACAGCATATACGGTCTCCTTACCTAATAAAAAATCGCCCGATGATATCCACCACCGAGCGTCGCTAATTGCGAAAGCCGGATGTGGAGGTTAAGTTGCCGCGGGGGTTATTGTTTTCGGCAAAAGAAGGGTGAACGTAGAGCCTTTTTCCAATTCACTTTCTACGCGGACATCCCCGCCATGCGCACTGACGATGCTTTTGACAATCCGCAATCCTAAGCCTAACCCGCCAGCTTTGAACTCAAACGTGCCAGAATGGTGATAACTGGTGTCTCCGACTTCATAAAACCCAGAAAAGATATTCTCAAATTCACTCTCCGGAATACCAATTCCGGTATCGGATACTTGAATTTCGTAAGTGGAAGTGGTTTGACGTGCTTTCAAAGAGATCGTTCCCCCATCTGGAGTAAACTTGATGGCATTCATAATCAAGTTTTTGATCGCTTGTGAAATCCCCTCTTGGTCTCCCACAATGTTAACCAATCCTTCTTCAATATGGGTCTGAAACACTTGATTCCGGTATTTGATGAATAACTCGACCTCTTTCTGAATATCCTGAAACAATTGCGCCAAATTGATAGTGGTTAAGCGTAATTTGATTTCCGCAGAGGTCAAACGCGATAAGTTGGTCACATCATTGGCGATAGCCACCAGTTTGTTGGTGCAATTATTGATAATTTCTAAACTTTGGGTCGTTTCCTCATCCAGTTTGGGGCGCGCTTGAACGTCCAGCAAAAAGAGATACCCTTTCATGGACGCCAACGGTGTGCGCAATTCATGGGAGATAATATCCGTGAATTTCGTTTTCATTTTATCCAACTGGGTGAGTTTGGTATTGGCATCTTTCAATTTTTCGTAAAGATGCATGCGTTCCAGTGCCTGTTCCGCATTGCGGACATACGTTCGGATAAAATTTTTATCTCGTGCATCGATCAGAGGATTACCAAAGAGCAAAATCACGCCATTATACAGGGGCAATGCCATAATATGCTCATTTTCCGTGACAGTATCTTCTTCAATTGCTTTGCGGACAGCTTCCACATCCGCAGACCGGAGGTTGGGATTGCCTTCAATGGGGTCACCGATCAGCCCGCTAAATCGGTCTGACCCGCCCCGGATCAACAAGTTATTCCGCGAGTCTGCCAGTGCCCAAAACGCGGTTTTCACAGACATAAAACGCGAGACATTATCAATGATCAACTGTAAGAGTTCATCTTCATTGGTGGCGGCATAGATCGTCTCTACAGCTTCGACTAATTGTTGGGCATTGTAATTTGCCCGGGCGCGATCCTGTTGAATTTGAGTTAATTCAACCGCTTTTTGAATCTGGTATTTGAGTTCATCATTGGAGATTGGCTTTTCCAGAAAGCCGCTTAGCCGCCCACTACCATCACTGATCAATTTAGATTCGGTCACTTCCCCTTTATGCCCGGTGACAATCACAAAATAGACATCTTGGGTGACTTCTCCGGCTTTTGCCATATACTCCGAACCATTTAAACCCGGCATCCGAATATCCGTGACCACACATTGGATTTCCGAAACATGATTTCGTAGTACTTCCAACCCTTGATAGCCATCTTCGGCTTCAAGGACATTATAATCATCGGAAATCGCCATTTTCATGGCACTTCGCACCAGCGGGTCATCATCCACCAACAGAATTGTCTTTTTATGGGCTTTTTCCACCAGATGGTCGGTGTACCGGCGTCTATGACGCGGGACATCTATTCCTGGCGGGCGACGGCGCCCTGAAGGTCTACGGCGCGTTACATTATTTTCTTCCAACGGATTACCTCCTTAGGACAACTCGCTATCGCTTAAGATGCCAAGAATGACAGTTGATTGGTCTCTTCAGACCGCGGAATCCCATAATAATCATAGGCATAAGGTGTCGCCTCACGTCCCCGCGGAGTGCGTTTTAAAAACCCTTTTTGAATCAAATACGGCTCATAGACTTCTTCAATGGTGTCCGGTTCTTCACCAACGGCCACCGCGACGGTTTTTACCCCGACCGGACCCCCGCTAAACTTTTCAATAATCGCTAAGATCAAGCGGCGATCCATTTCATCCAGACCTTCCTGATCCACTTCGAGCATTTGCAATGTCTGGTGGGCAATCTCTTTGGTAATGACGCCATCGGCGATGACTTGGGCATAATCCCGAGCGCGGCGCAAAAATCGATTGGCAATACGGGGTGTCCCCCGAGAACGCCGCGCGATTTCGAGTGCCCCGTCCGCGGTAATACCCACCCCCAACACTTTCGCGGAGCGCATAACAATCTGTTGCAAATCGGGCGGATCATAATAATCCAGACGATTAATCACCCCGAAGCGAGCGCGCAACGGTGAGGTAAGTAATCCCACGCGGGTGGTAGCACCCACTAAGGTAAAGGGTTCCAAGTTGAGTTTGACCGAACGCGCGTTGGGACCCTTATCAATCATAATATCAAGGGTGAAATCTTCCATGGCGGAATAGAGATATTCCTCCACCACATGATTCAAGCGGTGAATTTCATCAATAAACAGGACATCCCCTTTGCGGAGATTGGTCAATACTCCGGCGAGGTCTCCCGGGCGTTCGATGACGGGACCGGAAGTCGATTTGATATTGACTCCCATCTCTTTGGCAATAATGGCGGCTAACGTCGTTTTACCCAGCCCGGGCGGTCCGTAAAAAAGCAGATGGTCAAGGGCTTCCCCGCGCCCTTTTGCCGCCTGAATATAAATTTTTAGATTTTCCTTGATCTTTTCCTGACCCGTGAAATCATCTAAGCGAAGGGGGCGGAGGGTAATCTCAAGGTCTGTATCACCGGTTAATTTATCCGGCGTGGTAAGCCGTTCGGAATCGTTCACGAAACACCTCGTCAGGATTCATCCTGTTGGTTATAATAGTTGGCGTGATTCTGAAAAAAGCGTTCCAGTTTAGCACGATCTTCGGCATTTAAGTTTACAAACTCAAGCCCTAGCGCATACAACCCTTCTTTATCCCGTGTTTCGCGCATCACTTGCATTTTAATATAAGAAAACACCCCCGCACTGGGTAAGATGAACGTAACATGGGCGAATTCGTCCGGCTTAGGCGGTTGCGTTTCAAAGGCGATCAACATTCCGCCCAAACTAATGTCCCGGATCATTCCGGTGTATTTCTTGCCATCCGTCGGCGGGGATAGCTCAATAATAACGTTTTGAAGCGGAACGCGCTTATACCGACGACGCTCTACCCCGGTAGGAACATTCATGGAACTATTCTCCCTTTCATAAAAGCCAAAAGTTAGCGAAGGTTGTCGCATTTTACATTACCGTGTCACCCTTGTCAAGAATTTTTCAGGTATTTTGGACAGTCTCTCCTTTTCAGGACGCCATATCACCGCGGTTTACTGTTGACTTGAATCGGATTTTTGGCATATACTGAACGAACACATTCTTCTTTACTCATTTTTGCAGGAGTATTGATCATGTTTACTGGACTGGTTGAAGAAGTGGGCATGGTGCAACACGTGCAACCGCAAGGGGGTTCCCGGCGAATCACCATCTCAGCCCGCGCTGTTTTGGAAGATTTACAGATCGATAACAGCATCAACGTCAATGGAGCTTGCCAAACGGTAATCGAACGTCAGGCAACCACATTCACGGTGCAAGCGGTTGAAGAAACCCTCCAAAAAACAACGTTGGGCAATTTACGGCCGGGTAGCCGGGTCAATTTGGAACGTGCCCTAGCGGTGGGGGATCGCTTCGGCGGGCACATCGTTGCCGGACACGTGGATTGTGTGGGAACCGTAGTTGAGCGGCGGGAACGTGCCAGCAGTACCCTTTTTTCAATCCGAATAGACCCCAAATGGATGCGTTACGTGGTGGAACAGGGCTCCATTACGGTCGATGGGGTAAGTTTGACCATCGCCCACCTTACACCAGAACAATTTACCGTTTCGCTCATTCCCTATACCCTCGATCAAACCACACTCGGGCAACTCCACATACGGGATCAGGTGAATATTGAGGTGGATATTTTGGGCAAATATATCGAGCGCTTACTCGGTACCCCTAAATCTCAGACCCTCACCTTGGAAAAACTAAAAACTTTAGGATACTCGTGAAATTAACCCGGTATTAAACGATTCGGACGCCCTCCACAGTACAAGGCAATTCAAAAGTGATGGTCATCCGGCAGGCCATCACTTTTTTGTGTTTACATTTCGTGTAACGGTGCCAACGCCCCTATTTTGCTTGACGACTTCTGAAAAGATCAAGTACAATTATACAAACCAAACCCCAACTTCTGGCAAGAGATTATCCATGCCGACAACCCCGACCCAGTATGTACGTCCGTTTCAAGAGGTTGCCGAAGCAACGGCTAAAAAGTTGCTTTCGGCGTGGCGCAATCCTTACAAAGATAAGGTAAACCGGTACATTGAGCTACTCCATGAAAATCTCGAACGGCGCCGCCAAACCGAACGCCCTGACACCCCATCGACCAACTTGTGGCGCGAACAAGAATACATGGTCAAACAATTTCAGGAATGGGTCAAGAATCTGCATTCCGAGCTGGCCACGAGTACCCCGGATCAGGTGTGGGGCTTGTGGCAGGAAACATTCCGCACAACGTTAGAGACCGTTCCCGAAACCATCACGTTAGAAATCCCACCCACGTTTTGGAACCGTGACCCCACCGATGCTGTGCCCGTCCGGCTATGGAAAACCTACCGAGCATTCCGGTACCGGCTACGGCAAGAACACCATCGAATACTACAATGGATCAGACGCCACCCGAAAAAGGAGATACCTCCCGATACACGTACTTTTCATTTGCACCATTTTCTCCGCTTCACCCTTGAATATCCGTTTGCAGAATGCCTTTACCATGAATGGCAACGCTTGATGCACCTCATCGCCCAACACCTCTACCAGTTTCATCAAATCAGCGAGGAAACCAAAACAGCATTCCTATTTTTATCCGAAATTGAAACGTCCGGTTTAACACCAAGCCGAGAAGCACGTGATCAGAAATGGAAAATATTAGAACATCATTTGACAACCATTGAAGAATGTATCATCCAACTGGATACATTCATCGTGGATGCGTTGGATCAGGTGTATACCGCTTGGGAAGCCCGGGTAACGGAAGTGAAACGTCAGTGGCCATACGCCGGAACATTTGCCCTACCGGAAAAAATGTTTGATGCCAAACGCCTCCAATCTCACTGGAATACGCTGAACAAACAGTTCCAGCAGGATCAAACCGCGTGGCAAACCCACTGGAATGGCGAAATAGAGGAGTGGCAAAAGGATTTAGAACTGCTTTTGTTACAATTCCGAATTTCGCAATTGAGCTTAAAGACGTTCGAGACCGTGCAATCCAAAATGGAGACTCAACTTACCCCTATTTTCCGTGAGGTGAAGGCACTTCTGGCGCAATCCTTAGCCACGTTTACGAATGTCGATACAGAAGATAAACTCGCGTTGCGTCGTCATATTTTAAGCGAAAATCGAACATTGCTAAAAACGTTACGCGATGAAAAATTGCCTTTGATGATTGACAGTCTGCTTCAGGCGCAGGTGGATCGCTTTCTTCAGGAATATGCATATCGCGCCAAAAATGCGCTGGAGATTGTATCCGAAAACCACACCATCTTCAAAGAAAGAGATTTAGAACACATTCCACCCCGCTCCAAAGTGGAAAATGTGGCACTCAAACAATTGGTGGAAGATAAAATATTCCGTGAGCTGGCTCAGGAACATCAGGTGTTTATGCAAACGGTGCAAACGCATGTGGAACATATCCTACGCGACATCTCCGAGACCGACCAAATTGTCGAATTCAACCTGGAAGCGGCACTGACTCTGTTGCGGCGACAACGTACCAATATCGAAGCATTTGATGACGCCCAAAAAATCGCCGTAGAAGGATTAGAACGCGCCATAAAGCAATTGGATACCATCATCGAACACTGCCAGCAGATTGTCCAGCAGAGCAATCATTTTTTCTGCAAACGCTCCGTGAGTTTTGGGCGGCAGATTCTGGCTTTAGCCGATGACGAACGTATTTTGGAAATTCAACTACGAATTGCCCGGATCCAGGCTGAAGAACAGTTCCATCGTTATTACCAGCACGTGTGGACTACCCTAACACAGGGCATTCCTCATACCATCAATACGTTCATCCGGTATAGCCAAAACGCGTTGACGACGTTGCAGACCCGCATTGTCCACCTGAAAAAAATCACCGGACTTGCCCCAACCCCGGAAAATGTGGGCGAACGAATCGCACAATTTCTCAACGAAACCACTCAACGAATTAAACACCTACCGTATGTATACCAGCGGTTATTCCGCAACGAGCCACTACGCGATGAGCGTTTTTTTGTGGGTCGTAGAGCGGAAATGGTGCGTCTTCAAACGGATTTTGAAGCATGGCAAGCGGGACAACCCAAGTTGACCGCCGTGGTGGGCGAAAAAGGGAGCGGAAAAACCAGTTTGCTCAATTTTGCCGCCAAACAGATTTTTCAGGAAACGACAGTCGTCAAAGTGCGATTGGATAACACGGTCTATACGGAAACGAAACTTCTGGAGCATTTGAAACGGGCGTTGAAAGAACCTGATGCCCAAAACCTGAACGAACTTGAAGCTCGCATTTTAGCGCGAGATGAGAGTATGGTTTGCATTTTTGAGAATATCCAAAATATGTTCTTACGCACGATTGATGGATTTGAAGCGTTAGAGTCCTTTTTACTGTTCATCACAAAGACCCAATCCCGAATCCACTGGTTACTTTGCTGCACGCTCTACAGTTGGCAATATTTGGACAAAGTGATTCACATCTCCACCTATTTTCGTCGTGTCATCCACATGGAAATCATGGCAACCGCAGAAATTAAAGAAATTATTCTGCGCCGGAATCGTGCCAGCGGCTACCAGTTGGTTTATGAAGTCCCCCCAACAATAGCAAATACCCGTAAATTCAGGCGGTTGCGCTCTGAAGAAGAACAGCAACATTATCTTGAAGACATCTTTTTTCACCAACTAAACGACGTGGCAGCAAGTAACATCACCGTAGCTATGCTGTTCTGGCAACGATCTATTAAAAAAAATACCGAAGACAAATTAGTGGTATCGCCCCTTGTTGATTTTGATCATTCTTTTTTATACCAACTCACAGTAGACGAACTGTTTATATTAGCTGCCTTGCTCCAACACGAAAATTTAAGTATTGATGAAACTGCGCGGGTGTTCCGGTTTGAACTCCAGTATAGCGCCCTCATGCTAAATCGGATGGAACAATCTGGGATCGTCATCCGGCATAAGACCTATTACCGTATTCATCCATTTTTGTACCGTCCGATTGTACGAGCACTGAAAATACAAAACATCCTACATTAGGACCCACCATGAAATACCCATTTGGTTGGATTATTATTCTGTTGACGGTCGTCGGAGTAAGCATCACCGAGGCACAGGAGACCTTACAAGTGGATGCCATAACCCGTAACGTTAAGTTTGCCGATACGGTGTCCAGCGTCATAGATTCTGCCCCCACGCCAGCGATCTCTGCATCACAACCCCCCGCGGAAGCCCCTCCCATCACCAAAAAAATGAAAGATGCCAAACCGGTGATTTCCATCCCCTACGGCAAAATTTTTTGGGCTACGGCTATTTTTATTCTGGCGTTTTTTCTGATCCAAGCCCTGACCCAACTATTGGAAGCTATTTCTGAGCGGTGGACAAATCTCCGGTTGACCATCAAAGGAATTATTCCTGTATTTCGGATTCTGGCATGGATGTTGGTTATTTATCTGATTATTACGAGGGTGTTTTCCCCACCGGTGGAAACGTTGCTGGCGGTGGGTGCTTCTACAGGCTTAGCCGTTGGCTTCGCCTCTCAAGATATTCTGAAAAACATTTTTGGTGGAATTATGATTCTGTTTGATCGACCATTCCAAGTGGGTGATAAAATTGAGATTAACAATTACTACGGCGAGGTCAAGCAAATTGGGCTACGGTCGGTACGCATTGTCACCCCGGATGACTCGTTGGTTTCGATCCCCAATGGGGAAATTATGAATCAATCAGTCTCCAATGCCAATGCGGGGGAATCCAACTGTCAGGTGGTTGCCGAGATTTATCTGCCGGCACATATTGATTTGGTACGAGCCCGCAAGCTGGCATACCGGGCGGCGGCAGTTTCCCGCTATATTTACCTCAACAAGCCGATCCGTGTGATCTTCAAAAATGAGATTCATCAGGGACGCTCAATCATCAAGATGCGACTAAAAGCGTATGTATTCGACATCCGCTATGAATTCCCTTTTATGAGTGATATGACGGAAACCATCATCATGGAATTCCTTCAGCACAACCTCATTACACCCGAGGAATTCGCTTTGTGCCATCCTCCAGATTTTCAAGGATAAAATGTGTCTGATTCTGTTTGCGTACCGCTATCATCCCCAATTTGACCTGGTTGTCGCCGCTAATCGAGATGAATTTTATGATCGACCTACCGCTCCTGCCCACTTTTGGGAGGATTATCCGGGGATATTTGCTGGGCGCGATTTACAAGCTGGGGGTACATGGTTGGCAGTCACCAAAACTAGGCAATTTGCCGCATTGACCAATTATCGCGACCCTCATACGGAACAGGCGGGCGAACGATCTCGGGGAGAATTACCCCTGAACGTTTTACAAGACAACCGTCCTGCTCGGGAGGCACTCCAGTATGTAAAATCCGTCGCTAGTCAATATAATGGATTTAACCTGATCGTCTTTGATGGTAAGGAAATGGGCTATTTTTCCAATCGGGAAAATACAATCAAGCGACTGGAACCAGGGGTGTACGGTTTGAGTAATCATCTGTTAGACACACCCTGGCCTAAAGTAGTACGGGGCAAAACCCGGTTAGTGGAAATACTTCAGGAAGGAGTCGATCGGGAGCAGATTTTTGAGCTATTAACAGAAACGGCATGTTTTCC
>RFFQ01000199.1 GCA_003697105.1 Gemmatimonadota bacterium | reverse complement strand
TACCCCCGTAGAGACGTTGCATTGCAACGCCTCTACCGATAATGTGTTTCAATGCCCCTTCGCGCTTATCTGGATTCGATAGGATACCCCCGTAGAGACGTTGCATTGCAACGCCTCTACCGATAATGTGTTTCAATGCCCCTTCGCGCTTATCTGGATTCGGAATAGTAGGTCAATAACCCATTTATTATCAATAAATTAACTAATTTTTATCATTTTAAAAAAGATTAGAATCGTTTTACGGGCATTATTTGTTAAAACCATCTCCCAGCGGGTAATCTTTGGCCGGTTTGTAGTTGGGGGGATTGAAGAGGGCGCCTCGAAAATTCACATTGCCAAAAAAGTTCTTGACAATGCGATTTTAGGCGTAGTATAATCGCGCAAAATTGATATATATATCGATTACTTCAGCACCAATCAGGGATCATTTTCTGCACCGGATGGGTCACCATCCGAACCTACCAAGACGCGCATAGTTTCCACAAAATCATTGCTATTTTCCTCCCTCACAAAGAAAGGAGTTGCCGATGTCCACTTCTATTGGGCTACGATGCAGGAAAAAGGCTACTCTCGCCGGGATTTTCTGCGTTTTTGTGCCTTTGCGGCGTCCATCGCCGGTATTGAAGCCAGTGGGCTTAACACGGTGGTTGCGGCGTTTGAGCATACGCCCCGCCCGCCGGTATTATGGTTGCATTTTCAGGAATGTACCTGTTGTAGCGAGTCCTTTATCCGTTCGTCGCATCCGGTTGTAGCGGATATTGTCTTTGATGTCCTTTCGCTGGATTACACGGAAACATTGCAAGCGGCATCGGGTCATCAAGCGGAAAAATGTCTGCATGATACCATGAAAACTTACGCGGGCAAATACATTGTGTTGGTGGAGGGTTCTGTACCGTTGGCAAATGATGGGGTGTATTGTTGTATTGGCGGACGCACGGCAAAGGACATTCTGCTAGATGTCACCCAGGATGCCGCTGCTGTAATCGCTTGGGGAAGTTGTGCTTCCTTTGGCTGTGTTCAAAACGCAAAACCCAACCCAACCGGTGCCACGCCGGTTCACCAGATTTTGAACAAGCCGGTCATCAATGTACCGGGGTGTCCTCCTATCGCCGATGTCATGACGGGGGTGGTCACCCATTTACTGGTTTACGGGCGAACGCCGGAATTAGACTCACGCGGGCGTCCCAAAGCGTTTTACGCGCGGCGCGTGCACGACACCTGCTATCGTCGCCCGTATTATGATGCCGGGATGTTTGTGGAATCGTGGGATGATGATAAAGCTCGCAAGGGGTATTGTCTGTATAAGATGGGTTGCCGGGGTCCCGTCACCTATAACGCCTGTGCGGTGACAAAGTGGAACGGCGGGGTCAGTTACCCGATCCAATCGGGTCACGGATGTATTGGCTGTAGTGAAGACAAATTTTGGGACAATGGGCCGTTTTACCAGCATTTGGCGTCATTTCCGGGCTTTGGCATTGAATCCACAGCGGATACCATTGGCAAAGTGGTAGGGGTTGCCACGGCGGTGGGCATCACCGCCCATGCCATTACCACCAATATCCGGAAAAAATCATTAATTGATGAACATCGCGAAGAATCTGTCGAAGGAGGTGAAATCTAATGGCAAAACGCATTGTTGTGGATCCGGTCACCCGCATTGAAGGACATCTGCGGATAGAAGCCGTTGTCGAAAATGGACGGATTACCGAAGCCTATAGTGCCGGTACTATGGTTCGGGGATTGGAAAAAATCCTCATTGGGCGTGACCCGCGGGACGCATGGGCATTTACCCAGCGCGTGTGCGGGGTCTGTACAACCGTCCATGCGCTGGCAAGTGTCCGCACGGTGGAAGACGCGCTGGGCATCACCGTGCCCAAAAATGCCGAGCTGGTACGGAATATCATGTACTGCACCCTGATGGTACAGGATCATGTGATTCATTTTTATCACCTGCATGCGCTGGATTGGGTCGATGTGGTGAGTGTACTATCGGCGGATCCCGTGGAAACCTCAAAAATAGCCCGTTCGATCTCGAAGTGGCCCAAAACCTCCCCGGCGTACTTCAAAGCCGTACAAGACCGGATCAAAACCTTTGTGGAAAGCGGGCAACTGGGTATTTTTGCCAATGGCTACTGGGGGCATCCCCAGTACAAACTGCCACCTGAAGTCAACCTGATTGGGGTGGCGCACTATCTGGAAGCCTTGGAATGGCAAAAGGAAATCGTTAAAATTCACGCGGTGTTCGGGGGTAAAAATCCGCATCCGAATTATCTGGTTGGTGGCGTACCCTGTTCCTTCAATATGGACGAAGTCAATGCCATTAACGCAGAGCGGCTCAATCTGGTGGGGCGGCTGATCACGGAGGCGATCCAATTTGTGGAACACGTTTACATCCCTGATCTGTTGGCGGTTGCCGGATTTTACAAAGATTGGGCGAGTATCGGCGGGGGCGTATCCAATTATTTATCGTACGGCGACCTGCCCACCCGAAGTTACAATGACATCGATTCCTTTAAGTTCCCCCGCGGGGCAATCCTGAACCGGAACTTAAATGAGGTACATGAGGTCAATGCGCGCGATACGGAAGAGATCAAAGAGTACATCGCCCATTCGTGGTATCGCTACACGGGGGGAGATGGCACCGGGTTGCACCCGTGGAACGGCGAAACCCAACTCAATTACACGGGTCCAACACCCCCTTACGATTATCTGAATGTCGATGAAAAATACTCGTTTCTCAAAACCCCTCGCTGGAAGGGTCACGCGATGGAGGTGGGACCCCTCGCCCGGTTGTTAGTGGCGTATGCTCAGGGGCATGAGGAGGTAAAAGAAGTGGTTGGGGAAGCATTAGCCCGCTTGGATGTGGGACCGGAAGCGTTATTTTCCACCTTGGGGCGAACCGCCGCCCGCGGTTTGGAAGCCCGCCTTGCCGTCCATTGGTTAAAGGGATTTTACGATGAACTCGTTGGCAACATCAAAGCTGGCGAAACCCGCACCTTTACCCCCGATAAGTGGGATCCCGATACGTGGCCCCAAACGGCGGAAGGGGTCGGCATGACCGAAGCACCGCGCGGAGCATTAGCCCACTGGATCAAAATCAAAGATAAAAAAATTGATAATTACCAACTGGTAGTCCCGACCACGTGGAACGGCTCGCCAAAAGACCCCAAGGGGCAACGATCCGCCTATGAAGAGGCGCTTATTGGTACGCCGGTCGCCGATCAGAATATCCCGCTGGAAATCATCCGCACCATCCATTCATTTGATCCCTGTTTAGCATGTGCGGTTCACCTGTATGATCCGGCGGGCAAGCACATTCAGAACATCCGGTTTTATTAGGAAGGAGGCACGATACTATGGCTGATGTCCAAACCGCCCCGTCCTACAAACGGGTTTACGTCTGGGAACTACCCGTCCGGTTTTACCATTGGGTGAATGCCCTTTGTGTGTTTATTCTGATTATCACCGGCTTTCTCATCGGGAATCCGGTCAGCATCTCCTACTCTACGGAAGCCTACCAGCAGTATTGGTTTGGAACGGTACGGTTTCTTCACTTTGTGACCGCATTCATCTTTTTTTTCAATTTTATGTTTCGAATTTACTGGGGTTTCGTGGGCAACCGGTATGCCCGCTGGACAAATTTTATCCCCCACAAAGCCGCTCAATTCAAGGAGATGTGGGAGGTCTTAAAGGTGGATGTGTTGCAGACGTCCTTAAAAGGGGAAATCCATGTGGGGCATAACATGCTGGCGGGGTTTATCTATTTTATCTCGTTTCTTGTCTTTTTATTTCAGGCGATAACCGGATTTGCGCTCTATTCCAGCATGAGTAGCGCGTGGTTGCCGCAACAATTTACTTGGGTGGTCGCCTTGATGGGTGGGGAATTTGCTGTGCGGCAATGGCACCATACGTTCATGTGGTTTTTCATTGTGTTCGTCCTCATTCATGTCTATCTGGTGGCCTACCATGATTACATTGAGGGTCGTGGCACCACCTCATCCATGGTTGGAGGATGGAAATTTGTCAAAGAATCCCGCCTCAAAGGGGAAGCCTAATCTTTTGGTATTAGGCATTGGAAATCTTCTACTGCAAGATGAAGGGGTTGGTGTGC
>RFFQ01000198.1 GCA_003697105.1 Gemmatimonadota bacterium | reverse complement strand
TATTCTTAAAACGGCTCGGTAAAGGGTCAATGTTTCCATCGCTACTCCACGAATGAGGGGTCAAGTAAATTGAGATGGAAAAATCTAAACCAAATCAAATCAAAGCGCAACTTTTTTGTTGATAATAAATGAGTTAAATAGCTTTTGTCAGTCAATCAGGGGGTACTGGTTTGGAAGTAGTGGCGGTGTTGGCAGTCTGTTTTGGCGAGGCGGAGTCTTCCGTTTTGGGATTTTCCGTTCCCAAAAACTCGAGGATGGGTTTGGTTTTATTCTCCCGTTCCAGACCGGTGGCTTCACTGGTTTCTTCTGCCTGTTCTTCAACCGCTTGTTGCATTTGTTGGAACCACTGGCGGAATTCGCCTTCCAGAATATCTTCTGTCCGGTTGATGAGCAGATCAATGTTTTTCGGGCGGGCTTGTTGTTCCGGTGAGAGTGAGTTCCACCAACTTTTGACATTTGCTAACTCAATGGCGGCACGGTTGAATTTTTGCAGATTTTCCTCGACCTTTTCGTATTCCAGCATCGTTGTAAATGCGGTGACCAGAGCAGTGGTTAGGGCAATCCAAATTTGCAAGCCAATCGCGGCTAGTAATGTTCCGATGCCGCCAAAGATCAGGATTAAGTTGTGCAATCGCTCCTTTTGTTTTTCTAATTTAAGGGTTTTTTTCTTGTAATAGTCCAGTTGGTCTTGCAAACGGAATTGAACATATTTTTCCTGTGTCAGGTAGCTAAATCCATCATCGCCGGGTGCCGCACCATACTGTGGGGGGATGGGACCCTCATGTGGCTCTAGTGCGGATGTCATCACATCAGATTGCGCTAATTGGGTACTAATGTGATCCAATTTTTCCTGTAATTTGGCTTCGGGACTGGTGCCCTCCAGTTCTTCTACCCCGTATGCTCCCGCTTTGGCACGATAGGAGTAGATGTCCCGTTTGAGCATTTCCGCACTTGCACGCAAATAGAGTTGTTTCATACCGGCGTTTCGCTTGTTTTGCTTGTCGGAAAGCATCGTCAACAAGATCGGCACGGCTAGAATAATCACGTAGAGCATATTATCGAGGGAGAGGTAGAGGGTCTCAATGATGGGGTTTGTTAGGAAATTTCCCAAAGCCGCCTGAATCGATGTTTCATATAGGTTTTTGATGATGGCTAATCCCGTCCCGATAACCCCTAACTGCAAAATTTGTTTTTGGCGCCGTTTGTATTCGGTCTGTTTTAGGATGGCATTTTTATCATAAACGGCAAACCATTCCCAAGCGGTTTTTAGGATAACGTCTTCTTGTAAGAGGCGTTTGATCAGGCGTTCCATACCATTGATGGGATCATCAATATGGTAGGGATGGATAATACCCTCTTCGATAATTTCGGAAAGTATGGGGTCATCAATGCGGTCTGGTTTTTCATACCATAGTTTCAGGATTTCATCCGCTGCCCGTCCACTCCCTTCAATGATGATCACGGGCCAGCCATGCCGCACACTGTAAAGCACTTCACTTTTAGCGACTTCACCCCCATTTGCTAGGATGGTCACGGCACTGATAGAATTGCTTCCGAGTGCTTCCAACAAGGCGCACATTGTTGAGGTTTCGTTGCCCCAATCGTTATTTTCGGATTCCACCAGCACAAAATGGGTGTGATTGGGATCGAGTGGGTAACACTCTTCTTTTTCAGCGCGATGCGGATCTCCCGGATAGGTTGCTTTTGAAATCGGGGCAACGCCGAGCAAAATTGATTTACGACCCCGGTCTGCCACGCCTTGCCCCATTAGTTGGATAACGCCAGCTTCTGTTGCCCCATCGACGGTAATTGCTTCCACCTCTGCGGCAGTGCGGGCGATTGCCCGACTGTATAATTGCTGTAACCGAGCGTGGAGACGGTCATCTAACCCAGAGGTTCCGCCCACACTATAAATGAGCGCTTTCGGGGGCTTAATTCCCAATTCATCTAGGATTTCCTGCGGATCACGACCAATTGGAGTGGTGGTCAAGCGAGCTTGGTTGCCGTTGGGGAATGTAATGATCGTTGCCTCGGGATGATCTGGGCTGGCTTTTTCTGGGTTGGAATGCTCTTCGGACTCTGGTAGTTCACCGGGGGTCACTGCTGGATCATTTTTTGCCATTACCTGTTTTAAATCTGTGTTGAGTATCCCCTTCCATTTTTCAAGCATGCCGGTGAACCTCCTAACCCACTATGAAAACAGCAGGTGATGAATCATCTGTTCCAATTTTTCTGGATTATCCTGCAATGAAAATATCGATATTCGACCTTTTTTGGCGATGTTGGTAAAGCGCGGATTTACCGTTGAGATTCCCGAATGTTCCTCGACCACCGAATCGGTGGTGCGTCCACTACCTTCGATCAAAATCATCTGTCGTTGTTGGCTGACATTGAGTTCCATTTCACCGAGGGTAATGGTGCCGCCGCCAGCAAAAATTGCCAATGAGGGGCAATTTTGGGAGAGTTCTTGTACCAGACGGTACATCATTTCCGTTTCGTCGCCCCAGTTCTTACCATCCACCAGTACAAAATGGGTATGGTGGGGTTCTAAGGGTTCGCGCCCGTTGTCCAGCCACTGGTGGGGTAACCATCGGGGCAGGCGACCTTTCCAGGTGACCAATGCTTTTACGGCTACGCCAATACAGGGGGTTTGAACGTTGTAACGGTGTAATCCCTCACCAAATATTGAAAAAATGCCGGCATCGGTAGCACCGGTGACCACTACAACACCGTGTTCCGCAACGTATTTGGCAACACCCTCTTGGAGCAATCGACGGAGATGTTCCTGCAAGTTCTCATCCAGTTTAGCTGTTCCCCCATTGAGGACAAGCACCGCCCGGGGCGATGGTATATCAAGCTTTTGGACGATCCGGTGTGGCGGTTCATCCTGACTTGTTTGAATTATCGTTGCCGGATGATTATTCAAATAAATAGATTTTACTTTAATCATAGTAACAACCTTCTAAGATGATATTCGACTTATTTTCCCGGCAAAAATAAGTATATCACAAATAGGAGGGATGCGTCAACTCTTTCGTGGGAAATACCAGCAGGTTATAAAATTTTATCGAGTAGGTAGAGTACTCCGGCGATCAGCAAGCAACCCAGTGCGAAACCCAGTGCCAGTTTGAAGGTCTTCGCGATAAGTCCCACAATCACCAGAATGACCATTGCCAGCAGTATGTATTTAGCAAATGTTGTGAACATGATAAACTCCCAACTATTTCAGATAAAAAATAGTTAAATGATCCTACCGGACGACGTCAAATTTGTCAAGAAGTTTTCCGGTTATGCGCCGTCCTGTGTGGTACAAGGAAATTGCTTGACAATCCTTGAGAGCATGTAGTAAACTTGTGAAAATTAAATCCTTAAATGGCGATGGCTTCATCAGTTTGGAGGAGACATGGCTCGCAGATTGGGCGAAATGTTGCTCGCGGAAGGCTTGATCACGGAGGCTCAACTCAAACAAGCCCTAACCGCACAGAAAAAACATGGTGGTAAATTAGGTAGTCATTTGGTGGCGATGAACTACCTGACCGAAGACCAATTGTTAACGGGGATCAGCCGCCAATTGGGCATTGCGCGAATTGACCTCGGGAGCGTCTCCATCGATCAGAGTACATTAAATCTGATTTCTTCGGATATGGCTTATAAATATAAGGTGATACCCATTGGACGAGAAGGGAAAAAGGGATTGACGGTAGCGATGTCTGACCCCACAGACATGATCGCAATTGATGATATTCGATTCCGTACCGGTTTTGATATTCATACGCTTGTGGCTTCGGAAACCGCCATCGACCAAGCCCTGATGCAGTACTACCCCACTTCGGACGCTTTGGGCAAACTGCCCGTCACCACCGGTGGGAACGTAGAAGTGATTGTCCAAGACCCCTTATCCGATACGTCCGCAGGGGGACATGCCCCCGATGATCCACCCGCCGCAACCCTCCTCAATTCCGTGATTTTAGATGCGATTCTGAAAGGAGCAAGTGCTATCCATATTGAACCCTTTGAGCGCAAAATCCGGATTCGGTTTCGCATTGACGGTGTTTTGCATGAGGAAGCCAGCCCGCCCATCCGAATGCGAACCGAAATCCAATCCCGACTGGAAAATCTGTTTAAATTTGATCGGGCCGCCCGTCGCCAACCCAAAATAAGCCAAATTTCGGCTACCATAAACGACCATCCGGTACGCATGATGGCTCAAATTTACCCTACCTTGTATGGTGATAAAATCCTGATTAAAATCTGGAATCAGAATGACTTAAGTCTTGATATTAGCCAATTGGGTTTGCAACGGAAAGCGTTTAGTGACCTTTCCAAAGCAATTAGTGGGCACTATGGCTTAATTGTGTTTGCCGGACCCCATAAAACCGAAAAAATGCGCACCTATTATTCCATTCTCAACACCGCAAATACCGAACACCAAAATGTGGTGAGTATTGAAGACCCCATTGAGTATTATATGGAAGGGGTCAATCAAGTGGAAGTGAATATCAAAGGGGCATTGAGTTTACCAACGGCATTACAATTTTTGCAGGATGAAGATTTAGATGTGATTGGGATTAGTGATCTCTCCGACACGGCGATTTTGGGCATTGCCACGCATCTCGCCACCCGTTGCCGGGTATACGGGCTGGTGGGTTCGCACGGAACAGAAGACGCACTTACACAATTGATGAATCGAGAAATAGATATCCGATTACTCGCCGAAACTTTGAAATGTGTCGTCACTCAGGCGTCTGTTCGTAAAATTTGCGAACATTGCAAAACACCAACTGAGATTGAAGAAGACCGGTTTGTCCGGTTTGGCATTGACCCCCAGAAATTAGCCGGACGAACCTATTATGTCGGGAAAGGATGTGACCGTTGCTATCACACCGGCTATCGCTGGCGACAACCCGTGTTTGAGGTCATGCCGGTCAGCCCTAGAATTGCCGATATGATGATCCAAGGCGCACCTTCGCATGAAATTCGGATGGAAGCCATCAAAGAAGGCATGCGACCGATAAAAGAAGATGCCTTACTAAAATTTGCGCGGGGTATCACCACACTTGATGAAATTGCCAAAGCGTTTTCTTAACTTGATACATTTACTCATCATCTCAGGAGGATAAGATGAAAATTAATACCCGTTATGCACACGGTGTCATCGTTGTGGAACTCAAAGGCGAGCTGGTCGGTGGTCCAGATGCAGTTAAACTCCAAGATAAAATTAAAGAATTGATCGCAGAAGGACAACGTAAAGTGTTGATTGACTTGGGAGGTGTCCCCCGGATCAATAGTAGTGGGTTGGGTAGCTTGATCTCCTGTTTAACCAGTATGCGAAATGCGGGAGGTGAACTAAAATTGTTAAATGCCACCAAGCGCATTGAACATCTCCTTACCGTGACCCAACTGATTACCGTCTTTGAAAATTTTACCAACGAAGAGGACGCGATCAAGAGTTTTGGTTGACACCATTCCTTATGTTTTCTGGATTCAAAAAGGCGATCCATGACCGGATCGCCTTTTGTTTTATTCATGTAACCCAGCAATACTCCGCTTATCGCTTAAAACGTATAGTGAAACATATCAATATCTTTTTCAAATCTTTTAGCGATGATGTTTCGTGTTTCTTCTGTATAAAGCGCCCGGCATAGTACACGACAAAACTTGAAAAAAAGTCCACTTTCTTCTACTTTCTCTGAAAACTCTGGAAAACTCATGCTTTAAAATTGATAAAGGCGTTCATTTTCTCAAAGGCACCGTCGTCGATGTTATTTTGGATGCGGAATCGTTGCACGGCGTTGGTGATGAGCAACTTTTGCCGCCCCATGAGAAAGAAGTGCCGGGTGATTTTACCTT
>RFFQ01000022.1 GCA_003697105.1 Gemmatimonadota bacterium | reverse complement strand
TTTTTTTATTTTGTTTTATTATTGGCACAACACGTGCTCAAAGAGGCTACAAACATCAAGCATTAAACACTTCAACATCTTGTGCATCTTGACAATGAAAACGATTCCGTTAACACTGATTATCCTTTTTCTCCTCCCTCCCCTTTTAATGGGACAGCCCGAGGAAGTGCCGAAAAATAAGATTAAGGCACTTCCTTCGGGCTACAATCAAGGGAAGGTGGAAGATAGTCGGATTATCAAAAACGCTTTAGAAAAGATTCCGGTAATTAAACCCGGAGAACGAATTCGTAAAGTGAACGTTCAACCGGCGGCAGTAACGAAAGCCGGGCGTTCAAAAGTATCCAAAAAATTGTATATCTTTAAATTTTAATCAATATGGAAAGGAGATGATATAAAGAACCAACTAACCTAATATTATGCGAGAATTAAATAGACGTGGGGTTTCATCTCGCAGCTTTTTGGGAAGTTCAAGAAAGCTAAGAGGCAGTGAATGGGGAAGCTGCCTCTTTTCTATTTTAAAACCACATTGACAGAACCTCTCAAATTAGTTACTTTGCGGGCAAAACGGATTTGTTGATGCTTAACCCGTGCGGTTTTGGCTCTGATGTGGTCGATTTTGTGTGGAATATTCCTTTTATTTTTTACTTCCAGTTGTTCAATAACGGTTAAGACCCCAGAATTACAACTAACCGGCAGAAAAACAGCTCTTGAGCGCCAGATTCAGGGTACGTATGACCCAGTACGTGATGGGATGTGGCTGAATGCCTCATTTTACTATCGTGAAGACCGCTCTCCGACTCCCCTTCCGTTCACTCGTATCTCTCAAACCAAAAATCGTGTTCTCGATGCGATTCAAAATCAAGCATTTAACCAAGATGATATTGCTGAATTTAAATCAGAGGGATGTGTTGGGGAGAATAATCAAGGCTACCTGACCATTCTGGATTGCCCTCTCCGGGCAGAAACCCTCTACCAACGCCGTCTGGAAGAGATCGTCGCGGAAGAAAATCGGGATCGTGAGATCATTATGCGCCGGGTGATTGAAACCAACCCGGAACTGACCGATGCCGACTTCCCTGAAATCCAAACGGTTTTTGCCAATCGAAATCGACAAAATGCCAAACCCGGCGAATGGATTCAAACGGATGGTGGGCAATGGATACAACGGTAACGAAATCCCTACTTCGACTCATGTTAGTGCTGTTTTTTACGCTTCCTCTGAAACTTGAGGCAGGGTTACGCTATACGGAAGAAATGAATACTGTTTATTATCAGGGTGATCAAGTGATCGAGCGGGAGACGGTTCAAACCCATTATTTGGTGAGTGATCAGGCATTACGTATTGCTACTACCGCAGAAATTACAATTATTCGTAAGGATTTAGGGCTAATTTGGACGATCTACCCGGATTCAACGTACACCGAAATGAGTTTTCAAGATGTCCAAGAGATGGCACAGCGCTCGGCGGCTTCTTCTACGGCAACGAATCGCCCTATTACGGTAACGCAGACAGATGAAACGGAGTCGATTCTGGGATACCCTTGCACAAAATATCAAGTTTATCAAGGTGATGTGCCGGCAAGCGAAGTTTGGATGACCGCCGCGATACCATTGGAACCGGAAACACTAGCAATGTTTGACCTGCTCAAACAGTTTGCTCCGCCTGCATTTGCGGCAATTACACAGTTGGAAGGGATTCCACTCCGCACAAAAAATCGGCTTGACATTGAAACGTATGCTGTAGTGTCTGTCACAGAAGTTACCTCTATCGAAACCGATATTATTCCGCGTTCGGCGATGTTTGAACTGCCCCCGCGGCTCACAAAAATCGAATTATCTTACCAATAAAATTGGGTATCATTTGTTCAGTTTTTACCTCATTAGTTAAAGGAGATTGCGTCGTGAACGTACATGAATATCAAGCAAAAGCGATTTTTGCTCGTTTTGGAATTCCAATCCCCCCCGGAAACGTTGCGGAAACCGTCGATGAGGCAAAAACCATTGCGGAAGAGATCGGTTTGCCTGTAATGGTTAAAGCTCAAGTCCATATTGGCGGGCGTGGCAAAGCCGGTGGGGTTAAATTTTGTCCCGATATCGCAAGTGTGGAAACACATGCCGCTAACATTTTGGGCATGCGCATTAGCAATCAGCAAAACCCTAAGGGACAAATTGTTCAAAAAATATTGGTTACAGAAGCTAAGGATATTGCCTCGGAAGCGTATCTGGGGATTACCATTGACCGTAAGACGCAACGCCCGGTGATTTTAGCAAGTTCAGAAGGCGGGGTTGAAATCGAAGAAGTTGCCAAAACCCATCCCGAAAAAATATTTAAGCATACGGTGGATCCACGATATGGTTTGCAGGCATATGAAGCCCGCCAAATTATGTTCAATCTGTATGATGATGCCAAAATTGTTAACAAAGCGGCGGGAATTCTGCTGAAGCTCTATCAAGCATTTACCAGTAGCGATGCCTCTTTGGCAGAAATCAATCCCTTAATTACGACCCCAGATAAGGAAGTATGGGCTATCGATGCCAAAGTAAATATTGATGATAATGGGCTTTACCGTCATGCTGACATTGCGGAAATGCGGGATACCGATCTGGAAGAGCCGGCAGAAACCTTGGCACGTTCCAAAGGTCTCAGTTATGTCAAATTGGATGGAAATGTCGGTTGCATTGTCAATGGAGCAGGGTTAGCTATGGCGACAATGGATTTGATTAAGCATTTTGGCGCAGAACCGGCAAATTTCCTCGATATTGGCGGAAGTTCGAATCCTGAAAAAGTGACCACGGCCATGCAGATCATTTTAGATGACCCCAATGTAAAAGCGATTTTATTTAACATCTTTGGGGGAATTACACGCTGTGATGATGTGGCAAACGGGATTGTTACCGCATTGAAAAACATGGACGTCCATGTTCCGGTAGTGGTCCGGTTGACGGGTACAAATGAAGATTTAGCGAAGGAGATTTTAGCAGAAGCCAATTTGCCTATGTTTACGACGATGAATGAGGTGGTTCAACACGCTATTGAGCTTGCCAATGCAAATTAACCGGGTTTAGAAAAGAGACTCCCATTCCGGATCAGATACCCCGAATGGGAGTCTTTGTCTATATTTTTGTCGAATTTTCAATAAATAGCACAAATGGTTATAAGGCGAGGGCACGTTGCCAGTTTCGTAACGGTTTAAAAGATAAGGTCTTACCTAAAATCGGTGCATTTATCTTAAAAACCGGCATCTAATTCGCACTGCTTACTTACATTGATTTTTGTGGAATGGTAAAGCTATCACGTACCAACATTGAGGAGATGAAAAATGCGACGTGCGCTTCAATCTGCCGGTTTTATTGTCGCCGGTTTTGGACTGCTTCTTTGCGGGTTAGTTGTTGCGAACCTTTGGATAAGCATCGCTTGCTTAGGACTCGCCTTGTTCCTAGTGCATAGCACATCGGAAAGTTAAATCTCATTAAAGAACACATCATTATGCAAAACCGCACCAACCGCTTAAGGTTTGGTGCGGTTTTGTTTAATTTGAGTATTGACAGTCCTGTTGGAAGCACTTATTATTGCCTGCATCGTGACGGTTGACCACATTTTTGTCACCTTCTCTTGAGTTTTCTTATGTCGATATGTTACTGTTCGTTGCCCTGTATCTGTCCTGACCTTCGAAGATCAGATACAGGGGTTCATCCACGGAGGCAAATGTTGACTTCGCCAATTCCCTCCCCGGGGAGATGACTCATGACCGTTTTCCCAAATTTTTGCGGAGATCAACGCTTAGACCGGTCTCCGTTTTTCATTTTAAACTGAGAATATAACTTAATCGTGGCTATTATAGGAGGCATAATGAACGAACTTTCCAAAACCTATGATCCGTCTCAAGCGGAAAAAAAATGGTATCAACATTGGGAGAAAAGCGGCTTTTTTCGAGCAAAAGTGAACCCAAGTCAGGAACCCTACTGTATTATGATTCCTCCGCCAAACGTAACGGGGATGCTCCATATGGGACATGTTCTCAACAATACGTTGCAAGATATTCTCATTCGCTGGCGCCGCATGCAAGGACGAGAAACACTCTGGTTACCGGGTACAGACCATGCCGGCATTGCCACCCAAAATAAAGTGGAAGCCATGTTGCGCGATCAAGGGCAATCCAAGGAAGATTTAGGGCGTGAGGCTTTTGTAAAAAAGGTATGGCAATGGAAAGAAGAATACGGCGGAATTATTACCAAACAATTACGAAAATTGGGTGCCTCGTGTGACTGGAGTCGTGAAAAATTTACGATGGATGAGGATATGAGTTATGCGGTGGTCGATGCGTTTGTCAAATTATTCGACAAGGGATTGATTTACAAAGGTACATACATTGTCAACTGGTGCCCACGCTGCCGCACGGCGCTGTCCGATGAGGAAAATATCCATCACGACCATGATAGCTATCTCTGGCATATCCGCTATCCCGTTGCGGCGGGTTCCGGTGAAGTCATTGTTGCAACTACCCGCCCGGAAACCATGCTAGGCGATACCGCAGTAGCGGTCCACCCAGAAGATGAACGTTACCAGCATTTGATCGGTCAAACCGTGATTCTACCCATCCTCAACCGTGAATTACCGGTGATCGCCGATGAATTTGTCAGCCGGGAATTTGGTACCGGGTGCGTAAAGATTACGCCCGCCCACGATCCAAACGACTTCCTTGCCGGAAAACGCCATAACTTGATGGAAATCAATGTGATGACCGAAGAGGGTAAAATGAATGCCAATGCGGGATCACTGTTTGAAGGCATGGACCGGTTTGAGTGCCGCCAAAAAGTGGTTCAATTGCTGGAAGAATCCGGTCACTTGGTCAAGATTGAACCGCACAAACATTCCGTCGGGCATTGCCAGCGCTGTGATACGATCACAGAGCCATATCTTTCGGACCAATGGTTCATCAAAATGGAGCCGTTGGCAAAACCAGCACTTCAAGCCGTGCTAAATGGGGAGATTAAATTTTATCCCGAACACTGGATCAAAACCTACCAACATTGGATGGAAAACATCCGAGATTGGTGCATCTCACGCCAGTTGTGGTGGGGACACCGCATTCCGGTCTATTATACGCCAGATGGGGCTTACACCGCGGCGCATTCTGAAGAAGAGGCACGCCAAAAGCTCAACCTTCCGGATGACACACCTCTGACACAGGATGAGGATGTGCTTGATACTTGGGCTTCGTCATGGTTGTGGCCCCTGAATACGCTCGGTTGGCCTCAGGAAACGAATGAGCTAAACTATTTTTATCCCACTTCCGATTTGGTGACCGCCGCCGATATTATCTTTTTTTGGGTGGCTCGAATGATCATGGCTGGGTTGGAATTCCGCGGTGAAATTCCCTTCAAAAATGTCTATTTTAACGGGATTGTGCGGGATGGCAAAGGGCGAAAAATGTCCAAGTCGTTGGGAAATTCGCCAGACCCGCTGGACATCATCGCCGAATACGGGGCAGATGCCTTACGCTACACGATGGCGTTTTTGACACCGATTGGCAATGACGTACTCTTTTCCGCCGAAAAATGTGAACTCGGCCGGAATTTCGCTAATAAACTTTGGAATGCCAGCCGCTTTCTCCTGATGAATTTGGGCGACTTTGACCCCTATCAAGTGGATAAAGATCAGTTGGCATATACCTTGGCTGATGAATGGATGTTGAGCCGCTATCATCGGGCGGTACGCGCATTGGATGGTGCGCTGGAAAGTTTTTCCTTCACAGATGCAACCCGCACCTTGTATGACCTGATTTGGGGCAATTTCTGTGATTGGTATCTGGAATTGATTAAGTCCCGCCTTTACAATCCTCAAAATGAAATTGATCAGCTTACAGCAAAATATGTGGCATGGCAGGTGTTGGAAGGGTGTTTGCGGTTGTTGCACCCGATAATGCCGTTTATCACCGAAGAAATCTGGCAAAAATTGCCGCATCAAGGGGAAACCATCATGCGCGCACCTTATCCGAAAGCCGACACCACCTTTATTGATCCCGCCATTGAAGCCGAAATGGATCGAATTCAGGCGATCATTAGTGCCATTCGTAACATCCGCGGTGAGATGAACGTCCCTCCTTCCAAAGAGGCGGAGGTGATCCTCAAAACAGAAAATGAAGCCATCCAGCAATTGTTGGAGCGCGATCAAAGCTACATCGGTGATCTGGCTAAAGTGAGCATTTCGGAGATTTCATCCAAGGCGCAGAAACCTCACATGGCGGCGAGTGCGGTCGTTGGTGATATTGAACTGTTCATTCCTTTAGAAGGGTTGATCGACTTGAATAAGGAACGGGAGCGCTTGGAAAAGGAGATCGCGAAAACAAAAACTCTATTAGACCGTGCCGATAAAAAACTGGCAAACCCAAACTTTGTAGCTAAAGCTCCAGTTCATGTGATCGAGGCGGAGAAAAAGAAACAAGCAGAGGCAATGGAAATATTGGTTCGGCTGGAAAAAAATCTAGCCGACTTGAGCTGATCAGAAGGGCTCCATTGGGTTCTTTATATTATCAGTGGAAGTAGCGAAACCCTTAGGGCATTAAACGCCCTAAGGGTTTTATTATAAATCACTTAACGTATAATTGATGTTTCATTTGAGGAAGCTGTGGGGAATCGACATCATTTTTTGTCCCACGTGAACGGTTCACTGTAGTCTTACCGTTACGTTTCCGAGACACGTTCACCCACTAATGTTATGCCCCGCACACCTGTCGCTTTCACCGGCACAAACTCACCGATCAATGATGCGTCTCCATCGAAGACCACCGGTTGATTGTTTCGTGTTCGCCCAAAGAGTTGGGACTCTCGTTTTTTGCTCGTTTTTTCCACCAGAATACGGTACGTTTTTCCCACCATTTCTTGCAATCGTTCCTGCGTAATTTGCCGTTGGAGGTCAATCAGGGCTTCCAGCCGCTCTTGTTTCACGGTTTCGGGGACGGTATCTTCCATTTCATAGGCGGGGGTATTTTCACGGGGGCTGTATTTAAAAGTATAAGCACTATGAAAGCGGACTTGCCGCACTACGTCTAAGGTGTCCTCAAAATCCGCATCGGTTTCGCCGGGGAAACCTACGATAATGTCCGTACTCATCGCCAGACCGGGAATCATCTCGTATGCTCGCATCGCTTTTTCAATAAATTCTTCTTTCGTATGGCGGCGTCGCATCGCCTTCAAAATGCGGGTAGAGCCGGATTGGACGGGCAAATGCAGACTCTCACAAACAGCATTATCCGCTCCCATGACTTCAAACATCCGATCCGTGGCATCTTTCGGATGCGGGCTGGTAAATCGAATGCGTTTTACGCCGTTGACCGCCGCGACGGCTTCCAGCAATTCGGGGAAACGCTCTTTTTTCTCACTCCGGTAAGAATTAACATTTTGACCCAGTAAGGTGATCTCCTTGAAACCATTTGCGACACACACCTCTACTTCGTGGATAATATCGGGTATTGAGCGGCTTCGCTCTCGTCCGCGCGTCATGGGCACGATACAAAAGGTGCAGTAATTGTTACATCCGCGCATGATTGTCACAAATGCATTCACCGAATTCATGTTGCGTTTGGGTAGAATCCCCACATAATTTTGGGTTCGATCCTGTTCCAGTGCCGCCGTGGCAACGTGCGTTTCCCGGACGTTCTGGATGAGTTGCGGCAACTGATCATATTGATCCGTCCCGACGGCTAAGTCCAAATAGGAGGATTTCCCCAACAGGCGATCGCCGATCCGTTGGGACATACACCCCAGCACACCGACAACCACATCGGGATTCATCAGCTTATATTTATTGAGTTGCCCCAACCGCCCAATCACCCGCTGTTCGGCGTGGTCGCGAATCGCGCAGGTATTGACCAAAATCACGTCGGCGTCGCTTAAGTCCATTGTTTGCTGGTAGCCGGTTTTTGTCAGCAAACCCCCGATCATCTCGGAATCATAAACATTCATTTGGCAACCGTACGTTTCGATGTAAACGTTCAGCTGTCCGTTAGTTCCATTGGTCATGCCGTAAACATCTCCTTTATACTTCCTAAAAACATTTAATAAGAGGCACTCTCCAGCATCGCCTGTAAGCGCGATAAACGTTGGTCTCGATCGGTTACGAATTTCTGGATTGCGGGTAAGAGTTTTTCCGGGGAGAGATGCGCCTCATCCACCATTTCGTCGGACTTGCCGCTTGTCCGCCACTGATCATCAAAATCGGCAGACATGGCATATTCTTCAGCGATTTTTGTCAGCATCCAATCATGCATTAATCGTTTTGCGCCGTTGGTGATGACGGTCGAATCCAGCCAATCCGTCATTGGCAAGACACGGTCTCGCCATTGCTGGGGTTGCCGCTGAAATAATTGCCAACTGATTGCCGCAACGATCTTCACATTTAAGTTCATTTCATCAAATACTGGGAGTAATTGCACCACGCTGTTGGTGGCGCTGGCACCTTGTACAATCAATGTTCCGGCTTTGGGCAAGTCCGGCGTGAAATCCCGAATGAGATATGCCCCTTTGGCGGCATCAAAATGCGAATCCATACCCAATTTTTCCCGATCTGGAATGGCGTAATTGGGTCGATTGAGGTGGATCGCGATCAGATGGTAATCACTTGCCAATGCCGCTCCCAATACGACCGGTACTTCGTTGTATTCCCACGGGTGCAAATTCAGAATATGATCCGCTGGGAATAGCTGGGTGACGCCGGGCGAAAAAATACCGTAATGTGTCCGGGCATCTTCACCGGTTTCCGGTCCAGAATGCCCGGCAACCCAAATCACTTTACCGGTTTGAATCTCGCTATCTGTGGTAACCTGACTGAAGAGACGCATCGATCCATATTTGAGATAGCTAAATGCGGAAAACGTCGAACAGATACCGTAAAAACCATCGAATGTGTCATACGGAGTCTCGGAAAAGTTGACCGTTGCTAAGCCCGCGATTAACCCGGCGTTACTGAACTCCGTAATCGGTTGGGGGAGCAACACACCGCTTGGATTTTCATCTCGACGGTACCAACCATAGCCTTCAAAATCGCCGTAAGGCGCGGCAAATCCAGAAACTTGTGTTGATCCCGCGAGGTCTGCCGAGCAGGCGATAAACAAAGGTCGTCCATAGTTTTTGTGGCAGTAGGCATTGACCCATGCCCCAAATTTGGCTAGGGCGTTGCGGTTAGCTTTTTTGGTACCCGGCGGCAAGAATAAATCCGCGGGATAATGTTGGAAGTCGCTTAACGCTGGGTCTTGGAGGGGTGATTTTGCCGGATTTATACAAATTGATTCGATTGTTTGGGGCACTTGGTTGGCAGAGTCGAGCAAGGTTTCGGTGATATAGTCCACCAACGCGGAGTCTTGCCGCAGGACCTGCGCTACTTTTTGCAGATTTACCGCCGTTTGCTCCCGAAATGCTTCCTGTGTGGGTGGTGCCGCTTCCCCAAATCCGTCAAATTCCACGTTATATTTTTCGGCAAAGGCGATTTTTGTTTTCCAGAACAAGTCACTATTTGCTTTATGGGGTGCGCCATGGGATTTATTATCGAACAATTCGTAGCCGCGCCCTTTACGGGTTTTGACCCACATCATGCTGGGGATATTTTTTTCGTGGTCGCTCAGAAACATCTCTAAGAGGGTTTGGGTGATGGCTTCCCACTGGTCACCTTCCATGGTTCCGAACACCCGAAATCCGTAGGGTTCAAACCAATCGGCGGGGGTTCCATGTACCATCTGGCGGTAGTCATTATCATCAATGCCGAAACAGTTCCAGTCCACAAAGAAATAGAGGTTATCCAGCCCCAAGCTCCAGGCAAAATTTTTAGATTCATGGCTGTGACCGGGAGTCAACCCACCTTCCCCTTCAAACACCAGGACTTTGACATTTCCGGCGCCTGCCCGTTTTAGCGCAAATGCCTGACCGGTGGCAGGAGGGATTCCGTGCCCGGAGGGTCCCGTGTTCCACTTAAAAAAGAGGGTTTTACCTTTCATTTCCGCATGACCGGGTAATCCGCCGCGCCGGCGCAATCCGAGTAGGTCTTCCCAATAGAGCGTTCGGTCTGGGTACGGTGCCGCGTACCGGGCATCACCGGTTTGCTCATATTTAATGCGTAGTGCCTCGTTAAAAAGCGCCAGGGAGGCATATACCAAGGGGCAAGTGTGCCCGGCACTGAGGATAAACCGGTCGGCAAAGCGTAGCTCCGGGCGATGAATATCCCAACGCATCATCTGGCTAAAGACCAACGCCACAAAAAGATGAACTTTGGAGCGTGACCCGCCGGGGTGACCGCTTTGAGCAAAATTTAGCATGAAATCGATATTTTGATCGATTAAATCTTTGATTTTTTCCCATTGGGAGAAATGGGGTGATAGTTGGTGGTAAGTCTTTGAAATATTTGACATCATCATTCCTAATGATAAACGTTACGAAGGGTCTAAATTGGCTTTTTGAAAGCGTTTTTGGCGGGCATGTTCAAGCTTCAATGACGATGGGCATTGGCTTTTTTAGCGAAAAGCCGTGTGGATTAAGCCATCAGGGACGTCTCCACCGGCGGTCTATGATCTTTACCTCGAAGCGTCTCTTTTTTAACCCGCGCCGTGTCTCTGGTGTTACGGTATGGCTCCGATGCCAACCGGTCTAATCCGTCCAAACTAACCACAAATCCGCCAACGAAGATATATTTGACGTTTTTTGCGGGCAATGCCTTCAAAATCCGGATCAAATTATCAAAAAAAGCGTTTTACACGTTATTTTTCTTCCAAGGATTCTCTCAGTTCTTCAATCTCGAGTTTCAACTGATGTTGTTTGTTCGATACACGCCACATATAAATGAACAGCAATATCCAGATAGCAAGATACGCGAGGAATAAAGCAGTCATTGAGGTCATTACAAATTCTCCAAAAATTTAACGTTGAGCAAGTTTATATAACTGATCCACATCGGATTCAAGTTTTTCCAGTTGGTAGCGCTTGCGGGTCAGGTAGAGGAAAAGCAAGGTAAACGCGATCAGGCAGACGAAAAATGCGGTGCGCATGTCGGGCGCCAGTCCGGAATCTTCACCCCCCATAATCACCGGCGAGGGGTGTTGGGTGCGCCACCACCGGATGGACATATACACAATCGGCACATCGAGAAAGCCGATGATACCGACAATCGCGGCTAGATTCCCCCGTTTATTTTCATCGGCAATATAGGCGCGCATCATCAGGTAGGAGATATAAATCAGCCAGAGAATCAAGGAGGATGTTAGACGCGCGTCCCACGTCCAATAGATACCCCATACCGGTTTTGCCCAGAGGGGTCCGGTCACCAATACAATCGTACAAAACACGACCCCCACTTCCGCATTGGCAACGGCTAGCATATCAAATTTACGCTGGTGGGTGATCAGGTATAGGATGCTAAAAATAAAGACTAAAAAGAAGGCGAGAAACGCCAGCCATGCTGAAGAGACATGGAAATAAAAAATCCGCTGCACCTCCCCCATGGTTCGTTCGGTGGGGGCGTAAATAAATGCCATATATAGGGCGAAACTCATTCCCAAAAAGACGAGACTCGATAGGATGGTATCAAATCCATTGACTTTTTTCATGATAAGCTCACTCTTCGAGGACAAAATCAAAAATCATAAAGGAGACGACGGTGAACACAATATCAAAGCCTGCTAACAGTTTGACCCAATTGGAGATACTGGTAAATGATCCCCCTTGAAAAATCAAAATGGTGGATTCCACAGCGGCAAGTAGCATAGGTACGGCGACCGGAAACAGCAGGATGGGCAACATCACTTCTTGCATCCGGGAGTTGGCGGAAACCGCGGCGAAAATCGTGCCGACCGCTACAAAACCGACCGTGCCCAATATATTGACCAGAAACAATAAAGGCAATTGATTTATCAGGTTCAAGTTGAAAAAGAGAATGAAAAACGGTAGGATAATACACTCGACTAAAAACATAAAAACACAATTTGCCAGCATCTTACCGGCGTAGATTGCCCCCCGGTCTACCGGCGCCAGCATCAGCCCCTGAATGCAATTTTGATCTTTTTCCACAGCAAATGACCGGTTCAAACCCAGAATGCCGGCAAACGTGAAGGCTACCCAGAGCACCCCCGGGGCGATTTTAGTCGCTTGTGCTCGACTATCCTCAAAGGCGAAATTGAAGATCACAATCACCAACAAACCAAATACCAGCATGGAACTGACAGATTCTTTGGTGCGGAATTCCGTGATAATATCTTTCCAAAAAATAGCGGCAATTTTTTTCATTCATCTAATCCATCTCAGCCATGTCGTCGGGTTCCTCTGTTTCATCTGTCGGGGTGAGGCTCACGAGGGTTTCATCAAAGTCTGCAGCGGTTAATTCTCGCTTCGGAGCATCCCCCCAGAGCCGTTCAAGGGCGTAAAATTCTCGTTCTTCGTCTTTAAAGATGTGCACCACCACATCGACATAATCCAGCAATATCCATTTGGCATTTTTTTCGCCTTCCACGTGCCAGACATGGTTTTTGTATTTTTTGCGCATTCCCCGCCGGATACCTTCCGCGATAGATTGCATGTGGGTATCCGATAACGCGGTGCAAATCACAAAAAAGTCCGTCACCGAGGTTAATTCCCGCAGATCAAGAATGGTTACTTGATCGGCTTTTTTAGACAAGGCAAACTGAGCCGTATATAAAGCGATTTGGTCGGCAGTTAATGTCAAAAAGCAATCCCTCCTTATTGTGATGATTGGGTATGGTAAATCACTGCAGCCTCCACAAAATCGCGAAACAGGGGATGAGGCTTCAGCGGTCGTGATTTGAATTCAGGGTGAAATTGGCACGCCACAAACCACGGGTGATCGGGCAATTCGATGATTTCCACTAAATCGAGCGCAGGATAGGTGCCGGAGATGAGCAGTCCATAATCTTGTAATATTCCCCGATAATTATTATTGACTTCATACCGGTGGCGGTGACGTTCGTAAATCACGGGAATCTTATAGGCGTTTTTGGCTTTTGTCTGATTTTGCAAGTGGCAATCATACATTCCAAGACGCATGGTGCCCCCCATATCGGTGACGTCTTGTTGTTCTTCCAACAGCGAAATCACGGGATAGTCGGTGTTTTTATCAAATTCGGTACTATGGGCGCCGGCTAAGCCGCAGACATTACGTGCAAATTCAATCACGGCACATTGTAACCCCAAACATATACCGAAAAAGGGGATATTGTGCTCGCGGGCATATTGAATGGCATGGAGTTTCCCATCAATACCCCGGTCACCGAATCCACCGGGAATCAGCAAACCGTCAATGTGGGCGAGCAGGGCGGCAACGTTTTCTGCCGTGACGTGCTCTGAGTTCACCCAGCGTACCTGAACGCGCGCATTATTGGCAACACCGGCATGGACAAATGCTTCCGAAATGCTTTTGTAGGCATCGGGCAAATCCACATATTTCCCGCAGATTGCTAGCGTAAGTTCGTGGGTGGGGGTTTTAATCTGGTTGACCCATGCTCGCCATTCATCCAATTGAATCGGATCTGTTTCCAGATGTAATAACTTGCACACGATGTCATCCAGTCCGCTTTCGTGTAATGCTAACGGGACTTCGTAGATGGAATCCACGTCGCGTCCCTCGATGACGGCTTCGGTGGGCACGTTACAGAACAGGCCGATTTTTTGGCGCGTTTCAAGCGGGATTTCCATTTCCGTACGGCAGAGCAGGATGTCCGGTTGGATACCGATCTGGAGTAAATCTTTCACGCTGTGTTGGGTCGGTTTGGTCTTCAATTCACCCGCCGATTGGATAAATGGTACGAGGGTCACATGGATGTTAATCACATTGCCGGGACCGGCTTCCAAACGCAGTTGGCGCATGGATTCCAAAAACGGGAGGCTCTCAATATCCCCTACGGTACCGCCAATTTCGATTAAGACCACATCCATATCATGCCCCAATTTGGTGATTTGGGAGCGGATTTCATCGGTGATATGGGGGATCACCTGCACCGTGGACCCCAGATAATCGCCGCGTCGTTCTCGCTGAATCACTTCCCAATAGACCTGTCCGGCAGTGACATTATTATCTCGGGTAAATTTGGCATCGATGAAGCGCTCATAATGCCCGATATCCAAGTCGGTTTCGGCACCATCATCGGTGACGAACACTTCACCGTGTTGGAACGGACTCATCGTACCCGGATCCACATTGATATAGGGATCGAGTTTTTGTAGGGTGACCCGTAATCCACGTTGTTGCAACAACATCGCAAGTGATGCGGCGGCGATGCCTTTACCTAAGGATGATACTACTCCACCGGTTACAAATACATATTTTGCCACGATAAAAACCCCACTAAAAGATGCCAATTTGAACCTAAAAATAAAAAAATGAGTAACTTTTACACCGAAAAGTCCCCATTCCCTGAGTTGCAAATACAGTTTGCACGATCAACGTGATTTAATGTTCTACGGATTTTAATTTTCCATCATCCATAAAATATTTGACCATTTTGACCCGATTTTGCACGCCGGGTTCAATCTCATAATCCACTTCATCCATCAATGTTTTCATCAGATAAATGCCTAGCCCACCGACACGAAGCTCTTCAATGTATTGATCCATATTGGGTAGTGGTACCGCATTCGGATCGAAGGATTGCCCCCGATCCACAATGATGATGGTCAATTTTTGGTAATCGACCTTCAATACGACATCAATATTCTGGTTGGTTTGTTGGTTGTAAGCATGTTTGATGACGTTGGTACAGGCTTCGTCCACAGCGATCGCAATATCATTGACTTCTTCCGGGCTAAAGCCGGCGTCTTCTGCGACTTTCGTGACCGACATTCGGATCAAATCCAAATAAGTGGTCTCACTGGGGACTTTCAGATGGATTTCGCTTTCTGGTAGGTTTGTTGTTTCCACGAGCACACCGTCTTATTTGGAATTCAGAGCTTCTAGCGCTTCCGTTTCGTTATCAAAAATACGATACAAATTGGTAAACCCTAGCAAATCAAAGACCTTAAACACTCGTGGCGTTAGGTTTGCCAGAACAATATCGCCGCCAGCTTCACGAACTTCTTCGATAAATCCCATCAAAACGCCCAAACCGGCACTACTGATATAATTTAAGTCTTGAAAATTTACCAGAATATGATACCGCTGACTATCAATGGATTTTTGGAGCGCTTCTTCAAATCGAGGTGCGGTATGGGCATCTAAAAATCCTTTAACATAAATGATACTCGTTGCCGGTCCGTCTTCTCGCGTCTTGATCTCAAAATCAGCCATTCTTCCCTCCACCAAACGGTAACGCTCATGCGAGTCTGCAAAAATTGAGTATATTCATAGGGTTAGGTACATCACTTAATATATTTCAGGGGTTTTGTCAAGATTGATTTTCTCGCATTCCGCCTCTAAAAACACCTTGACAAGATGCCTGTTTGAGTGTATCTATTCTCTCCTGAAAAAAATGACGAGGCGTAGCGTAGCCCGGCTCAACGCGCCTGCTTTGGGAGCAGGAGATCGCAGGTTCGAATCCTGCCGCCTCGACCAATACCCCCCAGCACCTGTTATCTTAGCAGGTGCTTTTTTTATGCCGAACTTTATCATTGTCAATTCGGGATGGATTGGCTAAGATTAATTCCATTAATCGATTTTCACGTTTTTGGGTCTAACCGGTGGGACTCTGATGAATATCCCATTTTCATCATTTCAGTTTAGTGCGTTTCGGCGTCAATACCTTGACCCCATCGTGAATGCGCTGCGAGACCGGATCATTCGGTGGGGACGAAAGCTAGAGACCCAAAGCGTTTCATTTATGATCCTCCTGGGGGTCGCGGTCGGGGTATCTGTGGGCTATACCGCTATCTTTTACGAAAAACTAATTGACTTTTTTGAGTTTTTATTCTTTGATCTGCTGGCAGGTGGGCTACAAATTTATCAAGGTTACATTTTTCTGCTACCCCTGATCCCCATTTTCGGGAATTTGATTGTCAGTTGGATTATTGGGCGGTTTGCTCCAGAGAACCACGGGCACAGCGTGCCGGAAATCATGCTGGCGGTAGCTAAAAAAGGGGGAATTTTATCGGCTCGCGTGGGGCTTTTAAAAGGGTTATCCACTGCCATTGCTATTGGTTCTGGGGTATCTGTCGGTCGAGAAGGTCCCATTGTCAGTATTGGCGCGACGATCGGTTCCAATGTTGGGCAGATGCTCAAGATGTCTTCCAATGGGTTGAAAGTCATGGTCGGGTGTGGCGCGGCGGCAGGGATTTCCGCTATGTTCAATGCGCCCCTTGCCGGGGTGGTTTACGCGATTGAAATTGTGCTCGGGCGATTTACCATCAACTCATTTAGTCCGGTGATTGTTTCCAGCGTGTTGGCGGCGGCAATATCACGAGCCTACTTAGGAAATTTCCCAGCGTTTAACATCCCGATGTATGAGCTTGTCTCCCATTGGGAACTCATTTTTTACAGTATCTTGGGGATTATCGCTGGCGGGGTTTCGGTCTTTTTTATCCGCACGCTCTACTGGGTGGATGACCAGTTCCAACGGATGATTGCCACGCGCGAAGCAAAAGCCATTCTGGGAGGGTTGATTCTTGGGGTGGTGGGGATTTTTTTCCCGCAGATTTTCGGAGTCGGCTACGATACAACAAATGACGTTCTGTTTAACCGGATGGAACTCAAGTTAATGCTCATCTTACTGCTCCTCAAGCCCGTGATGACGAGTGTGTCCTTAGGATCGGGGAGCACGGGGGGGATTTTTGCACCCTCTTTGTTTATCGGGGCGATGTTAGGCGGCGCGTTTGGCATGATCCTCAATGTTCTATTTCCGGCGGTGACAGCGAACCCCGGCGCCTATGCCCTTGTTGGGATGACCGCCGTGGTTGCCGGAACAACCCACGGACCGATGACTGCCATCATTACTCTATTTGAAATGACCAATAGTTATCAAATTATTTTACCCCTGATGATCGCCGGAATTTTAAGCACTATTGTCAGCCGGCAACTTCATTCGGAATCCATTTATACGGAAAAATTGCTCCGGCGTGGAGTGCGCATCCAACAGGGATCAGATATTTCCATTTTAGAACGTATCCAACTCCGCGATATTATGCAAACTGAATTTAAGGTCTTTCAGGATGATGAACCGGTGGCAAACATCCTGCATTATGTGGAAGAACATCGTAGCGATAACTTCCCGGTGGTGGATGCCGCGGGCAAATTTGCCGGAATGATCAGCTTTCAGGAACTACGGGATGTCTTCCTGCGGAAAGAACTGCACCAGTTCTTGATTGCCAGTGATATTGCGGTGCGAGACACAATCACCCTCTCACCGCAATTATCCCTGCTGGAAGCTCTTTATGCCTTTGAAATCCGCAATCAGGAGGTCTTACCGGTTGTGGGGGAACAAGACGCCTCCCAGGTAGTGGGACTCGTCTCGCGGTCGGATATTATGTCTCGCTATCGTCAAGAATTGTTACTGGAAGCGAAACAGATTGAACCGTTGGCATGATACGGCTTATGGAACTCCGAAAAACGTTAGCATCCTTGCGATTTTGGGTACTCGTGGCAATTTTGATACACCTTTTGCTGCTGTGGCTCTGGCGGGAGAATCCATTCGCGATTGAATTGCCTTCTACTAAGCCCGAAGAAACGCAAATTGTCTTTGAATTGACCCCGCCGGAGAGCAAACCCATTTACCCAATTACGACGCCACCCGTTGAGGAAATTTCGGAGCTACCCCCAGCGGAAACCGTCATTCCAAACCCCGATCCGGCACTGACCCCCACGGAGGCGCTCCCGCCAGAACAACGGGAGGAAGCGGAAATCTCCCCGGCGCCCCCGGCGTTTGAACCCCCGCCAGTCGCCCTCCCACAGGATTTCCTGAAAAAGCACCGCCAACGTCCCGGCCGGGAGTCTCCCGACAACCCGGTGGAACGGCAACCGCTCCCCCCAGCAGACCAAGATGCCCCAACGGACGGGCAGGGTACAAATCACCAAACTATCGGCGGGGCGGCGTTTGACGTGACCGACTTTACCGGCTTTGAGCAATATGCCAAGCATGTGATCGAAAACGTACGGCAGAAGTGGTATCCCCCTTATGCGTTCACCCATTTAGGGGCAATGGGCGGGGATTGTCAGGTCACATTTCGCATTCAAAAAGATGGAACTATTAGTGGACTCCAATTGTTAGATTCCACCGGCTACAAAGCACTGGATGACCCGGCGATGCGAGCGGTGGAATATGGTGCACCGTTTTTGCCGCTACCGGATGACTTCCCAGAAAAGGAACTTACGGTGACGTTTACCTTCCGTTACATTTTATCCGAACCGGCACAAGAACGACAACGCCAGCAACAACCAGAAACCCTTGAACCTTAACCTACTGAGACTGATTATGTTAGAGCTAATTGAAAGTGGCGGTTTGCTCATTTATCCGTTAATGTTATGCTCAATCCTGGCGCTGGCGGTGATTATCGAGCGCATGATTGCCTTACGCAAACCCCACATCTTACCCCGGGAAATTGTCCAACTGATTCAAAATTACAGTGATGATCAGGATGCCCAGTTGATTGTCCGCGTTTGCAAACAGAATGATGGTGTACTGGCGCGAGTTGTCCGGGCGGCGGTGGATAATCGCTATCTTAGCCGGGAGGAACTGAAAGAGATTATTTTGGATACCGGACGGCGAGAAACCCGAACGCTGGAAAAACATCTGGTGGTGTTGGAGACCGTCGCGGCAGTGGCGCCGCTGTTGGGGCTGTTGGGGACGGTTACCGGCATGATCCGGACGTTCACTGCTATCGCGGAATATGGCGTGGGACAAGCAAACTACCTTTCCGAGGGTATCTCAGAAGCACTGATTACCACTGCTGTCGGGCTGGCAATCGGTATTCCGGCATTGATTGCATATAATTATTTTATTCACCGGGCAGAAAATATGATTCTGGACATCGAAGAGCTATCGGCACTCCTCATGTACAAACTCAAACGTCCGGTGGATGCACCTCCCATGGGCGAAAACGAGGAGAGCTAACCATGCAATTTCAACATCGTGAACGCCGTAAAGTGATTATTAATATCACCTCGCTGATTGATGTTGTCTTTTTACTCCTGATTTTCTTCATGATTACAACGACCTTTGTCGAACAACCGGGTATTACGCTGGATTTACCCGAAGCGCAGGCAACGGCAGAAACCGAACCGGAAGAAGTTGTGCTCGTTATTTCGGCTGAAGGAGAAATATTTTTAGACCAGGACCCTGTGGAAATCGACCAGTTAACGACCCGGTTGGCAGCGGAATTTAAGCATCAAGCCGGTAAGAGCTTAATTTTGCGAGCAGATCAAGCAGTTCCACACGGAACGGTGGTCAAGGTGATGGACATCGCCAAAACGGTGGGTATTGAAAAACTTATTGTTGCCACAACGTTGGAATAAATGAGAAGCGCGGTACAACGCATTTTCAAAATACGTTGCACCGGTCATTTTTACCTTGACGTTACTTCAAAATTGGCTATTATACCTTCCATCTCTCTTGAAAATCCCACGAGATTCCCCACCGATACGCTTCTTTCCTTTTCAACCTACTATGGAGGTTCTATGAAATTTCGTCTGTTCATTTTGATGGTTGTGTTATGCTTTGCAGCGGATGCGGCACTGGCGCTTCATGCCCGTTATGTGCCTTCCAAACCGGAAACAACCCGCTTTACAGAAGCGGTCAAAGCAGACCTGATCGAACTTAAATTTATCGAAGGTAGCGGGGTACGGTTGCGTGATGGAGAGTTAATCAGCCTAAACCACACGGATTTAACCGAAGTAAGACAATTTCTTGCCGGATACCCGGACGTGACGCTAGAACGGATGTTCTACATGGCAACAGAGGCGCAACTCACACAAGATAAGCGTAACGGGGAGGCGCGTACCGGTCAGGAACTGGCAGACCTTAATTTGTGGTATCTGTGTCACCTTTCCGAAACCACCCGTGCACAGGCTTTTGTGGATGGTTTGAATGCGCTCTCTTTGGTGGAAATTGCCTATCCTTCGCCCATTCCAGATATTCCTTCCGGGAAAAAAGGGCATGGAAATTTGCGCACCCCAGATTACACCGGCCAACAAGGTTATTTGTACGAACCTCCTGGCGGGGTCAACGCAGAGTATGCGTGGGATTTTGAGGGTGGACAAGGTGAAAATGTCAATTGGATCGATATTGAAGGCGGTTGGCAATGGACTCATGAAGATTTGCCCGATCCCTTTTTTGAAGGTGGCACCCAGATAGATGATCTCGATTGGCGAAATCACGGTACTGCCGTCGTGGGTGAGGTGTCTGGGATTCACAATGATTACGGAATCAATGGGATTGCACCCCAAGCGGAGGTCGGTTGTGTCTCCATCGGTAGCATGTCCACTGCCCAAGCAATTTATATGGCGTATGCCAATCTGGACGAGGGGGATGTCTTTCTGATCGAACTTCATCAGGTGGGAGGACCCAACGACACCTATCTACCGATGGAATACTGGCAGTCGAATTTCGATGCGATTCAAACCGCAACATCCAACGGTGTGATCTGCACAGAAGCCGCCGGTAATGGCTATGAGAACTTGGATGACCCGGTGTATGAAGGGCTATTTGACCGGGAAGTGCGCGACTCTGGGGCTATCATGTGTGGTGCCGGCACTCCCTACACTTTACAACGGCTCAATTTTTCAAATTACGGTTCGCGGTTGGATTCTTTCGGATGGGGGATCAATGTGGTAACCAGCGGTTACGGTGATCTGCAAAGTGGCAGTGAAGACGAATGGTACACGGCTCAATTTTCCGGGACGTCCAGTGCTTCCCCCATTGTGACCGGCGCGGTGATCAGCCTGCAAGGAGTGATGAAAGCCATGAGCGGCGGTGAGGTGCTGCTGCCGCTGGAGATGCGCCAAATCCTGACCGAGACCGGTACACCGCAAGCCAACCCAAGCCAATATATCGGCACTCGCCCGGATTTAGAACGGGCTATTGATGGATTGATCCAGATGCTCTCCTTTTTTGAGGGTACCGTCACCGATGCGGCAGATGGCTCAGCCTTGCGGGAGACGCGGGTCTATATTGAAGATAGCGATTTTGAGACCTTCTCTGATATCGACGGCAATTACCGGCTCTCTGTGGCTCCGGGCACTTACTTCATCAGTGCCGAACGCTTTGGCTATTACGATTTTATCTCTGAACAGGCGTACACCATTAGCGCGTTGGAGACTCTCTCTGTTGACATCCAATTGGATGCCCGCCCGCTGGGTACATTGATGGGTCACGTAACCAACACCCAAGGGATGCCGCTGACCGATGCGATTTTTCTACCGCAAGATGTACCGGTCGATCCCTTTTATGTGGATAGTGAAGGCAACTATAGTATTGATTTACCGGGAGATGTTGAGTACACCTTGCAGGTTATTGCGCAGGATCACGATCCCTTTACATTTACAATCTCTGTTCCGGCAGGAGAGACAACAGAGTACAACATTGAAATGGTCTATGTTCAGAGTTTTGAAGACTCGGATGGGCAGTTCTCGCGGGGTAGCGGATTTAATGAGTGGGAATGGGGCACCCCCAACGGCGGGGGACCCGAATTTGCCTACTACGGCGACAAGGTGTGGGGCACGGATTTGGATGGCGAATATGATGCCCAAACCCGTTCTACATTGTACACCCCGGCGTTCTCTATTGGCATCCATGAAAATCCCATGATGGTCATGCACATGTGGTACGAAATTGACGAGGGGTGGGATGGCGGCAATGTTGCCATTACGGTGGATAACGGCGAAACGTGGGAGATCATCGAACCTCTAGGAGGGTATCCTGATAATTCCGTTGTGGCGTTAGGGGGGCAACCGGGGTTCACCGGTAGCAGTGAGGGCTGGCAACGGGTAGAATTCCCTCTTACCAATTATATAAATCAGCAAGTGCGCTTCCGATTCCGCTTCTCATCGACCAATCGAACCGGCTGGGGCTGGTTTTTGGACAATTTTACCATCTATGGGGCAACTGATTTTTATGTCTCCGTTGATGACCCGCATCTGGCGGGCACCCGGGTGCCCTTACAATATGAGCTGTATCCAAATTATCCCAACCCCTTCAATCCCAAAACAACGATCCGCTTCGGTTTGCCGCGAACTTCGGATTTGCGCGTGACGATTTACGATGTCGCCGGTCGTTTGGTAAAGGTGTTAGACGAAGGTGAGTTTGATGCGGGTTACCACCAACTTCAGTGGGACGGCACGAATACGCACGGTCAAGCCGTAAATTCTGGCGTTTATGTGTACCGGGTGCAAGCGGGCGAGTGGCAAGAGACGCGCTCAATGGTGCTGTTGCGCTAAAACTGGCGCTTCATAACCGCGCACCGTTGGTTGCAACAAACAGCCCTTAGGGTGTTAATACCCTAAGGGCTTTTTTATCGTCTGACCTGTGAGAATTTTAGACCGTCACAAGTGCCAGATGCCTTTTTCTAAAGTCTTGATCGACAATAGAGGTTCTTTGCTTTTTCCTTTCTAGCCCTGAGAGATGCAAGCAGAATATCAGCAGCCGAGCCATTCGTGAATGCGAAAACCCCTGCCATAATGCGGATTGGGAGGCTACCGACGGATGGTGTTTCAACCCAAATTTACGCCTGCCGGAGAAGGACCTTCCAGAAGGCATAAAAAAAGAGCCATTGGGGGCATTCCCAATGGCTCACCAAAACCCGATCCGGAACCGGCACGCGCATCAAAAAAGCAAGTCAGACATCGAAAAAGAAACCAAATCAACGCTTAGTTTCAGTGGATTGTGCGGATAACTTGCGCGGATTTTACTTGAAAGGACAAATTTCAAAAACGCAACCCAGCCGTTTAGGGAAACTGGCGTAGCACAATTCCACTGCAAACGAAGTTATATTTTTTCTTGTGTTATCTCAGTAAAATCATTCGATTATTAAGACTTAGACCGAATTCATTTGTCATACGATATACATAAATACCAGAAGGAACAGGTTGCTGCTTATCATTTCGACCATTCCATATCACGGTATGACGCCCGGCTTCTTTATCTTCATTGACTAAGGTGGTTATCAATCGTCCCATGACATCATAAATGCGAATAGACAGATGAGAAGGGTTTGGTAATTCATA
>RFFQ01000197.1 GCA_003697105.1 Gemmatimonadota bacterium | reverse complement strand
CCTCTAGCTTCCCGTTTCTAGCCTCTAGCTTCCCGTTTCTAGCCTCTAGCTTCCCGTTTCTAGCCTCTAGCTTCCCGTTTCTAGCCTCTAGCTCTGTATCGAAAATACGCGGCACACGCACCTTCACTGGAGACCATCGGTGCGCCAAGGGGTTTTTCCGGGGTACAACGTGTACCAAACGCCGTACACTCGTGGGGTTTTTTCACACCTTGCAGGATTAACCCGCTGATACATTCTGGGTCTTCGGGGATGGCTTGATCGCTCAGATTGAACTTGAACTCGGCATCGTAGGCACGGTAGGTGTCACGCAGGCGGAGCCCACTTTGTGGAATTTCTCCAACACCCCGCCATTTGCGGTTGGATACTTCAAATACGGTTTGGATGATCTGCTGTGCCCCGGGGTTGCCCTGCTGTCGTACAACGCGACGATATTGATTTTCCACCTCAGCGCGTCCTTCCTCAAGCTGTTTTATCACGGCGTACACGCCTTGTAGAATATCAACCGGCTCGAAACCGGTGACCACAATGGGTACGTGGTACTTTTCGGCAATCGGGGGATACTCATGGTAGCCCATCACCGTGCAGACGTGCCCCGCGGCAAGGAATCCTTGCACCTGATTGACCGGTGAGGAGAGAATCGCTTCCATCGCGGGTGGAACAAGCACGTGCGAGACGAGAAGAGAAAAATTTTTGATGCCCTGTTGCTGGGCTTGATAGACGGCCATGGCGTTGGCGGGCGCAGTGGTTTCAAACCCGACTGCAAAAAAGACGACCTCTTTATCGGGTTGTTCTTGGGCGATCTTGAGGCAATCCAACGGGGAATAGACAATGCGTACATTGCCCCCTTCGGATTTAACGGTTAGCAAGTCCTTCTTTTTGCCCGGCACACGGAGCATATCCCCGAACGAGCAGAAAATCACGTCTGGGCGGCTGGCGATTTCAATCGCTTTTTCGATGAGTTCCACCGGCGTGACACAAACCGGGCAGCCGGGACCATGCACCAGTGTGATTTGTTCTGGCAAGAGTTCGTCAATGCCGAATTTAATGATCGAATGGGTCTGCCCGCCGCAAATTTCCATGATCGTCCATTCGCGGGTGGTGATGTTGTGGATCGCGCGGGCAAGCTTCTGGGCGGCATCCGCATCGCGGTATTCATCGATGTATTTCATAGTGTATCCTTTCGCTTTGATTTGAATGATAGATACACCTATCGATTAGCATTGTCAAGCCAGAAAAGGGTTGACAGATCGGAAAAATACTGTATATTATTACAGTAATATCCAATTCAATGGAGGTAACCCATGAAAAATCGTCTGATTACGTTTGAACTGATGCTTTTCTTTTTTTCGGTGTCAACTATTGCCCTGTTGGAGATGAAATTCCAACTGCTACGGGTGATTCGCTACATTCCGGAACATCTCACCATCCTGATTTCCACGTGGGACACACCCTATATGATCATCATTGCCTATCTCACGGCATTCACGTTAGCTGGGTTAACTGCCGGAGCGTTGTTTAGCTATGTTGTTCATGTCAAATTCCGAAAACCACGACCATATACTCGACGTTCCTCACGGGGTCGTCGTCGGTCCTCCCCAACGCCCTCACAAATCCCCTATTAACCGCCGCTTTTTCTTCCTCGTTAAACGGGTAAAGCCGCTCTTACACTAGGTAAGAGCGGCTTTTAAAATCAAGTTAACACTCGAAATCATTCGGACTTGGATTTTCCTACTTTAAGTTCGACAAACTTCGCATATATGAAGAGTGCAATTCCACCACAAATGCAGACGGCGACGATCTTAAGCCAAAAGTCAGCAAAAATCGGGGTGATGGTGAGTGAAATAAGAACTAATATGGGTACTAATTCACTTTTCGCTCTTTACAAGTAGATGTGTTAGCTAATGAAAGTCCTAAAAGCAAGAACAGAAGTCCAATGGTTACTTTTACCCCTAATTCTGGCAGTATAACAAAGAGTGTAGCAGAACCAATGATGACTCCACCTATAAATCTCATTATCAATACCCGAATATTTGATTTCATCGTGGTTTATCCTCCTACAGCTAAGACAAAAAAACACAGACCCATATTTAAACGGGTCTGTGTTCAAATTTAACCACCTATAATTATTGCATATACGTTTAGTATACCATACACTATAGACACGGGCCCATGACCGATAAGATCTGCCAACCCCGTGCCCACAAGACAAAGAGAAGGCTGCCATATTGTAGGAACAGGTGGAAAATCTTCCTCGATCAGACTTGAAAAAATGCCGATCATTGGCTCACGAAAAGCCGCGACCTTCGCTGAAGGTAATTGTGAGTTATTGATTAAGAAATCATTATATGTTTCAAATAGTGTAGGTAGCTGTTTGGTGCCTAAAACGGCTGTTCCTTGTAATGTAGTTGTTCCTATTTTTAAATCCGTGGTTATTTCTGTTTTCCCAAGGATAATTGTGTCTTCTGGGCTACTGACATTTAATTCAACATTCAATGCTGAATTTGCGGCATAAGTCATCATAAATTTGATCTTTTTATCAGCAGGAACTATAATTTCTGTTGCTTTTGCTTCTTCGACCCCATCATAATACATTGTAACTTCGCTTGTTTTTGTACTTGTGGTGTGAGAAAACAACATTTTTACTTCCTTGTTATTTGCAACATTCTTTCCGGTAATGGACGATAGCATATTGTTTGAATCAAACTTGATCTCTACACTACGAATATTACGTACATCATCGCGTGGTATCCAAAGTGGTCTTTGCGGGTAAGTGCCCGTGCCGATAATATTGTGCCACGGCGCAAGAGTGGAAAGTACACGACCAAATCCGATTTGGTTATAGGTAAATAGTTTGTTCATAACTTTAACCTCCATTAAAACGAGTGACTAATTCGGTTAATTGAACTGACTTTACCGTACACGTGAAGTCACTCAGGAATATAATGCCCCCCCCCCCCCCATTTTGTCAAGGAATTAATCATATAAAAAAATATATTAACTTATTTTTTTATGGTGGAGGCTGATTTTTCTTTCAGAAAGAGGATCGACATCAGGGTATTGCCAAAAAAGAGCACGATAGCCAATCCGTTGAGCAAACTGCCCCAAATGCGAATTTCGGGGTGGATCATTAAATCACCATACATCCGAATCATCAGCGAAAGATGCAGAACAACCAAATGCAGATAGAAAATCGGGTGAAAGGTAATCTTGATCCCCAAAATGCCGGGAAAGATAATCGGTGCGTGTCCAAAGATCATTGAAAACGTAAAGCCAACGAAAATCGCATGGAGAATAGCATCATAATGCAGACCCATGTTAACGCTGCCCCAAATGATAGCGATCAGTCCGGCAACGAGTAACCAGATATAACCAGTGATGAGTGAAACCGCCACAAAGCGGGTCAACCCCGGACGGCGGACACTTTTACGGGCGAGATCGTAACTCAACAGCCAGACTGCCAGTAGGAACATTCCTAACCCGGCGATTCGCATCCCGTAGGAATAGTAGATCGTGGAAATCACCATCCCGCTGAGCAGAATCAAAATTGTCATGATGAACAAGGCTTTGACTTCATTTTTTAGGGCAAGGATGCGGCTCAATTCCAGCCGTTCTCCAGCGATAGTCAAAATCAGAAATGCCGCCCACCACAACACCACCTGATTGATGGCATATCCCGCCAGCCATAGAGTGTTACCTGCCAGCCATAATACCGCACCCAGTCCCATAGTTACCATGTGCAAAGAGGGATGTTCTTCGACAAAAAAAATGGACATGAGTACGAGTATGGTACTGCTGCTCACTAATAGAATCTGCCCCGGTAATATCTGTCCCAACAGCAAAAGTACGGTGGAAATCCCCGCTAACAATGGCGCTCCGTATGTCCAGAGCGCTTTAGCGGCAACTGCCCGTTCCAAGCTGATGAGCGCACCGAGGAATCCGCCGATCATCAGTGCCCCGTGCATATCAAACATGGGTGGGTGCGGAGTAGGGGTGTTCCAGCCGGCACGCCAAAACCCGCTCCAAATTCCGGCGATGAGCGCGGCAACTGCCAACATTAACAACGGGATTCGTAGTGTTTTCATGATTTACCTGACTTGATGAGTATCAATAGCATTATTAATGGTTTTTTCGCTTTGATACTGTGGGGTAGATTGGGTTGCATGTGCACCCATGCCCCTGACTGGGCGGTTTTGGCATCCTCACCAAGCGTTAGATCGCACTCACCCTCAATAATATGAAGAAT
>RFFQ01000196.1 GCA_003697105.1 Gemmatimonadota bacterium | reverse complement strand
CCCCAACCCACACCAACGCCACAACCGGCACCAAGCCCAGCACCCCAACCCACACCAACGCCACAACCGGCACCAAGCCCAGCACCCCAACCCACACCAACGCCACAACCGGCACCAAGCCCAGCACCCCAAGCCGCACCTCCAACCGATGAAATGGATGAAGGGTTGCGCAAACAGCACAATGAAGCCAAATCATTTGCTTCTGTGATTGTCTCTGATATTGCCCTATACAATCAGCAAAAGATTGAGCAAGGCTTGCGAAACGGGAACTTAGAGCAACTCCTCGGCGGGGAATTTGAGCGGGGACGGCGCTTGTATTTGCAACGGGTCTCTCCGGCAATCGCCAAATCCACAACCTATTATGACGATGCCATTAACGAAATGCTGGAACGTAAAAAGCAAGCAATGGGATTGTAAATGCCTACAAAAAAGATGCTTTGGGCCGGTGGTAGCGCCTTGACCATCGGCATCGCTTTGACTGGCGCGGCGAGTGTGAGCTACCCGCGCCGTCTTGCTTTTGACCTGTTTTTTCCGAAGTCAACCTTCTTCCATGGCAACAGACGTTCCCCTGAAATTGCCATTACCTTCGATGATGGACCTCACCCGATCTATACTCCCGCCATACTCGATATACTAAACCAGTTTGGCATCAAAGGCACGTTTTTTATGACAGGGTTGAACACAGAGCTTTATCCAGAAATCGCCCGCCAAGTCTATGCTGGCGGTCATGATATTGGCAATCACAGTTATTCCCACCCCAAATTACCCTTCTGTTCAACAACTCGAATTAAACGAGAATTGCACCAAACCGATCTTATTCTCCGTGAAACACTTGGCATTATTCCCACATTATTTCGCCCCCCGTATGGCTTTCGGGATTGGCGCGTTCTAAGACAAGCTCAACAAATGGGATACACTTCTATCTTTTGGGACATTACAACTTATGATTGGGAACGCCCCGGAGTGGAAAAAATTGTGGAGCGTACCGTGCCAACCCGAAACGGATCCATTTTGCTCTTCCATGATGGACGCGGCGACCGCAGCCAGACTGTCAAAGCGATTGAAATAGTTATTGACAGACTTCTGAAAAAGGGTTATACATTCCGAACTATTGGACAACTGCTCCAAAATCAATAACTTTTGTGAATCTCATTTTATTTTCTGGGGTAACAATGTTAGACCCAAAGTATATCCGTAACCATCCAGATGTGGTCCGGAAAGCGATCCAGCATAAAAATGAAACCGCCGATATTGACCGGTTTCTTGAACTCGATCAACGCCGGCGAGAGCTATTGTCGGAAGTGGAACAGTTAAAAAATCAACGCAATACCGTCTCAAAGGAGATCGCCGCACTCAAAAAAGCAAAAAAAACCGCCGACGATAAAATAGCCCAGATGCGTGACGTCGGACAACAGATCAGCACCCTGGACCAGCACGTTAAACAGGTTGAACAGGAAATTCATAACATCCTAATTTGGATACCCAATATTCCCCATGAATCTGTACCCATCGGACAGACCGAAACGGATAATGAAGAAGTGAGCCGCTGGGGTGAGTTGCCGCAGCTCAATTTTGAACCCAAACCTCATTGGGAATTAGGCGAAACGCTAGATATTATCGATCTGCCGCGGGGAACAAAAGTAGCCGGTAGCAACTTTGTGATATACAAAGGATGGGGTGCCAAGCTCGAACGGGCACTGATTCATTATATGTTGGAATTGCACACCCAAAAACATGGTTATACCGAAATATCGCCTCCATTTATGGTCAACCGGCAAACCATGTTTGGTACTGGTCAGTTACCCAAACTTGAAGAGGATATGTATCGCTGCGACACGGATGATCTCTTTTTGATCCCGACAGCGGAAGTTCCGGTCACGAATATCTTTCGGGATGAAATTTTGGATGAAGACCAACTCCCCCTCTATTATACCGCTTATACACCGTGTTTTCGGCGGGAAGCTGGGTCTTATGGGGCAGACACCCGCGGGCTGAAACGCATCCATCAATTTGATAAAGTGGAAATGGTCAAATTTGTTCACCCCGAAACCTCATGGGAAGAACATGAATCGTTACTAAAAAATGCCGAAGCGATCTTGCAAGATTTCAACATCCCGTACCGAATATTGAATCTATGTAGTGGCGATCTCAGTTTTGCCGCCGCCAAATGCTACGACATTGAGTTATACGCCGCTTATAGCGGTTGGCTGGAAGTCTCCAGTTGCAGTAATTTTCTGGATTTTCAGGCACGTCGGGCAAATATCCGGTTTCGCCCGCGGGGGGGCGGTAAACCCCAATTTGTGCATACGTTGAATGCTTCCGGTTTGGCACTTCCCCGGTTGGTGGTCGCCATTCTGGAAAATTATCAAACTGAAGCGGGGCTGGTGCGCATCCCCGAACCCCTTCAGGATTACATGAAAACCGAGGTGATTACTCCTCAACCATAACGGAGGAGTTTCATGATTGAAATCGATGTTAAGCATTTAGAAAATGGTTTACACCATTATTCATTTGAGGTTAATCCCGAAGATATCTATATTGAAGAATTTGAAAATGCTCACTTTCGTGATAAAGTTCGTGTCGAAATAGCCCTTCAGAAATGGAGTGATGATTTTACCCTTGAAGGAGAGATTTTTGCCCGAAGTATCATCGAGTGTAGCCGGTGTTTAACACCCTGTGACCTGCATTTTCATTTACCAATTAAGCTGTACTTCAAGCGAAAACTGAAGTTGTCCGAAAGTGATGAAGCGATTAATCTAACCGAAGATGATCTGATTACTCTCTCTTATGACGAGAGCACAATTGAGTTGGATGGGCGGATTCGGGAAACACTCATTTTAGGTATTCCACTGAAAGTTCTTTGTAGTGAAAATTGTCAAGGGCTGTGCCCCATGTGCGGAATAAACTTGAATGAAGAGACCTGTGACTGCCATTCAACCGTCATAGACCCCCGTTGGGAAAAACTACGTCAATTATCAATTCAGAAATCGTAACACTTCACTTATAAGGAGTTTGTATCATGGCTTTACCTAAACGACGCCATTCCAAAAGTCGTTCCCGCAAACGTCGTACTCACTGGAAATTGAAACAACCGGGTTTGTCGGTTTGTCCAGCTTGCGGAGCGGCAAAAATGCCGCACCGGGTTTGCACCTCTTGCGGGGAATACAACGGCCGTACTATTCTTGAAATCAACGATTAATCCTATCAAGTCGGAGGATATTCTGCATGGCAACGGAACCTATGGTTCGCATTGCGATTGATGCGATGGGTGGTGACTATGCCCCAGAAGAAATCGTTAAAGGGGGTATTCAGGCGGCACAGGTTGCAGATGGCGCTTACGAAATTGTGTTTGTCGGTCCAGAAGAGACGATCGCACACGAAATCGCAAAACATGGTTCTCCCTTGGAGAATGTCCGTGTGGTTCATGCTCCAGAAGTCATTCCGATGGATGAAAAGTCACCTGCAACGGCTATTCGGAAATACAAGCAAGCGTCAATTGTGGTGGCAATGGGTTTACAAAAACAAGGTCAGGTGGATGCCGTTATTGGAGCAGGGAACACCGGCGCGGCGATGGCGGCGAGCTTGATCGGGTTGGGGCGGCTAAAGGGGGTTTCGCGTCCAGCGATTACCTCCCCACTCCCCACCCAAAAAGGAGGCATCACGGCGATTATCGACGCCGGCGCCAATGTCGATTGCAAACCAGCGAATCTGGTTGAATTTGGCTTAATGGGTAGTATTTACTACGAAGCCGTTTTCGGTGTCAAGAACCCGCGAGTCGCGTTGTTAAGCAACGGCGAAGAGAGTTCTAAAGGAAATGAAGCCACTTTAGAAGCCCACCAGTTGCTAAAAGATGCCGCTCACATCAATTTTATTGGAAATGTAGAAGGGCGAGACATCATGCGGGGCGTGGCAGAAGTGGTTGTGTGCGATGGTTTTGTCGGAAATATCGTCCTGAAATTCTCGGAAAGCATGTTTGCAACCCTCCATTTGGCAATGGAACAACAGTTGGCAAAAGAAGAAGGGCACGATCTAGATGTGTTGCAAAAAGCAATGCGCCGGATTGAACAAGTGTTTGATTACGAAGAGTACGGCGGAGCACCGTTGCTGGGTATCAATGGAACAACGATTATTGCCCATGGAAGTTCTACCGCCAAAGCTATCCGCAATGCGGTGAAGGTGGCGTATCGCTCGGTTAAAAATGAAGTAAACCGCCATATTCAGGAGTACATTCAAGAGCTTCAACTCGATTAAAGAGGAACATTATGTCCGAAATCAAAGCCCAGATCATCGGTTTAGGGCACAGCGTGCCGGAAGGAATTTTGACCAATGATGATCTATCGCAAATTGTCGATACATCGGATGAGTGGATTTACACGCGCACGGGTATCCGCCAACGCCGGATCGCCGATGCAAACACATCAACCTCGGACCTAGCAACCGATGCCGCTCAAAAAGCCTTAAAAGATGCCGGAATTCGGGCGGATCAGTTGGACATGATCATCTTAGGTACGGCCTCTCCCGATATGGTCTTCCCGGCAAGTGCGTGTGTGGTTCAGGACAATATTGGAGCCAAAAATGCGGCGGCATTTGATATTAGTGCCGCTTGTTCCGGTTTTTTGTATGGACTCTCAATCGCACGGGGGTTTATCACCTCCGGCATGGCAACCTACGTGCTCGTCATTGGAGCAGAGGTACTTAGTAAAATTCTCAATTTTGAAGATCGAAGTACTTGTGTCCTATTTGGTGACGGTGCTGGCGCGGCAGTGCTAACACCTTCGGAAAATGGTAAAGGCGTTCTCTCCTCGTTCATCCGCAGTGATGGTGCAGGAGCACGAAGTTTAAATATGCCCGCCGGAGGAACCCGTCGCCCGACCAGCCCCGAAACCCTCGAAAAACGCCTCCATTATATCCATATGGCTGGGAACGATGTGTTTAAGTATGCGGTGCGCGCCATGGGAGAAGCAACCCGTGTGGCACTAGAGGAGACTGGCACCAAAGCCAGTGATGTGGATTTGCTCATCCCACATCAGGCGAATATCCGTATTATCGAAGCGACGGCAAAACGGGTGAAAATCCCGATGGATAAAGTGTTTGTAAATTTAGACCAGTACGGCAATACCTCCGCCGCTTCTATACCGATAGCCCTCAACGAGGCTCGCCAGCAAGGGCGCATCCAATCAGGTGATTTGGTGGTGCTGGTCGCGTTTGGTGGCGGTTATTCTTGGGGTTCTGTCGCGATTCGATGGTAATGAAATCTGTCCGCGAAACTGCTCTGGAAATCTTAGTCCGCGTTGAAACGGACAGCGCCTATCCAAACATCCTTTTGAATTCGGCCTCCTCCCACCTTCCCGAACCGGATCGGGCATTGTTGACGGAACTCATCAACGGCACCTTAAAAATGCAAGGCTATTTGGACTGGGTGTTGGCACAATTTTTACACAAACCGATCCAAAACTTAACCCCATGGATTCGCAATAACTTACGACTTGCCGTGTACCAGCACGCCTTTTTGGAACGCATCCCACCCTATGCCATTAGTCATGAGGCCGTCAAACTTGCTAAGCGATACGGACATCGCGGAGTTGCTAACTTGACAAATGCCGTCCTGCGCCGTATTTTCCGGGAGCTAGCGTCACTCCCACTACCAACGGAACCGGGTACTCGCATCGCCGTACGCAATTCGCATCCAGAATGGCTTGTCCGTCGCTGGATTCAACGGTGGGGAGAAGCGCAAACCCAGCGTATTTGCCAGTTGAATAATGAATCCCCTCCGGTGACCCTTCGCGTAAACCAATTGAAATCCATAGACATTGGCGCGCTCCAACAGCAATTAAACACGAACGGGTTCCTGACCGAGCCCACTATTCACCCTCAATTTTTGAAGGTCAATAACCCCCGCACCTTAACCCAGTCCACGCTGTATCATCGTGGATTTTTTTATATTCAAGACCCCGTATGGGGATGGGTGGTCGATCTACTGGACCCCCAACCAGGAGAAGCCATTTTAGATTATTGCAGTGCCCCCGGCGGCAAAACGACTTACATTGCCGAACGAATGCAAAATACAGGAACACTGGTAGCCCTAGATGTTCACGCCCACCGGCTAAATCGGGTGCGAGAAAATTGCCAGCGGCTTGGCATAACGTCCGTCAGGTGTCATTTGGTGACAGAATGGACACCATCGATTCAATTTGACCGGATTTTGGTCGATGTACCGTGCAGCGGATTGGGCGTGCTACGGCGCCGCGCCGATTTGCGTTGGAAACACACCGAAGCAGATTTATCGCAATTTGCAACATTGCAACTCAATATTTTAAACGCCGCCGCCGCACACCTAAAACCCAACGGTATTTTGGTGTACAGTACTTGCACAACTGAACCGGAAGAGAATGAGGCGGTCATTCACACATTTTGCCAGCAACACCCTCATTTCATAATTGAACCGGCGACCACGGGGGTCTATGGAGCAACGGAGGATAAGGACGGTACCCTGCACGTAATCCCCAACCAACATTCAACCGATGGAGCCTTTGCGGCTCGATTACGACGTCATGAATAAATGGAAAAATTGGTGGCAACAATGGCGCTCGCCCCAGCGCCAACTCCAACTAGCGGGGAGCGATTCTGCCCCCACCACTGACAGCGGTGCGGCGCTCCAGACAGAATCCCGCCCCCCACGGGTGAAAACATCTGGGTTAAAGATGGCGGGCATCACGTTGCTAATCGCCGTGGTTTCATTTAGTGTGGGTTTTTTCAGTTTTGAATGGGGTATTAAACCCCACATATCGGAGCAAATTCCCTCATATACCATTCCAGAAGTACGCTACAAGAGCTTAAAACAAGCCGAAAAAATTGCCCAACACGAAAATTTACATATCATCGTCCGGCAACGTGTATATGACCCGCAAACACCGGAAGGATATGTCATCGCTCAAGACCCGCTACCCGGCCTATCTACCGCCACGGATCGTACCCTTTACGTGGTTGTTAGTAAAGGAACAGAAATCATTACCATCCCAGATTTATCGGGAATGTCACTGCGACAAGCACGTATCTTATTGACACGAAATAACTTAACGATTGGGAAAATTTCATATATTTATACGACAGACCGTGCTAAAAATTTTGTGGTGACCCAATCCCCATTATCGAATACCCAAGTATCCCGCGGTGCTGTAGTTGATCTGTTGGTTAGTTTGGGGAAGCGCAAAGTTCCACGTGGATTTGTCATGCCAGATTTACGAGGGCAAAAGTACGATAATATGCAGTTTTGGTTAGACCGTCTCGGGTTTCACACAAAAAAGGAGGGTGAAGTCCCCGATAACTTTTTGTTACCCGGCACAATCTTAGAGCAAGACCCAATCCCCGGTTCGTATGTGGAAGAAGGTCAAACAATTTCATTTACAGTAAGTTACATCCCCGCAATTCAGTTAGGAGAACCTCATGGAAATTAAGGTAGCACCCTCCATGTTATCCGCGGATTTTCGGTACTTAGCAGATCAGGTGCGGGCAGTAGAAGACGCCGGTGCGGATTTTATTCATCTGGACGTCATGGATGGCCATTTTGTGCCCAATATCACCTTTGGTCCGATGGTGGTGAATGCTATCCGGCAAGTTACGGATTTACCACTGGATGTACATTTGATGATCACAGACCCGGATCGCTATCTCAAGGCGTTCAGCAGTGCAGGGGCAAACTTTATCACCGTTCATGCGGAAGCCTGTACTCACCTGCACCGCACCATCACCCGCATCAAAGAATTGGGCGTTCAACCGGGGGTCGCCCTGAACCCCGCAACACCTCTAGACAATATCAAATATGTCTTGAGTGATCTCAATTTAGTTCTGCTGATGACCGTCAATCCCGGATTTGCCCGGCAGGAATTTATCCGCGGCGTGATCCCCAAAATCCGAAAATTACGTGAACTCATTAGTGAGGTCGGGTTTGAGTGTTTTGTTGAAGTGGATGGAGGCATCAACCCTGAAACGGCACGGCTAGTCGGACAAGCCGGAGCAGATGTGCTGGTCGCCGGATCAGCCGTTTTCGGGGCACCCAATTTGGCAGAAGCCATTCACTCGATCCGGTATAATGCCAAACGGGCACAACTTGTCTAATTCAGCGGGATATTCCTAAGGAGATAGCATGACCCGGGTACGACATGTTCTACTAAACGCCATCCTATGGATCATACTGGCATTTCCAAGCTTCGCTGCAGAACTCCAGCGATTGGTCGATGAGAAAACGGATATTTTTACGGTTGGGGTTAGTGAGAGTGAAATCACGGTAGTTTACCCGGAACGCATCGACATCTTAACCGCAACCCGCGAGACCGAACTCTTTAGCACCTTGGACACAAACCAACGTGCCATTATCTCTGCCAATGGGAAATATATCGGGATTATGACCTTCGTGGCAGGAACAGGCGAATATATGGTTATCAGCGGGTTTGAGCTATACGAAAGTAGTGGGAAACCGCTGTTTAAAATTGAACATGAGTACCATACGGCCTATTATATATCCAATAGTGGATATTTGATCTCTGTGTTACGCGACGTAGAATCCCCCGAATTTGCCAAACTCTATTTTTACAACCGTAACGGAAGCCGATCCGAGGAAATGGACCTTCCCGGCTTACAAACCTTTGATTTTTCCCCGGATGGCGACACGTTCGTGGCAAATACCAAAACAGGCGTGAGGGCATTCCGCTGTCCGAGTGGCGATCCGGTCTGGGAAATCAACACCACCTGCCAATATTTTGCCACATCGGATGCCGCGGCATATACCGCTCTTGTGAACCAAGATCGGATCCGTTTTTACGAACAGGATCAACTGTTAGGCGAGAAAACCGTCCGAAACCCTTTCCCCCGAGACCTCTCAATCTCCGCCAATGGTGCTTACACGGCCTTAGCAGATCGCTGGAATTTGTATCTATTTGAGACCCAATCCGCACAGGAAGTGTGGCACACCGAGTCCGGTGATCCGGGAAAAACCTTTGTTTCGGTAGATATTAATGACGCAGGCACCTACATTCTGGTTGGAATTGATGTGGACCGAGGGGGGAATGCGCCGGTAAACGAACGCCATACTCGCGGGATTATTCAGGCGTATGATCGTACCGGCATCAAAATATTTGAAAATGAAATCCGCTATCACATGTGGCACTACCGGACACCCCACGTGACCTTCTTACCGGGATCAGAACGGAGTGCCATCATCCAAACCCGGCAGGAATTGTATCAATTGGAGTTGCCCCTCCAACAGGATGATACCAAAGATTAGACCTGCGTGTAGGGTGTATAAAACCCTGCTGAAATCTTTGCATGTATGAAAACAGCCACGACATCATGGAATTGACATCGTGGCGTTTTTCATGTTCTAACGGCAACAGTCCCGTTCATGCTCCGTTATTCACTTGAACTTGTGGCTGTTGGAACAAGAACCGTTTGATCTTTTTCGTGGTTGTTTTTTCAAACTCTTCCTCACGAATTTCAAAATCCTTGACCCGCTTATACGCGGCAAGATTCGCACAGTAGGTTGAAATTTCCTTTTTAATGAGGTCGTACACTTGTTGTTGGGTCATCGGTTGCAAGTTGTGGGTTTTGGCGTATTCATCCACATTTTCGTAATTGGGATACACAATCGCATGGACTTGCTCCCGCTGAGTTTCCGGATCGAGTTTTCCCAAGACCAGAACTTCCTCAATATACTCACTTTTTAGCAATTCCTGTTCAACCTCTTCGGGATAGACATTTTTTCCGGCTTTGGTCACAATCATGTTTTTGCTACGCCCAGAGATATAGATATAGCCATCTTTATCCTTGTAACCAAGGTCACCGGTGTGTAGCCATCCATTTCGTAAGGTTGCCGCGGTGGCTTCGGGGTTGCGGTAATAGCCCACCATAATGTTTGGACCGCGCGCGATGATCTCGCCGATACCCTCACTATCAGGTTGGTAAATTTCAACCTCGACATTGGGAATGGGAAGTCCAATGCTACCCAATCGTTCTCGACCTTCCGGATTGAGCGTTAATACCGGCGCTGATTCTGAAAGCCCGTACCCTTGAAGAATGGTCATTCCTAACTCGGCAAAACCGATTTGAGTTTCTTTGGAGAGTGCCGCTCCTCCAGAAACAAAAAAGCGAATCGTATGTAAACCCGCCTTTTCCCGTAACCCTTTAAAGATCAATTTCCCCGCGTTGATATTCACTTTTTTTGCCAACCGGACCAGACCTAAGGCTCGTCCAAACTTTTTCTGCACCTTTTCTGGTTGTGTTTTTATTTTACGCAGAATTCCGGCAAGCATCTTCTCATATAGTAGCGGTACACCGTTCATAACGGTGACACCGGTTTCTTTAATGCCTTCCACAATGTCTGCCGATTTTAAGCTTTTGGCATAGGTGATGGTCGAACCGCTAAACAATGGCACTAAAAAGCCAGCGGTCGCCTCAAAAACATGGTTGAGTGGCAAAACAGAAAGAAAAACATCCTTTTCATCAAATAAAATGGCTTGATAACAGCTATCCACGTTTGACATAATATTCCGGTGGCTCAACATCACCCCTTTCGATGTACCGGTAGTACCGGAGGTATACAAAATTACCGCCAAATCATCCAGTTCTACCGGGCGCAATTCCGCCATATTTTTGCCACGGCTCACCAATTCCTTACCCTCGGCTTCCAACGCTTCCATAGATAACACCATTTCAGTATGATGTGCCGCATCCATGGAAATAACCTTTTGCAGGGTCTCCACCCGAGGTTGGATTTCCACCAGATCATCCACAAATTTCTCCGAAGCAAAAACATATTTGACACCGGCATCCTCCATGATATGCCGGAATTTTTCTGCACTCAATTGGGGGTCCAGCGGAACAATCGTTAAGCCCGCGCGAGCAATTGCTAAATAACTAATTGCCCACTCGGGTCGATTTTCTCCCACAATCGAAACTCGATCATTTTTTTCCAGACCTAAATCGACTAGCTTTTCCGCCAGCGCCTGAACCCGGTCAAACAGTTGCAAATAAGTGATCTGTTGGTAAACGCCATTCCGCTTAATTTGCATCGCCACTTTGGACTGAAATTGATCGGCGCTCTTTTTCAGCATATCCTTGATTGTAAAAATCCCTTTACTCTCCCGAACCGCAAATGTTCCCATGACCTACCTTCCCTTTCGTAAAAATGTTCATTAAGAAGTTGGTATTGGTAACGTAAATCGAAAAATCGATCCCTGACCCAGTTGGCTTTGTACGGAAATGGTGCCATGATGTGCTTCAACAACTAATTTACAGAACGCCAACCCCAAACCGGTTGATATTTTTTTACCCTGAATTCGGGCTTCTGCCTGCGAAAATCGATCAAATACTTTGGAAACAAATTCTGCCGGAATACCCTCACCGGTATCGATCACAGAAATTTGGAATTGATCCGCAAGCCGGTCTAATTGAACCCGTATAATCCCCCCACGAGGGGTAAATTGGATTGCATTATCGATCAAATTGGTCAACACGCGGTAGATTTTATGCCGGTCGGCCAAGACCCGGTACGACGCATCTACATCCGCTAAGGGTTCAAATTCTAGGGTAATCTCTTTTTCTGTGGAAAAAATACGCTGTTCGGCAATCGCCTCCAGAATCAGTTGCACCAGATCGAAGGTCTCCGGCGTGATAAGCAATGCGGAGGCATCTGAGCGGTACACATCCAGAATATCACCAATCATGCCCATCAACCGTAACCCGCTGTGATATGCCGATTCGAGTAACTCCACATTCGCCGGAGCAAGTTGCCTTTCTTGACTTTTCATAACGACCTGCAAACTGGTCAAAATAGCCGCCAAAGGATTTTTTAAGTCGTGCACCAGCATGTGGCTCACATCATCTCGAAGTTCCGCCAGTTGATGTGATTTGGTGATTTCATGAAACGAGATAATCTCGCCGACCCGTACACCCCCGGCATCGACAACCGGCGACCGGGAGACCTCAAAGACCTGATCCATAGTAGAGGCTTTGCAAACCTCATCCCCCGGATTGGGGTCGCGTAAGTACGTAGCCAATGCGTCACCTTCCCGAAACGTTTTCCGGCAGCGGTGAATCAGATCATCAAGTGGTAATCCAATCAATTCAATGGCTTTGCAATGAAACAGTTCAGTAACAATTCGATTCACATTGGAGACTTGCGGGGGATGGTCTCCGGCAAGGGTTATCAATCCATCTCGCGTGGAATTGAAGACCGCCTTTAGTTTACTCTTTTCTGCGGAAACCCGTTTCAACATTTGTTGATGTTGTTCGTGCATTGCTTTGATACGGAGCATGGCTTTAATACGTGCCAGCAGTTCCGTGCTATGAAACGGCTTCACTACGTAATCATCGGCGCCATGTTCAAAGCCGCTCACTTTATCTTCCAGCGCCCGCTTGGCAGTGACCATGATCACCGGCAGATAATCTGGGTATGTCGCTTTGATTTCGCGGCAGACCTCATAACCACTGACTCCGGGCATCATGATGTCCAGCAACACCAAGTCAACGGACTCAGAGGCTAAGAGCGCCAGCGCTTGGGGTCCGGAATTCGCGGAGAGAGTTTGATACCCCGCGCCTTCGACCATCTTGGAGACAATTTGAACCAGCGTGCGCTCATCATCAACAATGAGAATTGTACGTGTTCGTTCGTCACGCGGAAAAATAGAATCGTTCATTAAATATCCAGATTACGAACTTCTTTTGCCCGTTCTTGAATAAATTTTTTACGTGGTTCGACCTCATCACCCATCAACACGGTGAAAATATGATCGGCTTCGACCGCATCTTCCAATTCAACCCGTAAAATGGTGCGAGTTTCAGGGTCCATCGTCGTTTTCCAAAGCTGATCGGGGTTCATTTCCCCCAGCCCTTTGTAACGTTGGATTCCCGGTGTTTTATTCGGAAACTTTTCGGCGAGAATCCGGTCTTTTTCGGCTTCATTATAAGCATAAATTTCTTCTCGACCGGATTTAATCAGGTACAACGGGGGTTGGGCGATGTATAAGTAGCCTTTTTCCACTAATTCCCGCATATACCGGTAGAAAAAGGTGAGCAGCAGGGTACGAATATGCGCTCCGTCCACATCGGCATCGGTCATAATGATGATCTTCCCATACCGAACATTTTCCACATTGAAGCCTCCTTCATCTTCGGAGTTACCGATGCCGGCACCGAGGGCAGTGATAATGGTGCGAATTTCTTCATTTCCGAGAATTTTATTGAGGCGAGCCTTTTCCACATTGAGGATTTTACCCCGCAAGGGTAAAATTGCTTGCATCCGCCGGTCACGCCCTTGTTTGGCAGAACCCCCCGCAGAGTCACCCTCTACCAAATATAGCTCACATAACTCCGGCTCATTGATGGAGCAATCCGCCAATTTACCGGGCAGACTGCCGCTCTCGAGTGCCGACTTACGGCGCACTAACTCCCGTGCTTTACGAGCGGCTTCCCGCGCGCGTGCCGCCGAAAGACTTTTTTCAACAATCGCCTTGCCCACAGCGGGGTTTTCTTCCAGAAAAAGTCCCAGTTGCTCATTCATAATGGATTCAACGATGCCTTTAACCTCGCTATTACCCAATTTAGTCTTTGTTTGACCTTCAAACTGGGGTTCCATCACCCGGGTGCTAATCACCCCAGTTAATCCTTCGCGCACATCGCTACCGGAGAGGGATTCGGATGATTTTTTGAAGAGGTTGTTTTTGCGGGCATAATCATTGATGGTGCGGGTCAACGCTGACCGGAATCCGGCAACGTGGCTACCCCCTTCATGGGTATTGATATTGTTCACGTAGGAAAAGACGTTTTCCAGATAGGAATCATTATATTGCAATGCCACTTCCACGACCACATCATCCTTTTCCCCCTGAATGTGAATCACTTTTTTATGAAGCGGTTTTCGGCCTTCATCCAAATAGGTAACAAAAGATTTTAAGCCCCCTTTGTATTTGTACGTTTCGGACTTGTTGAGCCGTTCATCGATCAGCACGATTTCTAATCCGGCATTTAAAAAGGCAAGCTCGCGCAACCGGTTGGCAATCGTATCGTAATTAAATTCCAAGCTTTCAAAAATATCGCGGTCGGGTAAAAAGGTGATTTTTGTTCCGGTTTTACGCGTTTTACCGACCACCGTAACTTCATTTTGTTTTACACCCCGTTGGTATCGTTGTTGGTAAACCTGCCCATCGCGGGAGACTTCCGCCACCAACCATTCGGAGAGCGCATTCACTACGGAAACACCAACACCGTGCAACCCTCCGGAAACTTTGTACGATTTTTTATCGAATTTACCTCCGGCATGGAGCATCGTCATCACAACTTCTAAAGCGGAAACACCTTCCACTTTATGTATATCAACCGGAATACCCGCCCCATTATCCTCAATCGAGACAGAATTATTGGGATGGATCGTAACCGTAATTTTAGAACACCGCCCGGCAAGGGCTTCATCCACGCTATTATCAACCACTTCATAAATAAGGTGATGCAAACCGCGCAAGCCGGTGCTACCGATATACATTCCCGGTCGCTTCCGAACAGCTTCCAATCCTTTTAGGACGGTAATTTGATCCGCACCGTAATTTTCATTTGAGACATTCTTTTCTTCTGAAGCCATGTTCATCCTCACATTAAATATCCTAGGTTTTCTTTTTTTTACGAATCCATTTATTCGGTTTCAACTCTTGATTTGCCATTTTGAAATGAATATTTCGGATGGAGCGGGACCCCGCCTGTTCATTCAGTTTTTCGATATAGCATTTTTTCAGATATGTCAGTTGTTGGAGCCAGGCAGAGTTATCCACTTCCACGTAAAGCGTACCCTCTTTGATTGTCAGCGCCCGTGTGTGCGAGGCGGCGGCGGGTCCGACTGTTTTTGCCCACAATTGGAGCATATTCGCGGTTTGAATTTGGTCTTCTAAGCCGGATTCGGCTAAAAACCGGTTTAGAATGGCGCCAATGGGTTCTAATTTCTTCATGGTTTGATATGTCCTTGATCGATGTAAAAGGTCTGGAATGAAGAGGGACATTTCGCAAAATCTGCCTCTCGTGCTGTTGCAATAAACACTTGACCATACTGCTGAAACAGTTCCATCAACTGATGGGTACGCGACAGGTCGAGTTCAGCAAAAACTTCATCGAGGAGCATGATCGGAGATTCCTGTGCTTTGGCGGCGAGCCATTCCGCTTCGGCAATCCGCAAAGAGATACACGCCGTCCGCAATTGTCCTTGCGACCCGTATGTCCGCAAATCGAACCCGTTCAACGTAATACGCAAATCATCCCGATGCGGTCCCAAAGTGGTATAGCCACGTACTTCATCTTTTTCTTGCTGTTTTCGCAACGTTTGATAAAACGCATCTGCTAAGGAGGTTGTATCTGTTGAAAATGCCGGAATATATCGACATTGCAAATTTTCGGTATCAGCACTGACATACTGGTGCATCTGATGCGCTTTTTTGCTTAAAAAGTCAACGGCATTCAGTCGATGTTCAATCACGGTTGCTCCGGCTTGGGCAAACTGCTGATCCCATACTAACAGTTGGTCTCGCAACGTGCGGCGTTTTTCCGGCTTGATTTGAATCTCTTTGAGAATCGCATTTCGCTGATCCAGAATCCGCTGATATTCTTGCAGGGCAGATAGATAGGATCGATGGGTTTGTGACAAGGCAATATCGAGGTAGCGTCTCCGGTATGAGGGGCTGCCACTCGTAATAGCAATATCTTCGGGTGAAACACTCACCACCGAGAGTTGCCCGATGAATTCTGAAACCGCTTTTTGAGACTGCCCATTTATTTTAAGCGATTTCCGGTTGGGTTTCTGAAAATTCAGTTCAATATCGAGACGGGTACCGCTTTTCCGAAATGCAACCCCGGAAAGCCGGTAAAAATCACAGCCCTGTTTAATAATCTCCGTATCCCGCGCCCCGCGTGGAGAGCGCCCCACACACAAGCAATGTAAGGCTTCTAATAAATTAGTCTTTCCCTGACCATTTGTACCAAAAAAAATATTTCCCTCGGGACTCAAATCTAGCGTGGCAGTGTGATAATTACGAAATTGTGTCAGCGAAATGGAGCGGAAATACACCGATAGAGAACCTTAACCTGAAAAAGCGAGGCTACTTTTTCGCATGGAATAAAAGGGGAATACCAGAATCCACTCTCAAGTCGTAGATTCTGGTATTCGTAACCCGTAATAAGAATAGTGTTATTGAGAAATGTTCGCGTATGTCAGGAAACCCTTGGCAACAACAATACCTGTGAACGTTTCCAAATCCGTTGCCGGTTGGAGTGTCACATACACAAATTGATGACGATCCGGGTAATCCGAAACCGATTCTCCCGGTTCGGTAAAGGTTTCGCGGGTGTTAATACCATCATAATGACCCGTATCTAAAATATAATCATCACCGTTTGGTACCGGCAAATAGGATGGAATCCGGTTATTACCCAGCCACAGAACATACTCCCAATTTGAGTTATTAACATAGGGAATAGAATCCACATTGGAAACCGTATAGTTCAGATTAGACCGTGTCATTTCAATAATTTGTACTTGCGGTGAATAATCCTCATGACCGACACCACTCAAGGTCAACATCGTTTGAACATTCGAGAAACCCTCTGTCAGATTCGTTTCTAGGGCAGATGTGACCTCATCCAGACGATTGATGAGCAATGTATCCGTCGGGGTGGATTGCAATGCCTCTGTAATACTGGTAGCAACCGTTAGGGAATCCAACGAACGCCGGTACAATCCATCCGCCACAAGCGCGTTACTATACATAAGATCGGTCCGGTCTTCCGCATTTTGGAGGTCTTCTAACAGTTGCACTGCCTGATTAAACTGTTCTGAAAGCGGTGTGAGCACATCTGAGAGCGAATCCGCGTAACTTGCAACTAAATCACCATCTCCCACACTATTTTTGATACGTGCATTGTAATACAAAATGGGGTTTAAAGCATCACGAAGCTGTACGACGCTTCCTTCTGTGGGGTGTAACAATTGACGAACGATTTCGAGAGCACCCCCGGGAACAAGTGCCGGTAGGTACTCTTCAAATAGGACAATGCCCGTCCCCTCTTGATACGTTGCCGGGATATTATCCGCCCGTTCAACGGTAAGGCGAAAACCTGTAGCATCTTGGGCAAAATTCACATCAGAACCTAAATCGATTGAGATGTTGACTTGTTCATTCACCGGATTAGGTGTCAGGGGTCCTACATTTACTTGCCCATTGTCAGTAATAACATAGGCGGTGTAAACATAAGCATCTCCCACTAATGCGGGTAAACTGCCAGCAATTTCGATGCGTATTCGTTTACTATCATGCACAGACGCGGACGAATTTTGGGGACGAATAGTGGCTTCAAATAATCCCCATGTGCCTGTTAGAGAGGCACTCGCTTTGGGAACCAAGACGGTCACTTCACCGCGAATAGCCGAATTGTTTGGATTTTTTGCGATAGAAGCATAAATTTGCTCTAGCCCATAATTTACCGCTCGAAATGTTTTCAGATTCCCCACATTACTATCACTATTCAACTCAACTACCAGAGCCGTATCTTCTTGAGTACGGTTTACCGACCAATAAATGGGCCAATCACCGGTCACCTCGTTCCCATCGACATCATACAGATGTGCCATTAATTCCGGTGATACTTCTCCTACATCAAGCAACAAAGAGTCTGGCTCTATAGTAGCCGTTTTCGGATAATTTTCATCGGTAGCTGGAGTATCCTCCGTACAGTTGACCAACGTCAACACCAACAGACTCATGAACACGATGCCAGTCAGTTTAAGGAATATTTGCATTCTTCTACCCTTTCTTCATTTTTTATTTATTGAATTGCACCAGACATAACCGTAAGCAGGCTCGCAGCCGGATCATTATCTAATTCATAATCATATACCACATCACCACTTTCGGGATCAATGACCCGGTCATAACGGACTAAATTAATTTTTACCTGATCAAACCCTTGTGGAAATGTCGTGTAACGGTAGGGCCAAACCATTGAAGACGTTTGTCCGGGTAAATGTCCAAAATAGCCGATTAGAATGTGCTCATTTCCTTTTACCAGAAGCCCTTCATAAGCATATCCATACGGTAGATTAGAATCATTCGTCCCAAATTCACCCAGAACCGGCATATCAATCAATGTCAGGATCATTTCGTTATTGGTAATCCGCAATTGTCCTTTTGGTAACGGATTCCCAACGGGATAGTGTGCCATACTCTGAGCATTTGTCAACGCCATCCAACAACTTGCCCGAAGAGCTTGGCTAAGCGCCAACAATTCATTGGCTAAGGTCTGAGCTTGATCAAACTCAGTTGCCATCTGAATTTCCTGAATTTTGGCACCTATCGCCTGCGCATGTCCACCGGCAGTTTCCAATGAGCCGATGGCTTGAGAAGCGTAGTATTTCATCATTTGAGAAGATGCCGTTGAGGCGGCGCATAACCCTAGTAATTGACCGGCACCTGTCGCCAAAGCCTCATAATTTTGCAACGCACCTCCGACAACAAGTGCATTCCCTTGAATTTCCTCAAGCGTGGTCCCCGCAGCCGTCAATTGTGATGCCCCTAACACGCCATCCGCAACAGACATGATCGATGGAAGTAAGCCATGAGCTTCGGGGAGATTGGGTTCAGAACGTAACAACCGCTGAATATGAGGCAGAATAGGTTCCGGGAGCGAAGAAGCCAGCATTATGGGAAGAACAGCCGCCGTATCCGTCTCTGCCCATTCGGTTTCGGTGAACAAAATTTGAAAGGTGGGATAAACATCAAATGGATTATCAAAACCAAGTGCATTTGTAGGATCCGCAAGGACAAATGTCCCATTATTACCCGAACCGGCTAACGCAAAAAATACCGGATAAGAACTACCCGGATATGTCTTGAATGATGCCATATAAGTCAGCGAATTATCCAATGGGGGTAAGGTCAACATCAACGCTAGACTATCAGAAGCATAACTCCCATTTGCGATCGCGGCGGCACTGGTATGAAATCCAACATAGCTCTGTCCCGCCGCCAAATCAGCAAAGTGAGAGGTTAAAACGGCATTCGCTTCTTGGGGTGCCGCCGGAAATTCTTCATTCTCATCTTCACTGCAACCTGTGAAGATCAAGGGAGTGCTTATTAAAAATAAGCTAATAAATAATAGGGCATAGTGCTTGAGCATTACAACCTCCTTAAAGGAAAGTAGAATATTGAAGTGAACAGGGAAAACATGTCATAATATCATCAGCTTAGTAACCGCAAAGGCATACAAAGTGCCATATAGGTTTCATGTTCTTCGGTATCTAAGGGAACAAAAATACCTGCACCGTCAGGCTCACCAAATTGTAACTGTATCCGCTCTGAATCCATATTTCGTACGACATCCAGCAAGAAGGAGGCATTATAGCCAATTTCCATCGGTTCTCCGGTATATTCTGCCGGTATTTCTTCTTTGGCTTCCCCAATCTCCGGTGTGTTTACACTGATTTCCACTAAATTGGGAGATAATGCCAATTTGATCTGTCGCGTCTGTTGACTCGCCAAAATGGAAACCCGGCGCAGTGATGCGGCAAAATCATGTCGATTCACCACAATCAATTTATCATTATCTGCCGGAATTACCTGTTTATAATCGGGAAAGGGACCCTCGATTAATCGCGAAAAAATAGTGGTTTCATCCAACTGGAAAACAATATAATTTTCATCAAAGGTAATTTCAACCATTAGGTCATCCGAACCAAGAAGATGGCTAAGATGGTGAAGTGCTTTGGGAGGCACGATCACTTGAAGTTCATTTGCAATAGAGGTAGAAACCGTTGCGGAGTACTGTGACAAACGACGACCATCAGTGGCGACCGTCGTAACGGAATCCGGAAGAACCTCAAATAGCAATCCCCCGAGGGCGGGGCGGGTGTCATCCGAAGAGACCGCATAAATGGTTTTTTGGATCATACGTTTGAGCATGTGAGCACTCAGGGTAATCTGATTTTCCGGGCTGACTTCTGGAAAATTCGGAAATTCGTCTTTCCGAATTCCCATGATCTTAAACATACCGCGCTCACTTTTCAATGTAACCCAACCGTAATGATCTTGAGTTTGTTCGACCTCTAAACTCACAGAAATCGCGGGGAGTTCTTTGATGATCTCTGCGAATTTTTTTGCCGGTAATGTAATTGAACCTTCTTCAAAAACAATTGCCGGAACGCTTGTTGAAATGGAAATATCAAGGTCAGTCGCTTTGAAAATAAGTTTTCCTTCCACGGCTTCCAGAAGCACATTACTTAAAATGGGTAAAGCCGTTTTGGAGGAAACGACGTTTTGAACCGTCTGGATTCCTTTTTGTAAATTTTCTTGGGATATCTGGATATTCATTATCACACTCCATTGGTT
>RFFQ01000195.1 GCA_003697105.1 Gemmatimonadota bacterium | reverse complement strand
GTGGTTTCGATGCGGTATTTGTCTTTAAAACGGGTCATTTCACATCAACAGATAGGGCAGGTTGTTGGTGTTGGCGTAGAGACGTTGCAATGCGGTGGAATTCCGTAGAGACGTTGCAATGTGGTGGGATTCCGTAGAGACGTTGCAATGCGGTGGGATTCCGTAGAGACGTTGCAATGCAACGTCTCTACAATTTTGTTCGATGCGCACGGGGCAAATTCATTGTGGCAAAAACGTTTCCACAATCTCCGGTACTTGTTGAATCGCTTCACCCAACTTTTCCGGATTTTTACCACCCGCTTGGGCAAGATTTGGACGACCGCCGCCGCCCCCACCCACGATTTTGGCAATCGGTTTGATAATGTCCCCCGCTTTGACACCTGTTTTTACCAAATCATCCGTGACCATGACCACCAGCACCACTTTGCCACCTAGCACAGAGCCAAGTACCGCGATCCCACGACCTAATTTGGGACGCAATTCATCACAAAGGGATTTCAGGGCGTCGCCATCCGCCCCGTCCAGTTGCGTCGCCAGAACACGTACACCGTTTACTTCTGTAACATCATCAAGGATATTCGCGATTTTCCCCCGGATAGCTTGTTGTTGCAGTTCTTCATTTTCTTTTTGCAATGCTTTGATTTTGTTTTGCAAATCATTCACACGGAGCGGCACTTCCGGGATCGCGCATTTCAAGGTATGCGCTACGGTTTGTAAAATGTGTTCTTTTTCTACCATATCGGCAAGGGCACCCTCACCGGTAACGGCTTCGATCCGCCGCACCCCAGCACTGATACTGCTCTCGTTCACAATCTTGCATAACCCGATGTCGCCGGTAGCCCGGCAGTGCGTTCCGCCACAAAGCTCCAAGGAATAATCCGCAATTTGAACGACCCGTACCATCTCATCATATTTTTCCCCGAAAAGCGCCATCGCCCCCATCGCTTGCGCCTCTTCCAGCGGTTTGATGTGGGTCTCTACCGGAATATTTTGTAGGATTTTCTGATTGATATGCGATTCTACCTTGTGTAAGGTCGCCTCATCAATCGCCTCATAATGGGAAATATCGAACCGCAACCGGTCTGGTGCAACTAACGATCCCTTTTGTTGAACATGCGTACCCAGCGCATCCCGTAGCGCTTTATGTAACAGATGGGTCGCGGTGTGATTACGCCGGATTGCTGCCCGCCGGTCTTTATCAATGACTGCCCGTGCCAGATTATCGGTAATTTCCCCGTGTTGGAGGGTTCCAATGTGAACAATCTGCCCTTTAATTTTTTGAGTATCTTCGACCCGGATCGAAAAATCAGAGTTATAAACCCGTCCGGTATCGCCCACCTGTCCCCCAGATTCCGCATAAAACGGAGTTCGATCCAACACAAATTGAATCTGGTCACCTTCAAAGCGATATTTAACAATGTGGGCATCCGCTTCGGTCTCTTCATAGCCCAAGAATTCGATCTCATCCACGGCCACGACGGGAATCCAATCGCTATCATCTTGGGATAAGTTCACTTTGAAGGTGGTTGTTGCCCGGGAACGTGCTTTTGCCGCCGCCATCTCCTGTTCAAACCCTTTTTCATCGATCTGCAAGCCACGCTCTTCCGCCATTTGGCGGGTCATATCCACAGGGAAACCATAGGTGTCGTATAAACGGAAAACCACCTCGCCGGGGATAATATAATCCTGTTGGAGATGGTACTGTAGCGCGCGTTTAAAGCCATTGGTCGCTAGCGGATCATCACTTTGAAAAATGTCACGCAAGGCATCCAACAGCACCGCAAGATTACGCTCCGCGTTTTGGGGGTCTAGGTCTTCCACTTTGCCGTAGGATTCGATCTGTTCGCTACCCCGTTCCAAATTCCGCTCAAAAACGCGGGCGGTATTTGCCACATACTCCATGAAGGGTTGGCAGGTGGTTTCGTGTAATCGATGTGCTTGCTTGAGTTCATCCAGTGTTTGTTCTAGCAATTTTAGTTGCTGATGGTACACCTCATTCAGTTCATCCAACCACATGGCAAATGCCTGCGCATGGGTCTCAAGAGGGTGTTGAAGAGTACGCAACATTTGGCGATACTGTTCCTCGCCGGCAACAGCATTGGCTTCCATCCGGCTCAGAATATCCCGGTCTATCGCCGCCAGTTTGGAAATACCTTCAGTCTCCTGCTCAAATAGCTGAATCCCGCGATCCAAAGTGCGATTAAAGCTGGTCTCTTCTGCTTCAATGACACGCTTGACATGGTCTTGTTGTTCGATCAGTTCAGGGAACATGTGCCCGTAATTCTCGACGAGGGTATCGACAATTTGGTACAAAAACGGTTCATGCAAATTCAGTTTGCGTCCGAAACGCGCCGCCCGGCGCAAAATCCGGCGGATGACATAGCCGCGCCCGACGTTGGAGGGTAGCGCGCCATCCGCGATGGAAAACGTAATCATGCGGATATGGTCGGCAATCACCTGATGGGGGATGCCCCGTTCATCCGGATAGTACGGCACTCCGGCGATTTCCGCAATTTTCGCGATAATCGGCGTAAAAATATCGGTGTCATAATTGGAGGTTTTGTTTTGAAGAACCGCCACGATACGCTCAAAACCCATACCCGTATCCACATGTTTCGCCGGCAGTTCTTTTAACGAGCCGTCTGCTTCCCGGTTGTATTGGATAAAGACCAGATTCCAGATTTCCATGACCTCCGGCACACCCGCATTGACCAGCGATTTACCGGATTTATCTGGGGTACGGTCATAATGAATTTCGGAACAGGGACCACAGGGACCGGTGTCACCCATCTCCCAAAAGTTATCTTTTTCCCCAAACCGCAAAATACGATCTTCGCCAATGTCTGTACAGGTCTTCCAGAGTTCAAATGCCTCATCGTCATCCCTGTAAACGGTGGCAAACAACCGGTCTTTGGGTAATTTCCAAACCTCGGTCAGGAGTTCCCATGCCCACTCGATGGCTTCTTTTTTGTAGTAATCCCCAAAACTCCAGTTACCCAACATCTCAAAAAAGGTGTGATGGTAACCATCCCGCCCAACTTCTTCCAGATCGTTGTGTTTGCCGGAAACTCGGATACATTTTTGGGTGTCCGCCGCTCGCGTATAACGACGCGTTCCCTGTCCTAAAAAGACATCTTTAAATTGATTCATACCGGCGTTGGTAAACAACAACGTAGGGTCTCCGTGGGGCACCACCGGAGCACTGGGCACAATCGTATGGTCTTTGGAAGCAAAAAAATCTAAAAAATCCTGCCGGATTTGATTTGCGGTTTTCATATTAAAGAATACTCCTTGCACTCAAAGTGAAAAATCTCGGTTCATTTATCAAAATTCAGAGGGGTTTCCGGCAACTTCCCCCCAACATCCGTACCGGCTACCCGGGATTCTGCCGCTAATACGTCCGTTTTCGCCACCGGAAATACGCACCGGTTGCAACGCCGGTCACCAAAACAATACCCAAAATCACCCACCACCACGGGAATTTTTTCGGAGGGGATTCGGCAGGAATCGTGCGGGTAATAACCGGTTCGGATTCGGGCGTCTCTTTTTCAACGGTGATTTCTACCGCCTGCGTATCCTCAATACCACCTGCTTGAATGGTGGTTTCTGTGCCGCGCACCGTCATTTTACCCGTCCAGTTTTGGAACTGGAGTGAATTGAGAAAGTCCTGTACAATTTGCATCATGGCTTGAACGTCATTGGTCTCAAAAAACCATTCGTTCGTTTCCGGGTCAATCCACGCGGAGAGCAATAGGGGGGCAGACCGGCGCGAAAGCCATTCAAACCCAACAACCGCCCCCACATTTACGTCCACTTGTGTGATTTCAATCCGCCAGCGACCGGGCACCGCTGCATATTTGGCAATACTATCCTGCGGCACGAAAAAGGAGATACTGCTCCGCTTGCCAAGCCCCGCACTCGTTTTGTGGTAGATACGATTATCGGGAGTGTATAAAATCACCTCCGGCTTGCCATCGCTAAAATCAACTTTTTCACTAAAAAACACATCGGTGCGCAAATCCGCCGGATCACGGCTGACATCCAGGTATTTAATGTAATTTTTGCCCCGTTGAAGCTGGATCGATTCATACTGATATTGGGAATGCACCCCCGGACGGCACCGTTGGGGGTTTAGCGTTTGGGTTAAAATTTCCGCATAGAGACTATCAAACCGCGTCGTTAAAATCAGGGCATCGTTGATGCCATCGGGAAGACGGTCGAGTTCTTCCATGTAGGTAAACCCTCGCCCGCTTTCTTTGGCGAAGGTGATCGTGTGCAGTTGAACGCCACGTTCCCGAAAATTGGCTAACAATCGTGGCAATAGTTGGTCATACACCGCCGTATGAATCTCTTTTTCCGTGCGTCCGAGTTCCACTCCATTAACTTTTTTAAGCCGCTTGAGACCGGCAATATCCAGTTCCGAGTCACCGTTTTGCTGGCGGGTAATACCATCCGAGAGCAAAATGACCACCTGACACGCCGCTGGGGGGGTTGCCTGAAATAGTTGGTCTGCCTGTTGTAATCCGGCATATAAATTCGTAAATTTACCCCCTCGCCGCTGATTTTGAATCTGTTGGGCAGGCCATTTTTGGCGTTTCCGCAAAGTTTCCACCGGCGTTAAGGGCAGGATCGTTCGTGTTTCTTTGAAGGAGTTAAAGCCGACCAGCCCCACCTCATCAAACTCATGCAGAACATTGGCGATGATAAAATCGATCACATCGGCACGGATGCGATCCGGGTCATTTGTTTTCATCGTTTCGGACTCATCTACCACAAACACCACTTGCCGCTTGTTTTCCTCCCGAAAAGCGGTACGGGTAAGTTCCTGCACCTTGTTATATATTTTGTGCGCCGCTCGATTCGCCGCCGCATCGATATTTTCAGCAAGATGATCATCCACGCGGTACTGTTCGCGTTCGAGCACAATGGGAGTGTTACTGCCCCGCAACGGGAAGATCACCACGTAAATCCAGCGGTAATTGGGGTCCGGTTGGTCCATCTCGAGATACACCAGATAATCCGCCACCGGTAGATACCCCAACAAGCGATTTTTCATCTCCGTTTGGTGGAGGGGACTTGCCCACTGGGTGCGAGTCTCGATCAGGTAACCTTGAATTTCGTCGGAAATATCCGTTTGCGGCAGGCGGGTCGTCTGCCATTCGGAATCTATTTTACCGAGATTTTCCATTGTCACCCCCATGAAGCGCATTGCCTCAATCCGCATTTCCACGACGGTACTATCAAACACACCGGGTAGAAAATAGACCACTGGGCGCGCCGGGCTGGCGCTGGCTAACATACTAAAGATACCACTCAGCCACAATAACATCATCCATTTTTTCATAAGCACCTCATGCCTTACATACCGTAATGGGCAAACCGCCACATCAACACCAGCACCAAAATCAGCAGACCCAAAATGATAATGGGGGAGCGGCGACGGCGATATTTGGCTCGCCAGTCATGTAATTCTTCCCAGCGATGCCAGCGGTTTTGTTCGGAAGGGGATGTTGGATCAGACTTCACGGGCTAAAAACTCCTCACACATTCGTTTGAGCCGTAAAATTTCCACCAAAATCTGGGTTTTGGCATCATCGGGATATTGGCTGAGCGCGTATTCCAAATAGGAAAGGGCTTCCGCGTAGTTGCGCTCGCGCACACACTCTCCGGCTTTGTGATAGAGGTCATCGAGGCTCATTTACCATGATTCCTGCTTGAATTTAAGGGCAACCACCACCAACATGGGCACAAAGGCAATCCCCAGAAAAATCAATGTTAGCGGGGTTACAGCGGAACGTTTTTCAAAGGGTGAAATCTGCATGACCTCCTCTAAAGAGGTCACTACCGGTAGATCAAGAGAGCTTTCCGGAACCGGGCGATCCGCATTGCGCCAGAGCGGGATCACCTCAATCTGATAATCCACATCAGAATCGATCTCCGGCATCGATTGGTCTTCCCGATATTCCGAAATCAGCCAGTGATCATGCCCTTCCAACAGACGGGAGGGAGTCCACATCCCGATCTGAATACTGTTGATATTGCCAAAAAACTGCTCTGGGCTATCCCGCCCGGAGGTGGGGTCAATGGGCACCCATTGCCCTTTGGGTAAGTAGATTTCCGCCCACGCATGAGCCGTGTTTTCAGCGGCATCCGGTTGGTGCAAATACCCGTGCACCTGCCGCGTTGGCACTCCGTATGCGCGGCTTAATGCCGTAAAAAGGGCGCTGAATTCACTGCAATCCGTCTCCGAGCCGCCACTGAGGGCATACAACGCCCCGTGAGTCCGTTCGGCAATGGTGTAGGGGAGATTTAGCCGGACAAAATCATAAATTTCCCGCATGGCACGGATGGCATCACTGCCGGAAGTTCTTGTCAGTTCCCGCATTTTGGCTTGTATTTGCGGATGATCGACTTCTACAAACCGTTCCGGTTGGCAATAATGGGAAATTTGTCGCTTCGTGCGGTCATAATCCGCTAAATACACCATTCCGGGTTGTAAATGGTACATCGTGGGGTTGATCTGCACTCGGTAATCAAACTCTACCGTCTGTTTCCAACCGGAAGGTACATCTTCAAAGGCAAAATAAGCAAGTGGATTCCCAACCGAATCCTGCACCAATTGGGTAACCGGTGGGTGAACCGCAACGAATTCTGTCGCTTGGTGGGGTGGAAAATCACGCGCCACCGACACCCACAAGTGGAGTTTGCGAACGTCTGACCGCCCGTTGTTTGACAAAAAAAGGCGGTATTTCACCCGGTACGCCGCCGGTTGATTTGCACTTAACCGCTTCTCAACCCACTCATCCGCATTCTGGCGACGAGACGCATCTTCGTACACCCGACGGGCGTTGTCCAGTTGCCCCAAACGCTCGTAGGTGAGGCCCAACGTTTTTTGGTAGATGGTAGATACCGGCTGGAGTTGGGCGGCTCGTTCATAATAGGGTAGCGCCTGTTCTAAATCTTGAAAAATTTCCGAATAAATGTAACCGATCTGGTAAAATGCCTCGTGATCATCTGGGTCAGCTTCCACCACCCGCCTAAATTCCTGCAATGCCGCTTCGTGTTGGCCGGTTTCCATCAGGCATATTGCCAAGCCGCGGCGAAAGGTCACTTCCTCGGGCGCCAGCCGCACCGCTTTGCGAAGGAGTGCCACAGCCCGGTCACACTGCCCGCCATTTAGCAATGGGACGGCTTCATTATAGGCTTCAATCGCTTCTGTACGAAGTTGGGCGTCCCCCGGTGTCGAAAACAGCAATACGAGGATAATTATCCAGAGTCGATTCATGAGTCCAGCCGCTTGAACATACATCTGGCACTTGAAGGGCAAATATTCTTAAATTCTGCCGTCTGTTGCACGGCATCTGGCGCATCTTCACGAGGAATGAGCGCATATCCGTGTTTGGCAAAAAAGGCACTTGCCGTGGTCGTGAGCAAAAACACGTAAGAGATTCCTTTACGCCTAGCATACTGTTCGACGGTATTGACCAGTTGAGTACCCAACCCACGCTCGCGCGCGCCGGGTGAAACCACCAAAGAGCGTAAAAGCGCGTGGTGTGTATCGCAAATTTCTAAACCAACCGTGCCCAGAATTGCACCATTTTCGCCCGCCACAAAAAAATGGTCTAGGTGCAATGGGGTTAAATCTTCATAGGGCAATCCGGCATCCCTAAGAAGTTGTTTAATTGATTTTAATGCGGTTATTGGGGGGATTTCAACTGTCATGGAGCCTTTCCCGATCCTGTTTTCATGCTAATCGCCACGCCATCCCGAATGGGCAGGATTACGGTGGTCAAATCTGGGTGATGCAGTGCTTGCTGGAGATAAATTTGGACATTTTGGGTTTTGGTATCCGGGGGCGGCTCCTGAATGACCTGTCCTTTCCAGAGGACATTATCGGTAATTAATAGCCCTCCGAGGCGCAATTTTGGTAAGGCTTTTTCGATAACACGGGGATAATCTTCTTTGTCAACATCGTTCACGATCATATCAAATTCAGTTTCTTCGAGTTGCTCGATCCATTCCAGCGCATCGCCGGTATAGTAACGGACTTTACTAGATAATCCCGCAGATTGCAGATAGGTATAGGCACGTTCCCGATTTTGAGGGTCAAACTCGGTACAATAAATAACCCCACCGGCGGGGATAGCTTGCGCCAACCAATACGCCGAGTAACCAAACCCAGACCCGAGTTCTAAAATCTTACGGGCATTACTCAGCTTTGCCAGCAAGTGCAATAATCGCCCGACGTGGGGTCCAATAATGGGAAACTGAATATCGGCGGCATACGCTTCCATTGCCTGCAACACCGGGTCTGTGGTGGGTTGAAGGCGGTTAAGGTAGTGCTCAATTTCGGGCGTAATGATGGGAATCATAGCCATATCCTCACGTAAATGGGCGGAAACAAGAGCCAACCAACAATCGTTGGTCGCCACAACTGCCAAACCATAATACGCCGGTGAAAAAATGTCAATTGGAATTCGGACAAAAAAAAGACGGTAGATTCAATCTCTACCGTCTTGTCCATCCGTTTATGAACGGGGGTTTCTCATACCAGATGGTGATAATCGATGATCATCCGTGCATCCGGTTCTTGCACTAACGAGGCATTGATAACCATAAATTCCTGATTTTGTAACTGGCTAATGCGCTCGATAATGACTTCCCGTTCTCCCAAAATCTGGTCTACAGCAAAACCCAGGGTACCGGTTGAATCCGTAAAAATCAGAACAGAGAGTTCCGTTTTTTCTGTGGATTTAGCCGCTGAGAGTTCAATGAGTGGTATTTCTTGATCGCGGAAAGTGAAATAGTGATGGTTGTCATGGGTATTTAGGTCTGCAACGGGTAATTTTAGCCATCCTTCCACCTTCGCCACTGGAAAAACATAAAGATGTTGCCCAATTTTCACAAATAAGGCGGGAACAACCTCGTGATGATTTGGTATCCGCATCTGAAAAACCAGTCCTTCTTCCGGCATAACCTCAACTTCCAAAAGTCCATCTAACCGGACCGCGAGATAGTCACGCCAACCTCCGATATCGTCTTGAAGATTACCCCCGCCATCCGACTGAAGTTGGATTATCGTTTGCCCATGTTCGGTCCACGCGGAAAAAGTAATCTCACCAATGAGCGACTTCTCTCGTGCCTCTCGTTCTTCTAGGGATTCAATATCAGCGACCATAATTTTGAGTAAAGGTTCAAAAATAGATTTCAGATCGGCGGCGAGGGTTTTATCGATCACAATACCGGTCTTTTTAATCGATACTTGAACGTCTTTTCCGGCCGCTGAAGCTTGGGCCGCCACTAACTTTTCACAAGATTCAAAGACATCGTATAAAGTGGTACTATGAATATGCTGCAACTGCTTGATGATCTCAGCAGAAGTACGGTTTAACTCGTTAATATTTGTCCGAACGGCGGTTGAAACACGCTGCAGTTGATTCAAAAATTCACCCAAATGTCCGGCATCTTGCCAGAGTTGGTGTGGTATGTCTGCGGCAAGATGGGTTTGCGTAAAAATATCGCTTGGCATATCCGATTCACCGCTACCCTTGGGGGATGGAAGCGTTGCCGGGTCAATGCTAGCCATCATCCCGGCATGTACACGCATAAGCGAATCCACTAACTGTGTTAAATGTCCCAAATTTTTATCCAGATGCACTTGAGCAAGCACCATTTGGGTACTTGATGCAATCATTTCTTCGAGCAAGCCCACATCAACAACCGCCGTCTCAAGCCCCATTTCGATGTCACTGGTATCAACGGTACTCACATCGATTTCTTCTTCAACAGCGGTATCCGCGTCAGGCACGGTGTCAGCCATCACCAAAGGAATATCCTCGGCATAATGATGTTGTACCACACTTTCGGCCTCATGGATAGCTTCCTCGACATCGACAATATCGTCGTCGGGGATACTGTAACCATCATCAACCATCTCGTCTTCTGCCCGTTGTTCGACCGGTTCATACGCCTCATATTCAGCATCAATTTCAGCCTGATAGGTATCTGTGGGCTCCGAAACCGGTTCTGCCGTTGATTCTTCCGCTGACAGTAATGCATCTTCAAACGAAGGTGGCGTTGCTCCGCCCTCTGCGACCCTATCTTCTCTCGATTCCGGAACATCTGGTTCAGGTGCAAATAGGTCATCTTCAATCGTACGCTCCTGCTCCACTGCCAGGGGCTCGCTCTCCGCTGCCAGAAACTCATCTTCCAGCGCCGGTTGTTCACTCTCCACTGCCAGAAATTCATCTTCCAGCGCCGGTTGTTCACTTTCCACCGGAGGAGCAGGTTCTGCCTCAAAAAACTCGTCTTCCAACGCCGGTTGTTCACTCTCCGCTGCCAGAAATTCATCTTCCAGCGCCGGTTGTTCACTTTCCACCGGAGGAGCAGGTTCTGCCTCAAAAAAGTCATCTTCCAGCGCCGGTTGCGCCGCTTCCACCGGAGGAGCAGGTTCTGCCTCAAAAAACTCGTCTTCCAACGCCGGTTGTTCTGCCTCCGCCGTTAAAAACTCATCTTCCAGCGCCGGTTGTTCACTCTCCGCTGCCAGAAATTCATCTTCCAGCGCCGGTTGTTCACTTTCCAC
>RFFQ01000194.1 GCA_003697105.1 Gemmatimonadota bacterium | reverse complement strand
ATTCCGACAATGTAAAAACCAGACAGCTGATGACGTTTGTCTGCCAGTTGATCATACGATTTCAGATTCATAACAATGGACTCCTTTCAGATTGAGGGAAAATTGGGTTGACACCTCAATAAAAATCGGATACCATGGGTCGGTCAAGGGTGGAGCGTTTGTGTCAAACGGTGACGTAACCGCCACTATAACGGACGGAACACTTCACTCGATAACATAGACCTCGCTGGGTGTGTATAAAAAGCGACAGGGCATTTGATGAAACAATCAGAACAACATGGTAGTGAGATTCTCATAGCGGTATTAGCTGCCGTAATATTTATGATGGTTGGTATCGTATCGGTCTATTTTGGTACATATTTTTACAATGATATTCAGTCAGTCAGAAAACAAGGTTTGAAGACTGAGGGCGTTCTTCTTCGCTACGAACAGCGTGGTACTAGTGCGTCAAATATGAAAGATATGTTTGTTGTTCCCATCGTTCAGTTTAAAACGAGAACTGGTGAGACATTTGTTGTTGAAGGGAAAATAGATAATACAGATGTGTTGCAGAGCATATGTGATGGTGGAGATCGGATTGAGGTGATTTATGATCCGAAAAATCCAGAACATGTTGTTATTAATACATTTGCCGAACTGTGGTTTGTGCCATTGCTTCTATGGGTTGTTGGGTCAGGATTTATCGTGGTACCCCCGTTCACAATTTGGCGTCACTACAAAGCAAAGACCAGTTGAATTGCATAAAAATAGAAACGAGACAAAAAGCGCCTAACAAGACAAATGCACTTGGACAGACAAAAGATGCAGAGTGAGGAACGAGCGACGTAGCTTTTGTCTGCCGGTGATTTGCGCTGTTAGGTTCCAACGAGAGGAGGAATCGAGTGCGCCAACCCCTTGAAGTAAAGGAACTAAAAGACATTTACGCAAGCATCGCGCTAAGGTATGATTTCCAGCATGGACTTATCACGGTGGGAGCCGACCAAAGGGGCAGAAAGCTACTTGTGGATAAGTTGGTAAGCGCCGGTGACAAGGTATTGGATTGCGGGTCGGGTACCGGGGCAACCGGGCTATTGGCCGCGAAAAAAGTCGGCCCGGATGGCAAGGTCACTCTGTTTGATCTCAGTGATGCCATGCTTACCGTAGCACGGCAAAAGGTCATTGAAGCGGGATTGGAGGATAAGGTCCACTTTATAACCGGTGATATCGTTCATTTGCCCTTCGCCAACGATGAATTTGACGTTGTCCTTTCAACCTACAGTATGTGTTCCCTCTACGATCCGAGGAAAGGAGCGTTAGAGCTTTATCGTGTGACCAAGCCGGGAGGCAAGATTGGCGTTGCGCATTCAACAGAACCCAAGAACCCGATTGCAAAGTGGCTTGCGGCTCGCGTTGAGGATTGGGCGTGGCGTTTCCCTCGGCTTTCGATGGGGTGCAGATCGGTTGAGGTTCTCTCGGTATTGAAGATTGCTGGTGGAAAGGTCCTGTTTTCAAAGAAAATCGGAGTTCCACTGTGGCCTTTTCTCGTATTCATCGTCGAAAAGCCTGTACCCTAACAACAACATGCCGCAGACGGCGTCCCGCTGAGCTACTTCCTGCTTATCGATAAAAAGTTATGCCGCTAAAATGTATTGCCACATCATTCAATAATTGCAGGAACAGTTGCTCCTTCAGTTGAAGCGTGATATAGGCGACGTTTTTGTTCTCATTGGCGTATGGGCGGATAAGATACTTTACTGGGTGCTGTCCAACAATGAAGTAAAAAGAAATATGTACTTGAGTCACCAGCATCGTGGGGGCGTAGAATACCAGATTGGGATTACACACAAAAACATCTCTGATTTTAACGAATATCTCGTTGAGGCACACAATATTGTAAGCTCGGTTATTAAGAAAGGTCGGCATTCAAGCCCATAGGCGGCATAACAAGTGCAGGTCGTTCGACGTCATTGAATCTGTTCAATGTGGGCTTTATTCTTACGCACTTGTTATGGATAGTGGGTAGCGGAACAGGCTAATAGATCACCTTAAACTCCGCCACCATCTGCGACAAATCCACAATAGCGACCGTTGCTGTTTGGGTCAAATAGCCGCAGGCTTCACCCGGATTGATAATCAGACAGTTTTTCTCCTGCCGGATACACTTTTGATGGTCATGCCCGTATAAGATCAGGTCATATTCCCCGCAGTGGATAAAATCTTCCAAAAAATTGCCTTCGTGCATCATCAAAATTTTGCGCCCGCCCAGTTCCAAGCCGTGCGGGCGAAATTGGTGGAGTGTCGCATTTTCCAATTCCTGAAATTGAAGCAGTAATCCGTGCCGTTCTCCATCATTGTTACCGTAAATCGCGATGATGGGAATACCGGCGGTCGCATAGAGGGGCACACAAAACGGGGCAATATGATCCCCGCAATGCAAAATCCGTTCAACCCGTTCCTGCTTAAAAATGTGCATTGCCTTGCGGATATTGACCACATGATCATGGGTGTCTGAGATCACACCGATTCGCAT
>RFFQ01000193.1 GCA_003697105.1 Gemmatimonadota bacterium | reverse complement strand
GAAGATTTGAATGCCCGGGCAACCCGGGTCATGGCGGTACTCAATCCGCTGAAAATGGTCATCACCAATTACCCGGAAGACCGCGTGGAAGAGATGGACGCCATCAATAACCCGGAAGATGAGAACGCCGGCAGCCGAAAAATCCCCTTCTCCCGCGAGCTGTACATTGAACAAGATGACTTTATGGAAACGCCCCCCAAAAAGTACTTCCGGCTCTCCCCGGGTAAAGAAGTACGATTAAAACACGCTTATTATGTGACCTGCACGGATGTGATCAAGGATGAGACCGGTAAAATTGTGGAAATTCATTGCACCTATGACCCAGAAACCCGCGGGGGCTGGATCGCCGGGCGAAAAGTGAAAGGCACATTGCATTGGGTCTCCGCCGCTCACGCACTGGATGCCGAAGTCCGGTTGTATGATCATCTGTTTGCGGTCGAAAACCCTGAGGACGTACCCGAAGGTCACGATTATAAAGAAAACCTGAACCCCAACTCATTGGTTGTTCTCAAAAATTGTAAGGTGGAACCGAGCTTAGCAGAAGCAACCGCTGGAACACCTTACCAATTTTTGCGACAAGGTTATTTTTGTCTGGATAGCAAAGATTCCACCCCAGAACGGTTGGTCTTCAACCGCACGGTCTCTCTCAAGGATAGCTGGGCGAAAATGAAAAATAAGGGCTAATTTTGCTGAAACAACTTTAACCGGAAGTGCTCATGCGACATAACGCCTGAGCACTTTCCTTTTTGACCTATGGTACCACGGCTCCAACCCGGCTCAACCATCGGTGTGATTGCCCCCTCCGGGGTGTTCAACCCCCAACGCTTGCAACACGGCTTAGACCGCCTGCGACAAGTGGGTGACTTTACCTTCCGCTTTGCAAAAAATTTAGGAGAACGAACACCGCTGATCCCGGGCAACCTCTCCCAAAATTATGAATTTTCAGGCTCAGACCCGGATCGGATCGATAGCCTCCACACCATGTTTGCAGACGAGGAAATTGAAGCAATCTTTTGTGTGCGCGGCGGGCATGGCGTCTTGCGGATTTTAGACCAGCTTGATTATGACCTGATTCGGTCTCATCCCAAAATTCTGATGGGCTTCAGCGATATTACCGCCCTGCTATTGGCAATTCATCAGCAATGTGATTTTACCACGTTCCATGGACCCATGATTCAACACGATTGGGGTCGCGCCACGTCTGAGGTATCGACAATCACCCGCGAATCCTTCCAAAAATTGCTGGTGGAGGGCACCGCCTACCACATGGAAATCTCAGGGCATTTGTTTCGGGCAGACCGGATTTCCGGGCAGTTAATCGGCGGAAATCTGGCGATGCTCACCTCACTTTTAGGCACACCGTTTTTCCCCGATGTACGGGGTAAAATCCTCTTTTTGGAAGATGTGAATGAGCACATCTACAAACTGGATCGGATGCTCCATCACTTGCGATTAGCGAATCAATTAAACCATTTGCACGGCATAATTTGGGGACAAACCCCCCTAGCTCCTACAGATCACGCTTTTTTGCGCATGATAGCGGATCGATTCCGGCTCCCTGTCGCCGGATTTCTGCCGTTTGGTCATGCGCACGATAATGTCATCTTACCGCTGGGCGGCGTGATCGACCTGCAAAAACACCACAACCAAACCCTTATTGTACGCATCGCGTTATGACGTATCATTCATGGGGACGCTTCCCACCGGTAACCCAGCAACGATACTATCCCGTGCGCTCACAAGTCGATCCCGTGGATTGGGAGTCCATTGCTGGCACGGTACTACCTTATGGCTTGGGGCGAAGTTACGGGGACAGTTGCTTGAATGAAGGCGGTACACTACTCCTCACAACCCCCCTCGATCATTATTTGCTATTCGATGCGGAACAGGGCATTTTGCGCTGTGAAGCCGGTGTTTCACTGGCGGAAATTCTGGAACAAATTGTCCCCCACGGCTGGTTTTTACCCGTGACACCGGGAACAAAATTTGTTACGCTTGGCGGTGCAATTGCCAACGATGTGCACGGCAAAAATCATCACCGTGCGGGCACATTTGGGCGCTATGTCCGCCAATTGGAGCTTTTGCGATCCGATGGTTCGCGGTGGGTCTGCTCGCCGGAGCACCATCCGGCGCTTTTCCGGGCAACCATTGGCGGCTTAGGATTGACCGGTCTCATCCTGTGGGCGGAAATCACACTGAAACCGATCTATAGCCCCCAGATCGAAATGGAATCGATCAAATTTCGCCATTTAGATGAATTTTTTGATCTTTCTGCCGAATCAGATCGCGATTTTGAGTACACCGTTGCATGGGTTGACTGTCTTTCCAGCGGGAACTCTCTGGGACGCGGGATTTTTATGCGGGGGAATCATTCACACGAGCCGGCGCCGCTCATCACCCGCCAGAAACCAAAATTACGTATGCCCGGAAATGCCCCGAATATGTTACTCAATCCCATAACGATCAAAGCATTCAATTTCGTGTATTATCACAAACAACGCCAACGGGTCAAACCCAAAACAACCCACTACGAGCCGTTTTTTTTTCCGCTGGATGCGGTGAATCAGTGGAACCGGATTTACGGCAAGCGCGGCTTTTTGCAATATCAATTTGTGGTGCCGGATGATGACCCGCAAGTTATCACCGGTATTTTCAAACGGGTTGCGGCATCTGGTCAGGGATCATTTTTGGCGGTGCTTAAAACGTTTGGAGATGTGCCGCCAGCGGGCATGATGTCTTTTCCCCAACAGGGAATCACCTTAGCACTGGACTTCCCGATCCGGCGAAATCTATTTGACTTACTGGATCAGATTGATGATATTATCCGCGCCCATCACGGCGCGGTCTATCCGGCGAAAGATGCCCGGATGTCTGCCACGAATTTTCAGGCATTTTATCCCCAATGGGAAGATTTCGCAACCCATATAGACCCCAAATTCTCATCTAGTTTTTGGCGGCGCGTCACCAAATGATGGATTCGCCGCAAGCTACCGCACAGGTGTAAAAACACCGGATAAATCCGCCGCAGACACTACCGGGTTCCACAGGGTGGCGTTGGGGCACCGCCTCGCAAAACCCTCATTTCTTCACTTATTTGCTGAATATTTTAGGATGAATTATGCGAAAAATGTTAATTATCGGTGCAACTTCAGACATTGCCCAAGCCACTGTCCGATTGTGGGCAAAAGCTGGGGATTCGCTCGTGTTGGTTGCCCGCAACCCGGAAAAACTGAATATCTTACAAGCAGACCTCAAGGCACGGGGGGCTCCGGTGGTAGAGACCATCACGGCAGATTTGAACGATTTTGACCGGCACGAGGCGATCATCCAGACTGCCATCACAAAATTAGGAGAGTTAGATGGGGTGCTGGTCGCACACGGTATTTTACCCGACCAAAAACAGTGTGAAAACGACTATTCGGCGTGTGAAGCCGTGTTCCGCACCAATTTTTTAAGTGTGGTCTCACTCTTGACTCCGCTTGCCAATTATTTTGAAGCCAAACGGCAAGGTGTTATCGCCGTGATTTCCTCAGTGGCAGGTGACCGGGGACGGCGGGTCAACTACATCTACGGTGCTTCCAAAGGCGGATTGAATACGTACTTAGAAGGGCTACGCTACCGATTAGCACCTGCCGGCGTGACGGTGTTGACCATCAAACCCGGTTTTGTCGATACCGCGATGACCGCTCACAGAAAGCCCAAAGGATTCCTTTTTGCCGCTCCCGAAACGGTCGCTAAGGACATTGACCGCGCCATCCGTACCAAAAAAGGCACCCTCTACACCCCGTGGTTTTGGTGGTGGATTCTCCTTGTCGTTCGCCATACCCCAGAATTTATCCTCAAAAAGATCAACGTTTAATTTACCCCGGTTGCCTATCATTCCTTCCATCCTGCCAGATGGTCATCTCCCCTGATCATCTGGCAAACGCCGCTTTCATCTTGACAGATCAAGTTGTCAGGTTGTCTTACACAAATTTCGGCAAGAGCTAACCCCGCACAAAAAACACTTAAGTTACTGATATTTAATAAGTTAAATTTTTGGCACTGGCATTGCGATTAGACGGAAACCAAACAGATGAGTGATTGGAAGTAGCCCTTATCAGGGAATATGAAATTCGCCTTAAATCAACCTTAATCATGTGTAACCCTAATTGTAAAGGAGGAATGACCCATGTTACTTCATGAATTGAATCCCTTGCAGCAAACCTTACGGGAAGTTTCCCGGTTGCAACGTGATCTCAACCGCATTTTTGGAGAGGGAAGTGTCTCTCACCGGCGGTATCGCTATCCGGCAGTGAATGTGTGGAGCAACGAAAACAGTGTCATTGTCACTTGTGAACTACCCGGTTTTGAGCCGGCAGATATTGACATCAGCGTGGAAGATGGCGTTTTGAAAATCTCCGGGGAACGCAAACCGGTTGAACTAAACGAAAATGAACGATACCATCGTCGTGAGCGCGAAACCGGTAAATTCAGCCGTTTGGTTCGGATGCCGTATCAAATCGATTCTGACGGTGTCGAAGCCCACTTCAAAAATGGGGTATTGACCATCACATTACCCCGAGCGGAAGCCGACAAACCGCGTAAAATCGAAATTAAATCTGCCTAATTCCCTGAAACCGAAAACCGCATAAAGGAGGGTGATACCCATGACAACGGAAGTCAAAACCACCGATCAAGCAACTCCCGAAATGGAACGCAACCATGAAATGCAGCGCAAAGTATTTATTCCGGCTGTTGACATCCTAGAAAAAAATGACACCTACGTGGTGATGGCGGATATGCCGGGAGTCAGCGAAGACGCGATTGACATTACCTTGGAGAAAAATGTCTTGACGATTCATGGCACGGTTAAACCGGTCGCCCATGAAGGATACGAGCTGGCATACGCTGAATATGAAATCGGTGATTATGAACGCTCTTTCACCTTGACCGATGACGTGGATCGCGAAAAGATTGAAGCGACGCTGAAAAACGGGGTGCTACATTTAACCATGCCGAAAGCGGCTCCGGCAATCGCGAAGAAGATTAGTGTGAAAGTGGCATAACACCCCTGAAATTTCAGACCCTTCAGATGGGTACTAAGCCACATCCGAAGGGTCTTACCGGAAATGACCATAGTGTTCTAGTGTATCCGTAGTATCATCTGTGATTCGGTGAACCATTCATCACAATCCATCGTAAAGGAGGGATGATTCATGGCTATTCGAGATTTAATTCCAACCTTTGGTCAGAAGCGAACTCCCGCGCGTTGGGAAGATGAAAGTCCGTTTTTCCGGCTCCAGCGGGAAATGAATCGCATGTTTGATGAGATGTTTAACGAGTTCGGGCTTACCCCTTACGAAAGCCGTTTAGGCGGTTGGAGCGGTTTCAGCCCATCGGTGGACATTACGGAAAATGACAATGAATACGTCGTATCGGCAGAATTGCCGGGCATGGATGAAAGCAACATTGATCTGTCACTTTCCGACGATACCCTGACCATTAAAGGCGAGAAAAAGCAGGAGTTTGAAGACAAAGGTGACAACTACTTCCGCATGGAACGCTCCTACGGCTCGTTCCGGCGCGATATTCCGCTACCAACCAAGATTGACGTGAATAAAGCGGACGCGAAATTCAAAAACGGGGTCTTAACAGTCAAATTGCCCAAAACCCCGGAAGCCAAGAAAAACGTCCACAAAATTAAAATCAATTCCAAATAACCCTCTCATCGCGTTGCGATGACCTCCAACAGAAGCCTCGCCCCAACGGAGCGGGGCTTTTTTATTCCACAAGATGCGAATCATACGGTACGAAGCTAGAGGAATAAGCAATGTCCTCGTTTTTTGGTTGGTGTCACGTGGGTTTTAGGGGCGGTATCCAGAGAGGATGTTGCGGAGCTTCGCCAACACACCCGTTTTTTTCGGGGGCAGGATTGCCGCCAGTGCTTGCCGCACATCCGGCGGGAGGTCATCTTCCCATTTGGTGAGCGTTTCCTGTGTCTTGCGGTCGAACTGCTCCAGATGCGGGATCAATAGAGTCAAGCACGCGGTGTCCTTCGCCCGAACCAATGTTTTGACGACATCAACGACATCCGGGTATTCTGCCGGTAGGACTGCCAGATAGGCTCGTAACAAATATTCACCTCGCCCGCGCACGTACAACAGCGACGCCCGTTCAACCCACTGATGGGCGACTGCCCGAGTAACAACAGCTTGATAGGTCTTGGTGGGCATCTCACTGAGCACCTTCGCCAACGCATTCGCCTTGCCATTCCAAGCGAATAAAAGCGCATTCAACCGAACATGCGATTCCGTTTTTAAGAGGCGTGCTAGGGCGTTTTTCTCCGCTTTTTCCGGCGCTGAGTCCTTTTGGGCATAATAGACCCGGTCCAGCATATCGAGTAAAAAGGAAATCTCAAATCCCTTGCGCAAAAAGTGCAATAATTGCGTCGCATCCTTTTGCTGATGGATCGGTTCGACAACCCGCCCAGCCAATTCCGCCGGAAAGTTCTCCTGTATTTTTGCCAACAATCGCTGCCGCACCCGATCCGCATTAAACTGAAATACTTCATGGATGATTTCATCTGGGAGGTGGTCTAACATTTCCGGCGCGACTTCCTCTTGATCGATGAAATTGCCGAGGCGAAATGCCTGCTCTTTGTGCCGGTCGATGCGAGACCACCGCTGTTGATCTAGCAATGACAGCACCCAACATTCGTAGGCAGTTTGGGGCAGGTCTATGACAGAATGGCGCACTTGCTTTGCCGCCACATCCACTAGGCTGTAACGCGGGTTATCGGTGGCGTGCAACAGCCCAATCCCCCAATAAGGCGTTGCCACAATATTACAGCGGTAAAAATACGTATCAAACGTGCATTTTCGGCGTAATTGCGCCGGTAGGACAAACCAACCGGCTTCAATCGTTTGCAGAACGGCTTCGGGGTCTCCAATAAAGGCAACGGTGCGCCGGTCGGCGAGTTGCCGCTCCACACTGGTAAAGAGCAACACGAGCCGTTTGAGTTCCGCCGGTGACCACTGTTTTGCCAGAGTGAAGTCACTTTCTGTTAGATTGACCGTCAGGGGAAGCGGCGGGATGTTACCGGTTTCAAAATTGCCAGCGTTCAATGCCGCTTCAACAGTGTGGAAGAACCGGGCAGACCGGAAGAGATCAAACGGATTTATCCCAATTTGGGTGGCATCCTCCGCCCGGAGAACCAGACAATGCCCTAAATACCGTCCACTTCGTCCGGCACTATCGGGATCGGGCAGGGAGACGATCCGGGCGATCACCACCTTTCCACTCGCCGTACAGAAAAAGATGGACTTCACCGGTTCCACCTCCGATGGAACGTAAAGCATTCGCGTCTCAATCTCTTCCCGTTCGGCGGGGTCGATCTGGCTGTGGGTATAAAATAGGGTCTGAAATCCCCCTTGTTTTTGCGGCGATTGTTCCGCTTCGACGTTGGCATAAATCAATTGAGCGGCATTTAGGATCATGTTGTTACCTCTCCAAACATACGTTCTAGCATGTTGATGGTGCCCGGCAGGAGGTGACATCGCACCTCACATGGAATTTTTTTGTAGCGTTTGCGCCGGAAGCGATCCTCATCATTACCGGCTCGGATGCAAAATCGCTCTACCACCATATCGGGTGCGTTGATAATTTGGATGCAATCAAAGTCAAATAGCCGGTCTTCCTTCACATAATTGATACGTAATACCGCCGGCACGTCGTCCGGGGGGATTTCCAGCGTAGCATCCACATCCAACACCGCGACAACCGTTTCCACCCCGATGAGCAACGCCATCGAATCCCCACAATTCCGGCAAAGCAATACCGGTAAACCACCAAGGGCAGAAAAATCTTCCGTGTAGCGGGTGAGACAGTTCCGGCAAAGCAACGTTTTGCGGTGCGGATGGATTTTCCGGCTCAGATTATGAGCCACTTTATTGACATGGCTCACCATCAGATACTCACGCTTTCCAAAATCGATGAGCGGGCGAATAACCCGCGGGTCTCCTAACGCCTCAAATGCCTTGACCAGCGCATACATGGTGGCGTCATCGCGCTCTGTTTTCAAGCGGTCTAGCAGGACGGGGATCACCCGGCGAGCTCTGGATTGACCCAACAGATAGTACCCCAAAGAGCGCAACCGGTAAGAGGATTCTTTTTGTACGACCTCGATCAAGAAGTCAATCACCGGTTCCCGGGTATCGTCGTCGTTTAGGGCATTCCATAGCAAGTGCTGGAACGCATCCCAATAGGGGTTCCAATCCGCCAATTCAGTCAAAATGGGTTTGAGGATCGCAAAGTTTTGTGAGCGCCATGCCGCCACCAATCCAACTTTACTGCGTAATTTCGGGGAAGAACCATGTTCCACAAAGCGTACCAGCAAGTCTTGGATTGGGGTTTCCGCGACGTGTTCAATCCGTTCCAACCGTTCTTCATTGAGTGCTGGGGAATATGGATTGAGGTTGTTCAGGAGTTCTTCCAAAACCTCTTGTTCATAGCCTGCCTGTTTAAAATGTTTCAAGGTATCCTCTGCGGCACGTATGACCTCGTTTCGACCCTCATAAACCAGAATATCCGCCAGTTTGGGGATAACCTTTTTGCGGATTTTTTCCGGTGAAATCTTTAATTGTGCTAGTTGGCGGCACGCCTTTGCCCGGGTTCGCTGGAAGAGACTCTTGAGGCGTAACAAGGTCCAAAACAAGCTCATGGTTCGATCACTTCCACGGTACCGAAGGTATGTTTCAGGATGCGAATCGTATCGCCGGTTATACCAGCGGAAGATTGTAAGCGGCATATCATTGTATTTTCGGTTAAGGGGCAATGCACGAAAACCGGAATTTTGCGATAGTTAGGTCGTCTAAATTCGTCCTCGTCATTCTTTACCCGGATACAAAATGCCTCAACGGCCTCGTCGGTGGTGTTGAGAATCTCGACGCGATCAAAATCGTACAACTGGGGATCGATCTGGACATTGATGTACAACCGATCGTCATCCTGCCAGCGTGGGTCTGAGCGAGAAAGGTCAAACACGGCGACGACTTCCGTTATTTGAGTGCGCGCCGTATTCAATCGCCCACACGTACGGCAACACAAAAAACGCCCGTAATAATGGAATCCACTGTAGAGTCCCCGCCAGCGGAAGCGAGTCAGACAATCAAGGCAAATTAAATTCGGATAATGCGGCTTCAGGCGGTTGCTCATGTGCCGGAGACCTTGAATCACCCGTTCGATCTCATCATAATGATAGCGCCGTAGCATCTGTTCCAGTACAGATACACTCCCCAGTTGGATCAAAGCTTCGGCGGCGGCGCGCTGGACGGCGAGATCATTATCATTCAATCGTTCTAAAAGCGGGTTTGTTGCCCGCAAATCAGCCACCTGACCGAGTGCCGCCACAGCCTGACGGCGCACGAGCCGGTCTATATCTTCTACCATGTGGATCAACGCGTGTATGGCAGCATCGCCGCCCACGTTGCCTAGATATGCGGCAACCATCTCTCGCGTACGCGGGAAAGGGTCATCCACAGCGCGAAGAAGCGCCTGTAAGGCATCCGGCAGGTCAAATTGTACCAATTGAAGCACTGCCAAATAGCGTACCGCTTCGTCTTCATCAGATAGGCAAGCGGCAAAATCTGGAATGAATAGGGGGTCACCCCACTGGCCGAGAACGTCACAAGCGGTTCGCCGCAGATACGGGTCGGGATGGGTCAGGTAGCGGCGGATGGGGGCAATGGTACGGGGGTCAGGCAGATAAGCAAGGGCTTCACAGACCGCCCGTTGGACGGTCAGATGTGGGTCACTCAAATAGGGCAATAACTGCCCGACAATCACCGCGTGATCCGGCGGCTCAAGCTGGCGGCACAGCTGGGTCAAAGCGGTATGCAAACAATCGCGGATTTTCCAGTCTGGGTGGTTGAGATGCGGCAGGAGGCGGGGAATCCAGTCTGGTTGGGGGTCCCCGCAAACCGTTTGCAATGCTTGCTGGCGAATATGCCAAGCCGGGTGTTGCAATTGGGCGAGGATGCCTTCCAGAGCCATGCCGGTCTCCTCAGATAATCAACGGTGGATAAGACGAAAACCAAAATATTTAATGCGATTTTCGCGCGAAAGCGGGCGTACGACATCATTAAGGGGATCGTATAAATTGGGTTGGAATTGAGGGCGCGGTGTACCCAATCCGGCAAAATCGCCCGGATGCTTCGAAGTGTGCACCCATTCTACCACACCTTGTCTCAACAACGAGATGTCCATTAGCGAATAGGGTTGAATCTGATTGATTAGCCGCCGAAGAATGTCTCGTGCCATTGCCGATTCACACTGTTCGGGTAACTGTTGAAGGTAATCGAATGATCCCACCTCTAGCAACAGGTCATCGTACATTCCCCGCCATTCTTCGACAGTAGGAAAATCGTAACCCTCACCGAGCCATTGGGCAAATTGGAGCGCCTCTTCTGGCAGAATTCCGGTTAAAAATATCTGTTCCCGATTTTCAGCGGTAAGCTGACCTAGTTCGAGAGGAGGATTGAGCGCCATCATTTGTGCATAGGCTTCGGGTGGGAAATCAGGCGATTCTACTAAAAAGGCGTCAAACTGAGCTTTCGTCACCGGTAACAGTTGCATATCAATTCCGCTCCGCAACGAGACGAGTGGAAAACCAGTTTTATCACAACGGAGGATCATCACGTTTTCCTTCCTCGAAACAGACCGTAAAGACGGTCTTTCCATGTCATCCGTGATTTTTCCATCGCCCAAAAAAGGGGGTCAAAAACCCGACGCGGGACGATCTCGACGGGTAGCCGCGAACCTTCTGGGGCGGCACCCAAAGCAGAAATCACGGAGAAATTGACAGATTTAAAATGTGCATCAGCGGCATTCAAAAATTCATACGCTCCCACCGTATTTTGGATATACGTGCGCAATCTCGTTGACATCTGGTACAGGGTCGTCATGTAATTATCATGCTGGATCAATCCTTTTACCGTCCCATGAATCAGATAATCAACGACGTCCTCCGGTAATTTATCCACAAGCTGATCTGCTTTCGTGCAGACCACGATCAGATGTTGGTTGTGGGTATTACCACCCAGTTCACCCATTCCGATGAGGTAGGTGTTGAGCAAGCGATATGCTTCGGCATTGGCATCCTTCATATCCCCTAAACTCATCAAAAAGAGTACCGCTTTTGCCCGCCGGACAAAGCCAGCAAATTGTACCAATTGGTTCGGTTTTTCAAAGCATTCGCCACCGGTATCATAGCAAAGCAAGGTATAACTCGGTTGAAAGGGTACACCATACACCCGTAACATCGTGGGTCGCGGGAAATTGCGCGGGGTCGCATTCGGCAAGCGACCCGCTTCGAGCAACCGCATATTTTCATAAACGGTGTTGAGACTGTCCTCATCCAGGCTCATCGTGAAAAAATCGTCCCAATGACTCGCCAGACGGAGTTTTTTCAAGGCGTAGAAAAGTGCCGCAAAATAGACCGTTTTGCCATGCTGCCGGAAACCGACGGCGTTGAGTACTACCGGCGGAAACGCTTTGTATTCCCGCACATAAAGCGCCGGCGCCCGCTCCCCACAACTGGGGCAACGATATGCCATTGCGTACCCTCGTCGGGATTTATCACGAGCAAATGTAACAGCATCAAGACAAAATGGGCAAATCATAACCAAATTATCAATTCGTATAGGTTGGGCGAGAGGCCAGATGATTAGAGTATAGGGAAAAACCCAGTGAAAAGTCAATAGCTGTAAAATAGGCTTGAAATTCGTCTTCGTCTGTGCTATTTATTGATCTCGTGTGGAATTCAGCAAAAAGGATATTGAATGCACGACATAACCCCCCCGATTTACCGCCGGTTCATTCTGGCAGGTGTGGTATTGATCAATGTATTGCTGTTGGGCACATTCGGCTACTGGTATATTGGTGAAGGTGATTATTCCCTTTTTGACTGTTTTTACATGACGGCCATTACCATTTTGACCATCGGGTACGGTGAAACCATCAATCTCGATCTGCATCCCAATGGTCGGGTTTTTACTATCGTCATTGCCTTTATGGGGATTGGCACTGTCACGTATATCCTCTCAAATTTTACCGCACTAATTGTCGAAGGTGACCTTCAAGAGACATTCAAACAAAAAAAGATGGAACAACGCATTAAGACATTGAAAGATCACTACATTATTTGCGGTATTGGGCGGGTGGGTCTGCATATTTTGAATGAATTAGAATCCACTCACCATTCCACGTTAATTGTCGATACCGATGAAAATGCTATCAAGCAGATTTTAATCCTATTTCCAGAGGAAATCTATCTGCGTGGTGATGCCACCGATGATGAGGTATTGCTTCATGCTGGGGTCAAGCGGGCACGGGGTGTGTTCGCGGCAACGGATGATGACAGCCGGAATTTGGTAATCAGCCTAACCGCCAAGCACCTGAACCCCCGTATTCGGGTGGTTGCCCGTTGCCAAGAGCCGCGAAATGTGGAAAAAATGCGGAAAGCCGGCGCCGATTCTGTGATTTCAACCGCATTTATCGGCGGTCTGCGAATGGCGTCGGAGATGCTTCGCCCAACGGTCGTCTCTTTTTTGGATACCATGCTCCGCGATAAAAATAAAAATCTACGGGTGGAGGAGATTGCCGTACCGCCGGGAGCAGTGGGTCAACCCATTTGCCATTTACAGTTGCAAAACTACCCTAGTTCTCTGTTGATCGCCCTCAAAACCGGGGCGGGCTGGGTACACAATCCCCGCCGGGATCAAATCTTAGCACCGGATACAACCCTAATTTTTATGACCACCCCTGACGAACGTGAAAAATTGCGCAAAGGATTGGGATAACCTTCTAAAATTTTCGGAATGAGTGAGGAGCCAACTATGACCCATACCAAAAGTTTTACCGCTTTTATGCATAAGCTGATTGACTATGCGGGGCTGTTCCCGCCGGCAAAGCTGGATATGGAACCAGCAATCCGCAACTATTTGCGCTACATTCAGGGGGCAGATCAGTGGATGATCTCTCGCTTTATCTGCCCGGCAACCCGTTTGGTCGAACTGAGCGAAGTCGCCGGAGACCAACTGAGCAACGCACCAAAAACACTTCATTTTTCCATTTTAGGACAGGGCGGGGAAACCGCCGAGCAATTTATGGACGGTCTGGATGCCGATCTACAAGCCATCCAAGAGTTTGAAGACCGTCACCAGCCACATGTCGTTGCCGATGTACTGGAAGTGAAGTTACCCCAACAACTGACCGCCGCCCATAACGCCGCCGCCCTTCACGATATGTTGACACACGTCGCCGATAAATTGGAAGAGGAACATCCGATGACACCCTTCTACGAGCCAATTTTAGGGGAGGATTGGCAAGCCGTTATTGAGGCGACCGTCAGCGGATTAGCCACCCAGCACACCCGGGTGGTCAAACCCGGCAAGCACTTAGAGGTCTATCGCGCCGGATTCAAACTGCGGTGCGGTGGGGTAAATGCCGCCATGTTTCCCCCGGTGGAGTGGGTAGCTCATGCCATTTATGCTTGCTTGCAACATAATATCCCCATGAAATTCACCGCCGGATTGCACCATCCGGTACGCCACTTCAACCCGGGAGTGCAAACCATGATGCACGGCTTTTTGAATGTGTTTGGTGCCGGCCTGTTGGGGGCAGTCCATAACTTGAGCCAAACAAAGATCATGGACATCCTTCGGGATGAACACCCCGAACATTTCACGTTTACAAACGCCGTGTTTGAGTGGAATGACCTGCTAATTGAACTCGATGATATTATCCAACTCCGGCGGGAAAATTTTATTTCCTACGGGAGTTGCAGTTTTGATGAACCCCGCGAGGATTTGCGGAATTTAGGTATGATGTAACCCGAACATTACCCAGATATGAAGGAGGTTTAATGCGATTGAAATCATTCATTGATGTCCCGGAAGACTCCCATTTTCCGATCCAAAATTTGCCTTACGGTGTATTCACGTCACCGCGCAACCCGGAGCCTCACATCGGGGTTGCCATTGGTGAATTTATCCTAGACCTGTATCAATTGGACAAAAAACAGGTCTTCAATGGCACCCATTTGAGGGGTAAACAGGTTTTTTTAGAACCCACCCTCAATGCGTTTATGGGATTGGGCAAGGCGGCATGGTCGGAAGCCCGCCAACAGCTACAGGAACTCCTGAGTGCCGATAACCCCACCTTGCGGGATGATATCTGGCTGCGGGATCAAGTCCTCATCCCGATGAGTGAGGCACAAATGCATGTGCCAGTCCATATTGGGGATTACACCGATTTTTACTCTTCCAAATATCATGCGGAGAACGTGGGTACCATGTTTCGGGGCAAAGAAAATGCCCTGATGCCCAACTGGCTCCATTTGCCGGTGGCATATCATGGGCGGGCAAGCTCGGTGATTATCAGCGGCACACCGGTACACCGCCCGCAGGGGCAGGTACTCCCGGCAGATAGCAATACACCGGTGTTTAACCCCTCCCGCCTGATGGATTATGAATTAGAGATGGGATTTTTTACCGGACCCGGTAATGCTTTGGGTGACCCGATTCCAGTGGATCAGGCACTCGATCATATCTTTGGGATGGTTTTGGTAAACGATTGGAGTGCCCGGGACATCCAAAAATGGGAATACCAACCGTTAGGTCCCTTTTTAGCAAAAAATTTTGCAACCACCATTTCACCTTGGGTCGTCACCTTGGAGGCATTGGAACCGTTTCGTTGCCCAACACAAGAACAGAACCCACAACCCTTACCTTATCTTCAACTCGCCCGTAATTGGTCGTATGATATTCGGTTGGAAGTCAGTCTTCAGGTGGAAAATATGGCAGAATCGTTCACGATCACAACCTCCAATTTCAAGTATCTCTATTGGAACATCTGCCAACAGTTGGCTCACCATACCATCACGGGTTGTAATATGCGCCCCGGCGATTTGTTGGCTTCCGGGACTATCAGTGGTCCGGAAAAAGAATCACGCGGTTGTTTATTAGAATATACGTGGCGTGGTACGGAGCCGGTCGAATTGCCCAACGGCAAACACCGCAAATTTTTACAAGATGGTGACACCGTGATCATGACCGGCTGGTGCCAAGGAGATGGATTTCGGGTTGGATTTGGTGAATGTAGGGGTCAGTTACTCCCCGCCAAACCGGTCGGGTAACTTTAATCCTTGCGCACACTAGATGCGTACCCTAAATTTATATGTCGTAAATTCAAATTGTTACACGTAACCCCCCCCTTTTTCCCCGATCACTTCAAGGAGGTTATCTTGGGATGAAAACACATACCGATATTACCGCATACTTTACCGAAATCGGTTTCGAGTTTGAGAAGCGTGGTGACGATGTTTGGGTCGGTCGTCTGGATGAAAACGATCCCCCGATGGTGGTCGCCTATGCCCCACCCCTGTTGATCTTGCAGATCAGCTTGGTACCCCTTTCCAAATTGAATCCGTCCGAAGAGTTGTATAAAAAATTACTCATTGCCAACGCCACAGAAATGGATCACGGCGCGTTCGCAATTGATGAAGATGCCATTATCGTGGTGGATACCTTGCAACTGGAAAATTTGGACGTGAATGAACTCAAAGCGTCAATTGATTCGTTGAATCTAGCCGCATCCCTCAGTTATAATCTATTAGCGGATTACCGCAAAAAATAAGGACTCCGCCATGAACGGTTTATGCCGCTTTATTTTCACCAGTTTGATAGTGCTGTTGATGGTGTTCACCACGTTTGCCCGTGAGGTACACCAATTGTTACGAGTTCCGGTGGAAACAGAAAGTCAAATTCGTGATATTTTAAGTTATCCCTTTGATTTTGCATCCTGCCGGTATCCGGTATTGCAAGATGAAAACGGAAACCGGTTTATTGACATTGTCGCGCGCCGGGCAGATGCCAATCAGTTGGCGGAGATGGGCTATCAACCGGTGGTAATCTCTGCAGATTTACAAGCTGAATACGATCAGCGAGTTGGGCATTTGCGAGATATGGGGGCTTACCACACCGTGCAGGAAATGATCGATGAATTGAACCAGATTCACGAGACATACCCGGAAATTACCCATCTTGAATCTATCGGACAAAGCTATGAAGGGCGCGACATTTGGGCAATAAAAGTCTCCGATAATGTGGAAACAAACGAACCAGATGAGCCGGAAGTACTCTATACCGCCAACATGCACTCCCGCGAGGTCATCACGCCAGAAGTGTTGCTCTATTTTCTCAACTATTTGGTCGATAATTACGGTGTGGATGATGCCGTCACCGAAATCATTGATAACCGGCAACTCTGGATTATCCCCACCTACAATCCAGACGGACACATTCACGTGGAAAATGAGAACGCTTGGTGGCGCAAAAACCGTCGTGATAACGGGGATGGGACATTCGGGGTGGACTTAAACCGTAATTTTGGTTATATGTGGGGCTATGACAACATCGGCTCCAGTCCCAACAGCAGTAGTGAGACCTATCGTGGCACACATGCTTTTTCCGAACCGGAATCTCAAGCAATTCGGGATTTTGTTGCCGCACACCATTTTGTGGTTGGACTTTCGTACCACAGTTATGGCAATCTGTGGTTGTTCCCGTGGGGTTACGAAGCCCGCGACACACACCATGATGCTGTATTTATGGAACTGGCACAAACCGCCACTGCCTTCAATGGCTACACCCCCGGTAATGTCGCGGATGGTGTTATTTACGTCACTAATGGTGACACCGATGATTGGGCATACGGCGAAACCACCGAAACATATCGCTATTTTAGTCTCACCCCGGAAGTTGGGACCTTTTCCGATGGGTTTTGGCCCCCGGAAAGCCGGATTCCATCCCTTGTTGAGGAAAACCTAGAACCCAATTTGTACTATGCCCAAATTGCCGGTAATATGCCCTACCATCTGGCGCCCCCTTACGCCCCCACAATTAACCCTCTCAGTTATGATAATGACGGCACTTATCAAGTCAGTTGGACACCTGAAATCGATGAACATAACCCGATTGTCCAGTATGCGCTGAAAGAACAATCCGATTATAATCAATTTACGGATGAATGTGAAACCAACGATTATTACACCGTAGCAAATGGATTTACGATGCGTACTAACCGGCATTACAGCGGGGAACGTGCTTATTTTGGAGGACACAACCACAACATGAGTAGCACCTGCACGGCATTAAACCCCGTGGTTGTGACCGAACAAAATAGCGTATTCCAATTTTATACGTGGTATGACATTGAAATGAATTGGGATTATGCTTATGTCGAGCTTTCTACCGATGGCGGGGAGACGTGGGAACCCATTCCCGGAAACATCACTACCGAAAGTAATCCCTACGGGCAAAATCGCGGGCACGGAATCACCGGAAGTTCCAATAATAGTTGGGTCTTAGCTGAATTTGATCTAAGTGCATATCAGGGGCAATTAATTCTGATTCGTTTTCATTATGTGACCGACGGCGGCGTGTTGGGCGAAGGATTTTATATCGATGATATTTATCCGACGACCCAGTTTGGGAGCGAAATCATCTTAGATGAAGCAATTCTTGAACCGGTGTTTGAGATTGTCGATCAACCGGAAGGGCTTTATGTGTACACCGTGCGGGCACTCGATGACGACGATCAGTGGAGTGAATGGAGCCGGTTCGAGGCAGTGCATGTGGAATATGCCGCCACCACCGGTGGATCCGAGCCTGTTACCGATGTCCCCACAGCGACCCGGTTGTTTCAAAATTATCCCAACCCATTCAATCCCCGGACAACGATCCGGTACGAAATTGCGCAAAACGAGCCTATTCAACTGACCATTTACGATGTCGCCGGTAAAATCGTCCGGCAATGGAACCGAGACCACCCCCTCCCCGGACAGTACCAACTAGAATGGGACGGAACGGATAATCAACACCAACCGGTTGAAAGTGGTCTCTATCTCTACCAATTGAAAACCCCTACGACACAATTCACCCAAACGGCAATGTTAATCAAATAACGTCATCAAAACGCCATCATCAATTCACTCACATGTTTGGAGGTACAAACCCATGGGACTTTTTAGTCGACTTTCCACGATGATCAAGTCAAACATTAATCACTTGATCAGCAAGGCTGAAGATCCAGAAAAAATGCTGAATCAGACGATCATTGAGATGAAAGAGCAATACGCCAAGGCAAAAAGCCAAGTGACGCAAGCCGTGGCGGATGAAAAACGGTTAAAACAGCGTTATGAAAAAGAGATGGAACTCAGCAAAGAATGGGAAGAAAAGGCAAAATTGGCACTTCAACGGGGTCGGGAAGATTTAGCACGAGAGGCTGTCGCCCGCCGGAATGAACATCAACAGTTGGCCAATGAGTACAAACTCCAGTGGGATAAACAAAAACAAGCCACAGATGGCTTGAAAAACCAGCTGCAAACGCTGAATCGTAAAATTGACGAAGCCGACCGGAAGAAAAATCTGCTGATCGCCCGCAAAAAACGCGCAGAAGCCCAGAAATCAATCCACCAAACGATCTCCGGTCTAAGCGATACCAGCGCCTTTGATACCTTTGACCGCATGGCAGAAAAAGTCGATCAATTGGAAGCCGAAGCCGATGCCAGTGCCGATATGGCCGCATTAGAAGCCGGTAGTAACCTAGAAGACCAATTTGCGGAACTGACAACCGGCACCGGGGCGGTGGAAAGCGACCTGCTGGAATTGAAAAAGTCTATGGGGCTGTTGGAAGAGGGCAAATCCGACACCGAATAAAAAGATTGACCCTGCGCCCTGTTTTATGCTAAAATGAGTACCGGAGAATCCAAATGAAACACGCCCTAAAAAGGAGAATTTCCATGCGACCTTTAACGTGTAGTCTTATCGCGGTTGTAATCGCCCTATTGGTGGTGATAGATACCGGTGGGGCACAATCCTCGGGAGCAACACCCCCCGCAGACGATATATTAAGCCCGGAAAGTGAAGTTCCCGTACTGGAAATCACCCACCGGAAACCCCCGGCACGCCCCGGACGGATGCATATCCGCGCGGAAGACTTAATACCCGTCCTCCAAGCGGAACTCCGCGCCCAAACGGAGCAACCCAAATTCGGTGAAAAGCCGGTTCAACCGGAATCCAGTACACCACCGCCAACCCCAGCCGTGGAACCGGAGGTGATGCCAGAGCCACCGGTAGAACATGAGATCGAAACACTCCCACCCCTACCGGGAGAACCGGTGTTTGCGGAAATCACGCCGGAAGAAAATGGAAAAACCAAAAAAGCACCCGATCTGGCAGAAACACCCCCTACCACCGAACGGTTAATCCCCGTCCCCGAAGAATTACCTGAACCCAGCGTGCCGGAATTCACCCCCCTCCCGGGACCCGCAACGGAAACTGTGGAATCCCGCCCAGAAGAAGAACCACCTGCAACACCCGCCCCGGAACAATCCGAAACACCAGAAGATACCCCCCACTCTACCAACCGGATAGCCAACTTGCATTATGAGCTCGCTATGGAATTTTATCACGCGGGGAACTTAGATCAGGCGGTGGAAGAATATAATGCCGCGATGGCAGTGGATTCGACCTTCATCACACCGGATCAAAAAGCAAAATTGCACTACGACTTTGGCGTAGATTACCACAAAAAAGGGGATTATGATGCCGCCATGTTTCATTACAAAAAAGCAATCTACTTTAATGATAATTTTGCACCGGCTCATGCCAATCTAGGCGCGATTTATCTGCGGATGGGCGCCCGAGATGCCGCCGCCGCCGAGTTCCGCCGGGCACAAGAGATCGAATCCCAACAATATCACTAACCCCGGTGGTCATAGAAGCCTTATAAAAACAGACTCTTGACTTGCTTAAAAGAGTCTGTTTTTTTATGTTGAGGTGATACCACGAGCGTTGATAATATATTCATGAAAACATCATTTCGAGTCAAACCCTTTTTAAAATGGGCAGGTGGAAAACAACAGTTGCTGGCGCAGTATGACCCTTTCTTTCCGGCAGAGATTCCCCGTTATTTTGAACCGTTTGTGGGGAGTGGTGCCGTCTTTTTCCATTTATTTTCCGATGGAAAATTAACCGGTGATATTTTTTTGTCGGATACGAATCACGACTTAATCAATACCTATCGGGTCTTGCGGGACCAACCGGAGCAATTAATCGCCTATCTTGCCCGTCATAAAAAAAAACATAGTAACACCTATTATTATGAGGTTCGCAACCTCGACCGGCAAAAAAAGGTGCTGAGCGATCTAGAACGGGCGGCACGGCTGATCTACCTGAACAAAACCTGTTATAACGGCTTATACCGGGTCAACCGCAAAGGGCAGTTCAATGTGCCTATCGGACGGTATCAAAATCCGAAAATTTACGACCCCGAAGCATTGAGAGCCGCCAGCAAAGCATTGCAAAACGCGACCCTTTACACCCTCAATTTTCGGGCGGTTGCCGGTAAGGCACAAGCCGGTGATTTTGTCTATTTCGACCCCCCTTATGACCCGCTCAGCAAAACAGCAAATTTTACCGGTTATACCGCAGAAGATTTTCGGGAGACCGATCAGCATGAATTGGCAAAGGTGTTCGCCCAACTGACCGCAAAAGGGTGCAAATGTATGCTCAGTAATGCCTACACACCTTTTATTTTAGACCTATACGCCCCTTACCGCATTGAAATTGTACAAGCAACCCGAGCAATTAACTCCAATGCAAAGCGCCGGGGGCGTGTAAAGGAAGTACTGATATTAAATTATAACCCGGATGGAGAAATCCAATGACGCACCGGTTTCTGCTCTTCATTTTGATAATACCCGCGGTACTTTCCGCCGCCATTTATGATGTCTCTATTGAACCGGAACCGGGAGACACCTATGATCGGGCAGATTTTCGGCTGTATCTCCCCGACAATCTGGATGTGGTGCGGGGCATCTACTTTTACGTAATGCCGCAATATGTGGACTCTCGCACCATTGTCCATAACAGCGGCTATCGCCAACTTTGCGAAGACCATGATTTCGCCCTGATGGGCGCTCGTCTGGATAACATGCACATGGACTCCGGCATTGGTGATGCGGTGTTGGAAGCACTGGCGCAATTTGCCATCTTGAGCGGCCACTCTGAAGTGGCATTCAGTACAATTTTTTTCAATGGGTACTCGTGGGGAGGGCAATTCTCCTACCACTTCACCCTGTGGAATCCAAGCCGCGCAATTGGCTTTATCACCCAAAAAGGGGGTCTGCATGATACCACCGCGGCCGGTGAGGCGATCCACGTACCGGGCTACCTCTTTACTGGCGAACTCGATCTGGATTATCGCATCGAAAACTTAACCGGTATTTTTGAGCGGCACCGCCCCCTAGGCGCACGCTGGTGCTTGGCAATGGAACCGCGTGCTGGGCATGGCATGATCCGCGATCAGGAACTGCTCAATACGTTTTTTCAAGCGGTGATTGATCGCCGTCTGCCAGACGAAATACCGCTGGATGAACCGGTCGAATTGCGCCCCATCGAAGAAGAAACGGCGTGGTTAGGTAATCGAGACCGGTACAGTATCGGTGAATATGAGTGTTACAATGAGGACCCCGGGCAAGCCTCGTGGCTCATCACCCGCCGTGTTGCCAGACAATGGCAAGCGTTTGTGTCGGATTCCACCATCACGGACACAATCCCCTGCGGCTTGACCCGTGTTGGCTCTCCAAAATCCATTGATATGCCAGACCTTTATCAATTACAAAATTACCCGAATCCATTTAACCCGAATACAACCATCCGCTTTACTTTACCGCAGGCAGATAATATTCAGTTGGCAATTTACGATAGTCAGGGGCGGCTGGTGCGGTGCTTGCAAGAAGGGTGGTTCAATGCCGGAGATCATCGCGTCCTGTGGGATGGAACAACGAAGACGCGCCGAGCCGCGTCAAGTGGACATTATTTTGTTCGATTAACCACATCACACCAACCGGTAATTCAACCGATTCTGTTAATCCGATAACATTCAATTTACCAACATCTTATAAGGATTTATACAATGTCAGCAATCATCATCGACGGTAAAGCCACAGCCAAAGCCATCCGTCACGCGTTAAAAGCGGAAATCGCAGAACTGGGGCTGACCCCCGGCTTAACAACCGTACTGGTGGGAGACGACCCCGCCTCCGAAGTGTACGTGCGTAGCAAAGGTAAAATCGCCAAACGGTTGGGATTCAAGTCGGAATCCATTCGGTTACCAGCGAAGACATCCCAACCGGAATTGGTGGAGTACATTCAGCGGTTAAATGCGGATAAAACCGTCCATGGAATTTTAGTGCAACTGCCCCTACCGGCCCATATTGATGAACAGGTGATCATTGAAACCATCGATCCCCAAAAAGATGTGGACGGCTTTCACCCTTACAACGTCGGGCGGCTTTCTATCGGAGTGCCCACGTTTATCCCCTGCACCCCGTTGGGTGTGCAAAAACTGCTGGAAGCCTACAACCTTGACCCGTTCGGCAAGCATGTGGTGATTGTCGGGCGGAGCAACATTGTGGGCAAACCGCAGGCACTGATCTTCGTCCAAAAAGCGGCATGGGCAAACGCCACGGTGACGATCTGCCACTCTCGCACCCAAAACATCGCCGAGATTACCCGGCAGGCGGATATTTTGGTTGCCGCCATCGGACAGGCAAATTTTATCACGGCGGATATGGTCAAGGAGGGGGTTATTGCCATTGATGTGGGCGTCAACCGGTGGGAAGATGGCACACTTTGTGGTGACATTGATTTTAAAGGTGTGGCAGAAAAAGCTTACGCCATCACACCTGTACCCGGTGGGGTGGGACCGATGACCATCGCGATGCTGATGTATAACACCGTCCAAGCCGCGAAATTATATAGATAGGAAGGCGTAGAGGTACGCCATTCTGATCTTACCGGAGGTGGTGTATTCTCCAACCCTTTACCGCAATTGTAACATAATATTCCGGCTCAAGTGACGGTGCTTTTGTTCAAATCCGGTCACTGACGTTCCTTAAATGATCCCAATATGACTCATTTTGTTCACCCGAAAACGATTTTAGAACGTGCGAATATTCGCCCCCGCAAGCGATGGGGGCAAAATTTTTTGTGCCAGCCGCTATTGAATGAGAAGATCATCGACGCGGTACCCCCCAAGGTGCAAATCATTGAAATCGGACCCGGTGTCGGCGCACTCACCCAGATTTTACTGGCACGGGGCTATCCGGTGACGGCAGTGGAAATTGACCCCCTATTGGTGGGGGTTCTGCAAGAACAATTTGCCGGTCAATCCGATTTCCGGCTGGTTCAGGCGGATATATTGCAGTGTGATTTTACCGCTCTGGTGCACGAGGTCGATCTGCCACTGGTAGTCGTTGGGAATTTGCCCTATTATATCACCTCACCCATTTTAGCCCAACTGATCGACTCTCCCGTACCGGTTCAGCAAGCGCTGGTGCTGGTACAACGGGAAGTTGGAGAGCGCCTGCTTGCCGCCCCGGGCACCGCCAACTATGGCATTCTCTCGGTGTTAGTGCAGGCGTACGCCCATATCACATTAAAGATGCGGCTTAATCCGGGGGCGTTTTACCCCGTCCCGCAAGTGGAATCGACCGTCATCTCGCTGGATTTTCGCCATCCGCCGGTGACTATCCCAGATAAAAACGCATTTACAATGCTGGTTAAAATGGCGTTCAATCCACGCCGGAAAATGTTGCGTAACAACCTGAAAAAGCTACCGCTAACCGTAAATCAGCTAGCAATGCTTTTTCAAGAAGCCAATATTGAGGGGTCACGCCGGGCAGAATCGCTTTCATTAACCGAATTTGTTCGTCTAACCGAAGTGTTTTTAACCCTCAAACCACTCAATCAACCCCCCAGACGTTAAGCCTTGAAACGGATCACCACCTGTCTTCACCTAATCATTGTTTTTTGACCCAACAAAGAGGATTATCACCATGCCAAAACTAAAAATGGGTGTTATCGGCACCGGGCATTTGGGGCAGCACCACGCGCGGGTGTACACGGAACTGAAAAATGCGGAACTGATAGGTATTGCAGATGCCAGTCCGGAGCGAGCCGCCGAAATTGCCGGGCGGCACAATGTCCCGGGATATACGGATTACCGCGAACTCATCCCCCACTGCGACGCTGTTAATATTGCGGTGCCAACCCAACTGCATTTTGAAGTGGCAAAAGCCGCACTAGAAGCCGGCAAACACGTGTTGATCGAAAAACCCATCACCAGCACGATTGAACAAGCCGAGGAACTGCTCCATCTGGCACACCAGCAGGGCGTGTTGATCCAAGTCGGGCACATTGAGCGCTTTAATGCCGCCGTGATCGCGATGGAAGGGGTCATCGGTACACCACTATTTATCGAATCCCACCGGTTAGCGCCCTTTGTCGCCCGCGGTACGGATGTGGCGGTCGTGCTAGATTTGATGATCCACGATCTGGACATCATTTTGAGCTTTGTCAAAAGTGAGCCGAAAGCCGTCCATGCCGCCGGTGCCTCGATCCTTTCAGACAGCGAAGATATTGCCAACGCCCGCATTGAATTTGAAAACGGTTGCATTGCCAATGTCACCACCAGTCGGGTCTCCCGTGAAACGGTGCGCAAAATTCGTTTTTTCCAACGGGATGCTTACATTTCACTCGATTATCACAAAAAGTCTGTGGAGGTCATCAAGCTCAGTCCAATGGTCAAACAGCTAATCGGCAAGTCTAAGCAAGGTTACACGGAGTTAGCGCAAAAAGCGATTTCCGGTGGAATGAATATCAACTTTGATATGCTCATCGAGCGGAAACACTTACCGGTGAAAGAGACCGAACCGCTCAAATTAGAATTGCAGTCCTTCGTGGATTGCATTCAGGCAGGCAGAACCCCCGTGGTTTCAGGCGAGGATGGGTTGCGGGCGCTCAAAATGGCATATCTCATTTTAGAACGGATGCAGGGACACTCATTTTCAGCTTGACCCGCTCATGGTTTTGATCTAAGTTGAGAGCATTGTTCACCCAATCGACGACCTACACAGGAGATGACTATGATCCCTCGTTATACTCTGCCCGAAATGGGCGCCATTTGGACTGACGAACAAAAACTGAAAAATTGGCTGGAGATTGAAATTTTAGCTTGTGAAGCACAGGCAGAACTGGGCAATATCCCGAAGGAAGCGGCACAGACCATCCGGGAAAAAGCCGATTTTAACATTGAGCGCTGTTTGGAGATCGAAAAAGAAGTTAAGCATGATGTGATCGCGTTTTTGACCAACGTGGCAGAGTATGTCGGGGAACCCGCACGCTATATCCACCTCGGCATGACTTCTTCCGATATTCTGGATACCGGACTCGCCTTGCAACTGCGTGATGCCGGCAACCTGATCCTCGACCAACTGAAAACACTGGACGGTGTGCTGAAAAAACGTGCCCTAGAGCACAAATTCACGCCGATGATCGGGCGGTCGCATGGCATCCACGCGGAACCCATCACGTTTGGGCTGAAATTGGCGGTCTGGGTTGCCGAAAATCAGCGTAATATCCGCCGGATGGAGCAGGCGATTGAGACCATTTCGGTGGGTCAAATTTCGGGTGCAGTAGGCACATTCGCCCACTTAGACCCGCAGGTAGAAGCCTATGTTTGCCAAAAATTAGGCTTGAAACCCGCACCGATCTCGACCCAGATCATCCAGCGAGACCGCCATGCAGAGTTTATGAGTACACTGGCATTGATCGGTAATTCACTGGATAAATTCGCCACCGAAATCCGCCATTTACAGCGCACGGAAGTGCTGGAAACAGAGGAGTTTTTCTCCCAAGGGCAAAAAGGCTCTTCAGCAATGCCCCACAAGCGTAACCCAATCATCTGTGAACGTCTTTCCGGGATGGCGCGGCTCCTGCGGGGCAATGCCCTTGCCGCGATGGAAAATGTACCGCTGTGGCATGAACGCGATATCAGCCATTCCAGCGTAGAGCGAGTTATCTTACCGGATAGCACCATCACGCTGCATTACATGCTCCACAAATTTATCAATTTGATGGAACATCTGATCGTCTATCCCGAACACATGCAAGAAAATATGTACAAATATAATGATCTCTTTTTCTCGCAGGTGGTGCTGTTAGAACTAGCAAAAGCCGGCGTCTCTCGCGAGAAGGCGTACCGTTGGGTGCAACGAAACGCCATGAAAGTCTGGAATAAAGAAAGCAACTCCCTGAAAGAATTACTTTTAGCAGATGATGACGTTAGAGCTGTTTTGGATGCAGAAGCCCTTGAAACGGCATTTGATATTCACCGGCATTTCCGCCATGTGGATACGATTTTTAAGCGGGTTGGCATTGAATAACCATACATTATAGGACGATGATGTTCCCCCAAAGCATTTTTCAACACAAGATTTAGGAGGACTTATGTCAAATATTAACAACGTCTTAGAGTATATTGATCAACACCAGACCGACTATCTGGAAGCTCTGAAAGAACTGTTGCGAATTCCGAGTGTCAGCACGAAATCAGAACATGCTCCAGATGTACGGGCGGCGGGCGAGTGGGTCAAAAATCGTTTGACGAATGCTGGCTTTGAAGCCACCTTATATGACACCGCCAAGCATCCAATAGTCATGGGGCAAAAATGCGAGAAACCGGGACAACCAACCGTGCTGATTTATGGGCACTACGACGTTCAGCCACCAGAGCCGTTTGAGTTGTGGGAAACACCACCCTTTGAACCGACCGAACGCGACGGAAATCTGTACGCTCGCGGAGCAACAGATGATAAAGGGCAAATGTTGACTCACATCTTGGCGCTAGAAGCCTATCTGAAAACAGCCGGTGAATTCCCCATCAATGTCAAAGTCATTTTAGAAGGCGAAGAGGAAATTGGGAGCCCGAATCTGATCCCCTTCATCGAAGCTCATAAAGATGAACTGGCGGCAGATTATGTCATTATTTCGGATACGGCTCAACTGGCAGAGAATGTACCGGCAATCACCTATGGTTTGAAAGGGATTGTCGGGTGTGAAATCCGCCTGACCGGTCCAAAACGGGATTTACACTCCGGTAGTTTTGGGGGAGCCGTGCCCAATCCGGTGCATGAATTGTGTGCCCTCATCGCAAAAATGCATGATGAAAAAGGTCGGGTGGCGATTCCGGGATTTTACGATAACGTACTTGACCTCGAAGCATGGGAACGAGAAATGTTCGCCAATCTTCCCTTTGATGAGCAAGAGTTTATCCGGTACACTGGGGTCAAGAAAGTATATGGGGAAGCCGGCTATACCACGTGGGAACGGAAAACGGCTCGTCCCACGCTGGAAGTAAACGGTATTGGCGGCGGCTATCAAGGTGAAGGGGGTAAAACGATAGTCCCCTCGACAGCATTCGCCAAAATTACAATGCGCCTCGTCCCAAACCAAGACCCGCACCGAATAGAGCACCTGATCGAAACATTCGTCCGCGAGAATTGCCCGGATACGGTCTATTTGGAGTTTGAAGTGGGGGGTCATTCCGCCGAAGCTGTTCTGGTGGATAGCTCCAGTGACGGCATGAAGGCGGCTCGCCGGGCGATCAAAAAAGGGTTTGGTATTGAGCCGGTGCTGATCCGGGAAGGGGGGTCTATCCCAATTGTGTCCACATTCAAAAAGATTTTAGGCTGTGACAGCCTGTTATTAGGCTGGGGTTTACCGGATGATAACGTCCACTCGCCCAATGAAAAATTCTCCATCCGTGATTTTTACCGAGGTATCCGAACATCGGCTATTTTACTTGATGAACTCGCCCAGTAAGGAACACACGATGCGCACCGCACTCTATCCCGGAACATTTGATCCGGTTACCAATGGACATATTGACCTAATTCAGCGAAGTGCCAAATTATTTGATCAACTGATTGTAGCCGTTGCGATCAACCGGCGGAAACAACCCCTTTTCACCGTGGAAGAGCGATTAGCCATGTTGGAAGTGGTTTTACCCCCCTTACCCAACGTGAGGCTAGATCATTTTGAAGGCTTATTGGTCGATTTTGCCAAAAAACAAGGCGTCGATGCGGTTATTCGGGGCATTCGAGCCGTATCAGATTATGAATTTGAGTTTCAGATGGCACTGATGAACCGCAACTTAGCACCGAATCTGGAAACCGTGTTTATGATGCCTTCTCAAGAATATACCTATTTAAGTTCCAGCATGGTTCGAGAAGTCTCCAGTCTGGGAGGCGATATTTCCACACTGGTACCCTCGTATGTGCTGGCTCAATTACAAACGAAATTTGCCGAAAAAAAATCTTGACTTTTGGGCGATTATCCGCTAATTATACCGCCGCTAAAGATGCCCCTGTGGTGGAATTGGTATACACGGCAGACTAAGGATCTGTGCCCGAAAGGGCGTGGAGGTTCGAGTCCTCTCAGGGGCACCATAAAATAAATAACCGTAAGTTTATCATAAGCTTACGGTTATTTTTATTTTGAAAAGAGAGCCATTTGGGAATGCCCCCCAATGGATCTTTTTTTTGTGCCTTCCTTTTTCAGGTACGACGCACTTTGAAAGTACGACAACACCTGAACCCGAAATTTGTGAAGAAGTGATGAGTTGGCGGTCTGCGGCGGCATCGAACCGGAGAGGTGTCACCCGTCCTGATTCTCATGAGGCTGGTGGACAGACCGAAGTGCCACATCGATAACAACACCCCCCATAATACCAAGCGCGTAACACACGAGGTCGCGCCACAAAAAACCGAAACCCAGAACTAAGCCGCCGATTCGGGTGGCACGAATCGCATCAATCCACGGGGCATGATAAAACTGGCTTAATTCGATCAACAAAGAGAACATACCGGCGTATAGTGCAACCAACCGGGTGGGAAGCTTTGGAAAAAAAGCCCGACCAGCAGAAAAACCATCAGCGACCAAAGTGTATCACCTGCGTAAAGCCGCACTAGCTGGGGCATAAAGGGTTGCCGGGATGATAACCCCAACCCCATAACGAGCAACAACAATAGACCGTATAACAACCGGTGACGCGGCACGATAAATCCTCCCCGGTTTAAAATGATCGCCAACAAAAAACCCGATCTCTGTAACAAGATCGGGTTTGCCGGAATTTGGTATGGCGAAGAACTGCCAATCCTCAAAGGACAGGCTGGCATTTATACCGAAATCAACGATTTTGCAAACTCCCGATTCAGGCGCGCAATATTCGCCAATGAGATTTCTTTAGGGCACGCCGTAGAACATTCGCCATGATTCGTACACGATCCAAAACCCAATTCATCATGCATCGCCACCATACTTTTGACCCGTCTGGCAGCTTCCGGGCGACCTTGCGGCAGTAAAGCAAACTGCGACACTTTCGCCGAGAGAAAGAGCATCGCCGAAGCATTGGGACACGCGGCAACACATGCACCACAACCAATGCAGGTCGCGGCATCAAAGGCGAGATCGGCTTTATCCTTACCAATCGGGATCGCATTGGCATCTGGCGCATTACCGGTATTTACCGAAATATAGCCACCGGCTCGAATGATCTGGTCAAACGCCGATCGATCCACGACTAAATCTTTGATAATTGGAAAGGCACTTGCCCGAAAAGGTTCGATAGTGATAGTTTCACCATTTCGGAACTTGCGCATGTGCAACTGACACAGCGTCGTACCTTTTTCCTGTCCGTGTGACATCCCATTAACGACGGCGCCACAGGCGCCACAGATACCTTCGCGGCAGTCGTGTTCAAATGCGATGGGTTCTTGACCTTCCAGAATCAGTTTCGCATTGAGATGATCCAGCATTTCCAAAAAGGACATATCCGGCGAGACATCATCCAGTTGGTATTCCACCAATTTGCCGGCATCATCCGGACCTTTCTGACGCCACACCCTAAGTTTTAGCTGTAACAGGTTTCCATTGCTACTCATATTTCCCTCCTATTTATAGCTGCGCTGCGTCAGTTCGACATTTTCAAATTTTAGTTCTTCTTTATGCAAGGTCGCGGCTTCTCCCACGCCGTTATATTCCCATGCCGCGACGTAGGCAAATTCCTCGTCATTTCGCAAAGCTTCGCCTTCGGGTGTCTGATATTCTTCGCGGAAGTGTCCGCCACAGGATTCTTCCCGGTGTAAGGCATCTTGGACAATCAATTCGGCAAATTCAAGGAAGTCGGCAACACGACCGGCTTTTTCCAACTCTTGATTTAGTTCAGCACCGCGACCCGGCACTTTCGCATTTCTCCAGAATTCTTCGCGGATTTGCGGTATTTTCGCCGCCGCCTCTTCTAACCCTTCCTTGGTGCGGGACATACCGCATTTATCCCACATCAGCATACCCAATTCGCGGTGGATGGAATCGACCGTGCGTTCGCCGTTCAGTGCCAGTAATTTTTCGGTTTTATCGGTTGCATCTTTTACCGCGTCCTTGAATTCCGCGGTTTCTGGGGTGACATCATGTTTTCGCAGGTCGCCCCAAGCAGTTGCCAGATAATCCCCGATGGTATAGGGAATCACGAAATAACCATCCGCAAGACCCTGCATTAAGGCGCTTGCTCCCAGCCGGTTCGCACCATGATCGGAGAAGTTGCACTCCCCTAAGGCATACAGACCCGGGACCGTTGTCATCAGGTTATAATCAACCCACAAGCCGCCCATTGTGTAGTGTACCGCTGGGAAGATTTTCATGGGAACACGATAGGGATTTTCCCCGGTAATTTTTTCGTACATGTGGAACAGATTGCCGTACTTCGCCCGGATGGTCTCTTCCCCATCACGCTGGATGGCATCGGCAAAATCCAGATAGACGGCGAGTCCGGTTTCACCCACACCGCGCCCTTCATCACAAACATACTTGGCATTCCGGGATGCCACATCCCGCGGGACCAGATTCCCAAAACTTGGATATTTGCGTTCCAAATAATAATCCCGATCCGCTTCCGGGATTTCTGCAGGAGGACGCTTGTCGCCTTTATTCTTGGGAACCCACACCCGGCCATCATTCCGTAAGCTTTCGCTCATCAAGGTCAGTTTAGATTGAATATCACCGTGAACGGGTAAACAAGTCGGGTGAATTTGCACATAACACGGATTTGCGAAGAACGCACCCTTTTTATGAGCACGATACGCCGCCGACACATTACAGGCTTTCGCATTTGTCGAAAGGAAATAGACATTGCCGTAGCCGCCGGTGGCTAAGACAACCGCATCCGCCGTGTAGGGTTCAATCTGCCCGTTGAGCATGTTTCGAGCGATCACACCCCGAGCCCGTCCGTTGTGGATGACGACATCCAGCATCTCCCGGCGTGTCATAAGTTTCACTTTGCCTAAGGCGACTTGGCGCATCATCGCACTGTACGCTCCCAGCAACAACTGCTGTCCGGTCTGTCCGCGAGCGTAAAAGGTGCGTGAAACCAACGCCCCACCAAAGGAGCGGTTCGCCAGCAACCCTCCGTAATCCCGCGCAAACGGCACCCCTTGTGCCACACATTGGTCGATAATATTATTGCTGACTTGCGCAAGTCGATAGACATTCGCTTCCCGTGCCCGGAAGTCACCCCCTTTGATGGTATCATAAAATAATCGCCAAATAGTATCTCCATCATTGGGATAATTTTTTGCCGCGTTGATGCCCCCCTGAGCAGCAATACTATGCGCCCGGCGCGGGGTATCATGGTAGGTTAGCGTGATCACGTTGTACCCCAACTCCGCCAGCGAGGCAGAAGCAGATGCCCCGGCGAGGCCGGTACCCACGACTAAAATCGTAAATTTCCGCTTATTGGCAGGATTCACCAATTTGATGTTCATGCGGTGCTTGTCCCATTTTTCGGTCAAGGGTCCTGCCGGAATCTTAGAATCTAGCATCGGTTGCACCTCCTTAAGGTTTCGCTTCGGTTAGGGTCATAAAAATCGGGAGTACGCTGTAGCCCACGGCAACGATAACGCCGAACGCCACACTTAGTTTTTCTAAACCGGGCTTAATATCATCCCGATAAATGCCAAGGGTCTGAAATGCACTTTGGAAACCGTGCATCACATGAAATCCCACACAACACACCGAGATGACGTAGTACACCACGTAGGCTTTACTCGCGAAAAATTGATCCACGATATGATACAATTCATAATGATGATCACGAGGTGCAAACTTGAAATGAATCAGGTGAAGAATCAAAAAGATTAAAATCCAGGTGCCAGTGATAGCCATGGTTCGGGAAAACCACGTAGCACCCCCCTTAGAACCGGCGACCGCATAGCGACTTTGACGCGCACTCATGTTTTTTAGGGCAAGACTCATCGCTAAAGTAAAATGAAGAACAAATGCGGTTACAAGCCCAATTTCAATCATGTAAAGCAGATAACCAAGATGATATAATTTTTGAGCATAGCCGTCAAAAGCAGCTTCGCCGAACAACAGATAGTAATTTCCAATCAGATGCCCGACGATAAACAGACAGAGAACCAAACTGGTCAACCCAACTACCTGTTTCCTGCCGACAGAGGTGCCAAAAATCTGTTTAACGAGCGTCATACGCCTTAAACCTCCTTGGGAACAATCAGAAAATAGGATAAAACGGATACAGGACGATATTTATAACATGAAATCATGCGATTGTCAATCTGAAAAAGAACTATATATCTAGTACTAGCAAACTTGCATAGCGTCACCGCAACACCCCAAGAAAACCATTGACGAACCGTGAGTGCAAACCTATTTTATTGAAATTATAACGTAATAACCTATTGATTTTAATAGTCTTTTAGATATAGCCCTTTTAACTAAATCTGGAAGGAACAAGCCGATGACGGTATTTGATAAATTAATCGCACGGACATTACCGTATGTCCCCAAACCACTGGTTTGGCAATTTTCAAAGCCCTATGTGGCGGGCAATACAATCGATGATGCCGTACGGGTGGTTAAAGAACTCAACGCAGAAAAGGTCATGGCAACCATTGATGTACTGGGCGAATTTATCCACAGTACCGACCAAGTTGCACCCACCGTCGAAACCTATAAAAAGGTCTTGGATGTCATTGATAAGGAGCAACTGGAGGCCAATATCTCTATTAAACTGACAGCGTTTGGGTTACTTCTGGATAAAGAATTTTGTGCGGATAGCGTGATGAATTTGATCGGCTACGCCAATTCTAAATACAATAACTTTGTCCGGATCGATATGGAAGATTCGGCATGTACAGATGACACCATCGAGATTTACGAGCGTGCCCGTAAACAGTTCCCTAAAACCGGCTTAGTGATTCAGGCATATCTGCGACGTAGCATGGCGGATGTTCAACGATTAATTCAGGAAGCGCCCGCTAAACCAGACCCCAATTTACGCATTTGTAAGGGGATTTACATCGAACCAGAAGAAATTGCCTTCAAAGACCGGCAAGAAATCCGCCAAAGTTTTGTGGATTTAGTAGAAATGATGATCAAAAATGGACGTTACGTCGGCATTGCTACCCATGATGAATGGGTAGTGACTGAAACGGAAAAAATCATCAAAAAATACAATGCACAACCTGACCAATATGAATACCAGATGCTCCTCGGTGTTCTACCAGATTTACGGCGTAAAATTCAGGCAAACGGGCATCGAGTACGAGTCTATGTGCCGTTTGGTAAAGATTGGTACGGTTACTGTACCCGTCGCCTCAAGGAAAATCCAGCACTAGCAGGACATGTGTTAAAAAATTTGGTTAAACCGAAAAAATGATGTTGAGTTGGGGAGTTCGGGAGTTTTACGAGTTGGGGAGTTTGACGAGTTCGGGAGTTGGGGAGTTTGACAAGTTCGGGAGTTGGGG
>RFFQ01000192.1 GCA_003697105.1 Gemmatimonadota bacterium | reverse complement strand
ATTGGCTCACCCAATTTTAATTCAACAAGTCAAAAACCATCTCGCCGGAATTGGCGCTATTCATACAGCCTAAAAGGTCACTTTTGGCGAAGGTATTGTTTAACATGATCTATTTTTTATCGATTTTGGCAACTAACTGGTATTCAATACATTTTACGGGTTATGATCATTTGTTTGAGCTCATTATAGACCTGCACCAATGTTGTGGCTAGCTCTTGTGTGGCATTCTCATCCATCACCTGATTCAATTCGAGGAATATTTCATTCACTTTATCGTTTCCGGCAGGAGTTGGATCGATTTCGCCGGTGGTTGTGATTATTCCTTCGAGTTCCACATAAAATTGTCCCATTATTTTTGCTAGCGTTCGGGCGAGGGGCTCGTCCATCCCCTTTTTCAGTTTTTGATATATTTCGGCGGTGGTGATCATGCTTTAATCGTTTTCTGTCGGAGATTCACATTCGATCTGACCGGGTTGAATCTCGGTTAAATTGATGTGAATGGTGCCAAAAATGACTTCACTTGCCACTTTGGCCAAATAGCGATGTTGATCTGCCGTTACCCATAGTGTCATGCGCCCTTTACTTTGAAAAACCGCTTCATTTTCAACCAGTTGTGGGATAATTTTATAGCAATCGAATGTCCCTGCCGGCACTTTGATGGTTTCCCGTCCAACAATGGGAATTGCTAGTTCATACACTTTACGGCTTTCATAAATCGGAAGGAAAATAGTATCGCCGACATCGAATTCAAGTGTCCGAAAATAAAAATACGTACCCATTGCGTCGGTACAAAATTCCGGAATTTTCGTCACGGTCTTGTTGTTTCGAGTCGCAGTTTTCACATAATGATCGAATACAAAATAGCGATCGGCTTTGTAATTTCCCTCGCGAAGGCGGACACGAGATTCCCACGTAAATAATCCCTCTTTATCCTGATACGAATCAATGCGATCTTCCACCTTAAAAAAGAGGGAAAACACCTTATTCGATTTTGCCATCGAGACCAAATGATAATTGGGACGCCCCGCAATCCTCGTTGTATCGCTGAGAACTTCAACGGTTGCCGAACCGGCATTGATGACTCCGTAATTGACGGAATATGTCAATTTTTCGCCAACACCAAACGCACAGTTATTGACTTTACGGGTCTTGAGGGGGGGTGCGCCGGGTGTTTTCCAAAATTCAGACCGGTTTTGTGCCACAGTGGGTTCCACACCGGCGAAAAGTAATGCTAACATAATGAGAAAGAACTGTTTATATGACATAAATATCCTTATCGATTGATTAATTGATAATACAATGACTCCGTTTTTTCAACTGTTTTTTCGACTGTGAAATTCTGAACCTGATCCCGGCTAAAATGGCTCATTTGCTCTCTTAAATGAGGATTACTTAGTATTGTGATTATCGCTTTTGCCAGTGCCAGTGGGTTGCGAGGGGGTACCAACAAGCCATTTTTGCCATGCAGGACAATCTCTGGAATACCACCCACTTGTGTTGCTACGATGGGTTTGCCCAATGCCATTGCATCCAAAATCGAGGTGCCCATCCCCTCCAGATACGATGAGAGTACGAACAGGTCTAGAGTTGCCGTAAGTTCCAACACATCGGAGCGAAACCCAGTAAAAATGACATGCTGGTGAAGGTCTAATGTGTGAGTTAATGCCTCTAATTCATCGCGAAGTTCTCCGTCGCCAATAATCAAAAAGCGGGTTTGTGGCAATTCCGCTTTAACATGCGCCGCTGCCCGTAGGAAGTTTTGATGATCTTTGTGCGGAGCAAGTGCTGCCACAATTCCAACCAAAAGTTGGTTCGGGTTAAGTCCAAACTCCTGACGGACTTGATTCGATTTATGAACGGTTTGAATTCGTCGCAAATCGATTCCGCTATGGATGGTGACCACCCGCTCCGGCGGAATGCCATCTTGAATTAATACCTGCCGGATACCTTCTGAAATGGCGATAATCGCACTGAAACCATTACCATATTTCCAGCGATTCAGTAGATGTTTGCGGATATGAAAATCAACACGTCGAGCCGCTATTCGCACCGGCACGCCTGTGATTTGGGCGGCAAGTAACCCCAACGTTTGGGCATGGGAGGTGTGGCAATGTATGATATCCGGTTGTTGTCGCCGGATAATCTGGGTTATATTTTTAACTGCCCATAAATCCCATTCACCGCCCATTGCCACAGGTTCGACGGTAATACCAGCCGTACAAGCACGTTGGTGTAGTTCGCTGTGGGACGGGCAGGTCAGAATCACTGTATGACCCCGTGCTGTTAAACCTTGACACAGCCATAGCGTTTGTTGCTCTCCACCACGCCACGTTTTGGCAGAATTGAGGTGCAAACTGCGCAGAGGTCTAGCCGGAGGTGGTATCATGGTTTTTTCTGGGGGCTAAATGAAGTTCCCACAAGTTTGCATATTTCAAAAACACATAAAATGAACCCATCAGGCACAGTACTAACCCGTGCAACCCATCCCGGAAACCTTGTTTTACAATGTAGGCTTTGATAAATTTAATAAACGGACGCAGAGTCAAATCCGTAACGGATGTTTGTTTCCCGTTTTTGAATTTCTCTTGTGCGGAAAGCTGGGCATACCGTTGCATCCGGTTGAGATTATCCTCAATGGAATCATACGTGTAGTGTAGCAAGTCCGCGTTGAGATGGCCAATTTTGCCGGTTATTTGAACGTGTTCATGGACCTGATCTCCCACCCAACGTCCATAATGGCGGTGAAACAACCGGATTTTCCGGTCTGGATACCATCCGCTATGGCGGATCCATTTGCCCAAAAATTGACTCAATCGATTGACGGTAAATCCCTGATATTGTTCTTTTTGAGATAACCAGATACGCTTGATTTGTTGGTATAATTCTGGGGTGACAACTTCATCCGCATCCAGTGACAAGACCCAATCGAAGGAAGCGTGCTTGGTGGCAACATTTTTCTGGATAACATAATTTTCAAAAGGGTGGTAAATAACTTTATCTGTGTATTTCCGAGCTATTTCCACCGTGCGATCGGTGCTACCGGAATCCACCACGACGATCTCTTCCGCCCACTGCACATGCTTCAAACAACGGGGGAGGTTTTTTTCTTCGTTCAAGGTGATAATCACCACCGAAAGGGGAAGTTTATCCGGTTTCATGTAGCATTATCGGGAGTGAGATCGTAAAGGTCGTACCGTGTTCTGGCTGGCTTTTTACTTCAATTTTCCCCAGATGGTCTTTAATAATACTGTTCACAATTGCCAGCCCCAGACCGGTACCCTCTTTTTTTGTGGTAAAAAACGGATCGAAGATGCGATCCAGTACGTCCGGTGTCATCCCACAACCTGTATCGGTGATAGCAATGGCGACACGAGGGGGGGTTTGGTCATTCATCATAAAAGTACGGAGGGTTATGGTTCCACCGGGATTATCAATCGCATGCTGGCTGTTGATCAGCAAATCTAACAGCGCTTGGACCAATTTATTTTTATCGGCATAAACGGGAGGTAAGTCCGGTGTGAGGTCTTTGTTTAGGCGGATACGATGCGATAACAATTCGTGTTCCATCAACCGGATGGCCTGCCGAACGGCTTCATTTAGATTGGTTGGTTTGAATCTGAGGTCGTTCCCGCGCACATATTCCACCCATTCGTTTGTTAGGGCGTTTAACCGGTTTGTTTCTTCTGAAATCAGTTTGATGAATCGGTATTCTTTCGTTTCTGGGTCAATTTTCCGGATCAGAATATCACAAAAACCTCGGATCGAAGATAACGGGTTGCGTATTTCGTGAGCAATACTGGCGACCATCTGTCCAATTGCGGTAAGCCGGTCTGTCCGTGCCAGAGTTACTTCCAACTGCCGTTGTTGTGTCACATCATTGATGGTCAATAGCAATGTGTGGCGATGTTTTGTTTCTGTCATTAGCGAGGAACTCACCTGTAAATAGCGTGTCTCCGAACCTTGCCGAAATCGAATATCTTCGCCAGATACGGTTTTGTGCTGTTCCAAACCTTTTTGTACGATAGGCAATAGCGGGACAAATGTCTCGAATGCCTCTATTGGCTGCTGAATGAGGTCTTGGTGAGTGAGGTTAAAAATCGATTTAAAGACGGCGTTACAACTGGTGATTAGACCGTCTTCATTGATTGTGACTACGGCGCTGGTCATCTCTTCCAAAATGTCGTGCAAGAATTGCTTGGTGTGGGAGACCTCCTCGTATAATCGGGCGTTTTCAATGGCAATCGCCGCTTGGTTGGCACATGTTTGAAGCAGTGTCAGGTCTTTTTTCTGAAAAACCCCTTCTTTAAGCCGGTTATCAACGTAGATGACCCCAATGACTCGCTCCTTGACTCGTAACGGTACGCACATGAGCGAGCGTAATTTGAGGCAAAGGACACTTTCAAACGCTTGGTATTGGGATTCACCGCAGGCATTGACGCTAAGTGCTGGTTTTCCGCTCTGAATTACTTGTTGAAGAATATTCCGGCTGAATAAAAAGTCCGCTTCGTCGATGTCGGATTGGCTCAAGTTCCGGAGTACTTTCATATCCAGTTCACCCTGGGGGGAGACCAAAATCACGGCACCCCGTTCCGCACCGGTAAGTTGGATTACCACATCCATTGTCCGCTTGAGGACTTCATCTAAAACCAGCACGGAATTAAGGAGTCCGGCGATATTGACCAGAGCTTGAAAGGATTCCAAATCTGGCACGGGCGTTGGGGTGTTATTTGTTGATGGTGTCATTACGTGGCTACTGCCTGATTTCGTCCGTGACATTTTTTGTATTTTTTACCACTACCGCAGGGGCAGGGGTCGTTTCGTCCCACTTTGGGTTCCTGACGTTTGACCGGTTGGGGTTTTTCGTCACCACTGCGATTGGTCACCACGCGGGTTTTTTTGGCGGCTTCCTGAAAGACAGAACCGGTGCGGTCGGTGTGCCGGGCGGAAATTTCTCCCACTCGCCGGCGATTTTCCAAAACCTGTTTGTTCTGGGTTTGGGGCTGGTAGCGCATGACCTTGCTGACAATCTGTTCGTCAATTCGGTCGAGCAATTCCACAAACATATTGTACGCTTCTTTTTTGTATTCGACAACCGGGTCTCGTTGACCGTATGCTCGTAGATTGATACCTTCTTTCAGTTGATCGATTTCGTACAGGTGATCTCGCCACAGTTCGTCGATAGTGCTGATGGTGGCAATGCGTTCGAGCCAGCGGGCTTCGGCAGGGTCCATGCGGCTTTCTTTGTCTTCGTAAATCTTTTTGGCGACTTCCGCCATTTTATCCATCAAATCCGCTTGGTTTTTGACCACTTCCGCCAGTTTATCATCAAATTGCAACAGGAAAATCCGGCGAAAATCCAATTGGAGGGCTTCCCAATCCCATTCTTCTGGGTGTAAATTGGGGTCGGTATGGCGTAGAACAATGTTTTTAGCCTGTTCTTGGAATTTTTCGATGATGTCTTGTCGCAGGTTTCCACCTTCCAAGGCATACAGCCGGCGGTCATAGATGACTTCACGCTGATTGTTCATCACGTCGTCATATTCCAGCAAGTGCTTTCGGATTTCAAAATTTCGACCTTCCACGCGGGTTTGGGCTTTCCCGATGGCACTGGTGATCCATTTATGAGTGATCACTTCTCCGTCTTCCATTTTCAATCGCGACATCACGTTGGCAATTCGATCCGAGCCAAACAGACGCATCAGGTCATCTTCCAAGGAGAGATAAAATCGAGAAGAGCCGGGGTCACCTTGCCGTCCACTTCGTCCACGTAATTGGCGGTCAATTCGCCGGCTTTCGTGGCGTTCCGTACCGATGATGTGTAAGCCACAAGGCATATTCTCCACACACTCAAACATTCGTTCAGATTTACCGCAGAGTGTGGGTCCCGGTGCGGCTTTTTGGCACTCCTCTTTAACGGCACATGCCACGCAACACCACGGTATATCCTTTTTATAGGCATATTTACCGCTATCGAGACTGGTTTTGCGGATAGCGATACATTCGGGATTGACCACCCCTTTGTTGAGGTTACTTTCACGGTTCAGCCATTCGCGGTAGGGTATAAAATCTGCGGGTTTGGTATCTGGATAGACTTCCAATTTGATGTCCGTACCGCGCCCCGCCATATTCGTGGCAATGGTCACGGCATTATTGCGCCCCGCTTTAGCAACAATTTCCGCTTCCCGTTGGTGTTGTTTTGCGTTGAGGACTTCATGGGGAATTTTCCGGCGTTTGAGTAGGCGGCTGAGCGATTCCGAAGCATCTACCGAAATCGTTCCCACTAGAACGGGGCGTCCGGTTTTATGCACTGCTTCAATCTCATCGAGTACCGCTTTGAATTTCTCAGCTTTGGTCCGGAGAATCACGTCATCGTAATCTTGTCGCCGGATTGGTTCGTTTGTGGGGATGACGATGACCTCTAGTTTGTAAATTTCATAAAATTCACTTTCTTCAGTTTCGGCGGTTCCGGTCATCCCCGCTAATTTATGGTACATTCGGAAGTAATTTTGGAGGGTGATCGTCGCTAAAGTTTGGGTTTCTTCACCGATCTCCACATTCTCTTTAGCTTCCAAGGCTTGGTGCAGACCATCACTGAACCGGCGGCTGGGCATCAAGCGTCCGGTAAAGGTATCGACAATAATAACTTTTCCATCTTGCACCACGTAATCTTCATCTTTTTCAAACAGGGCATAGGCGCGTAATAATTGATGGATATTGTGGAGCTTTTCACTTTTATCGGCATGTTCTAGATGCAGTTTTTCCTTTGCCGCTTCTTTTTCTTCTGGGGACAGGTCTTCATTGTCTTCAATTTCTTGGAGTTCAACGGATAAATCGGGTAGCCGGAACAGGTCGGGGTCGTTCGGGGAGAGTTCCGCGTACGCCACTTCACTCAAGACGACACCATTTCCTTTTTCATCAATATGATACAGCAGTTGGTCGTCGATTTCACTTAGGCGGCGATCCCGCATGTAATCTCCTTCGACTGCGAGGATCGTCTTTTGGATGGCGGGATTTTCTTTGTATAATTTCAGCAGTTGCTTATTCTTCGGGTCCCCCCGGTGTACCAGCAAGAATTTGGTAGCCGCTTCGTATTCATTACCTTGTGGGTCTTCCTCGTAAAGCTTTTTCCCTTCCCGCATGAAGCGACCTACCAACTCTTTTTGGCGTTTCACCAATCGCCGTACCGGCGCGCTGACGACATCATAGCGGTGTTCGCGGCGTTCCACCACCCCGGAGATAATGAGCGGCGTGCGTGCTTCATCAATCAGGACACTATCTACTTCATCAATCACGGCGTAATGATGGGTTCGTTGGACGCGCTCTTCCATTGAGATTGCCATATTATCGCGCAGATAATCAAAGCCAAATTCGCTATTTGTACCATAGGTTATATCGGCATCATACTCTTTTTTACGAACATGGGGCGGCATATGGGTCTGGATACAACCAACGGTAAGTCCCAGATACTTAAAGAGTGCTCCCATCCACTCGCTGTCACGCCGGGCAAGATAATCATTGACGGTAATCAGGTGGACACCCTTTCCGGCGAGGGCGTTCAGATAGACCGGCATGGAGGCGACTAAGGTTTTGCCTTCTCCGGTTGCCATTTCTGCAATTTTTCCCTGATGCAGGACGATCCCGCCAATCAACTGGACGTCATAGGGGATCATATCCCAGGTGAGTTCGGTATCGGTCACCATTATTTTTTGCCCGATCATCCGGCGGCAGGCTTCTTTGACAACGGCAAATGCCTCTGGTAGGATCGCGTCTAACTGCTCTTCAATGATCGCGAGTTCTTCTTCTTCGAGTTCTTTGAGTTCTTCCATCAAGTCTTCAATACTGTCTCCCGAAGAATCGGAAGATGTAATATGCAATTCCTCCCGAACTTCGGCGATCTGCGCGCGGACTTCTGCGCAAGCATCATTGATTTGCTGCTTAAATTGGGCGGTTTTGCCAACCAATTCTTCTTCGCTGAGATCATGCAACGTTTCATAAATACGATTAATTTCATCCACTATGGGTTGAATTTTCTTGATTTCACGGTCAAATTTAGTGCCAAAGAGGGTCTTTAATAGTTTGTCTAGCACGGTAAGGCTCCTGTACTCTAAATATGTCTAAAGTGCTGATGACTAAAGGATTAATTATTTTAATGAGTGGTGTCAAGATAGTTCAATATAACATAAAAGATGGGGCGGGGCAAGGGTTATAACTATTTTCCGGCGCGCCACCGTTCACACGGTTGCGCCGCATTCCAGAATGTTCCATTAAGCCGGTGAGATGTGACCAAAAAACCGCTTGACTTTTGGTAAATTATCGGCTTAAATTGGCGAACAAGCTCTTTTATTCTACCGTTTTCTCCAAGATGAAATATGCACGACCATTTATCGATTCTCGAAAATATTCCCTTCCTGCAACATCTTCCAATAGCCGATTTAAAGCGGCTATCGACTCTTCTTGAAGAAAAACACTTTCGAGCCGGTGAGACCGTTTTTTATGAAGGTTCCATCGGTGATGCCCTTTATATTGTCAAAGATGGTTTGTTGGAAGTAACTAAGACGCTGGGTAACGAGGAACAGTCTTTGGCGAAGATTGTACCCGGTGAGTTTTTTGGGGAAATGGGCCTGCTAGAAAACAAGCCCCGTTCTGCCACCATCCGGGCACTGCATGATAGCCTTCTTTTACGCATCGATAAATCCGAATTTGAACATTTATTGAAGGATTCACCTCAGCTCTATTTTGAGGTGGCACGGGCATTGAGTGGCAAACTGCGCGAAACCAACATGGATTTGATCCGTCATTTGCAACAGAAAAATGCGGAACTGCAAAAAGCCTATAATGACCTCAAAGCGGCTCAGGAGGAACTCGTCCGGCAGGAAAAACTCGCAACAATTGGTATGGTAACCAGCCGTATTATCCACGACATCAAGAATCCAATGACCTCCATCCGGGGATTTGCGGAATTGATCGCCAAAAAATTCCCGGAAAGCAAAGCATTTGCCGATATTATTGTACAAGAAGTTTTGCAGATCGTTGACATGGCACAGGAATTACTCGATTATGCGCGTGGAAAGGAAAGCCACGTTCGGATGGAACTGGTTCGTATCCCAGAGTTTATAGAGGCTACCCTGAAACCGTTCCAACAAACTTTTGAAACTTGCCATATTATCCCGAAAGTCATCTATGATTTTGAAGGTGAAGCGCTGTTTGATGCCGCAAAAATCCGCCGGGTGCTGAGCAATTTAATTGCCAATGCCCGTGATGCCATGGATACCGGCGGGCAATTAACAATTCGCATCACGCGGGATCAGGGTTATCTCTGCTTTGAAGTGTCTGATACCGGTAAAGGGATTCCCCCTGAAATTCAGGAAAATTTGTTTGAGCCGTTTATCACGTATGGCAAAAGCCATGGCACAGGATTAGGGTTAGCGATTGCCCGTAAAGTGGTGGAAGAGGACCATCAAGGTAAAATTGAGGTCGAAAGTCTGCTCCAGCAAGGTACGACATTTCGGGTTTTTCTACCGGTCTAATTTGTTAAAAAAGGTAGTTCATTTTGGTGCGATTCATCTCCTCTGAACACAACACGTTTAGATATTGCTAGCTATTACACTCCTCATACTGTTGGTCCAGTTTTTGAGGAGTTTTCTGTTTAACACGTGGCTTCTGCTTGCTACGAAACACCGGAATTAGCCATGCTCAAAGCCATTTTTTTTGATATTGATGATACCCTCTATTCGACATCGGATTTTGCCCGGGAAGCTCGCCGGAATAGTGTCCAAGCCATGATTCAAGCCGGATTGAACATGGCGGAAGAAGACTGCATCCGTGAGTTGAATGAAGTTGTCACCGAATTTGGTTCTAATTATGACCGGCACTATAATAAATTACTTTTGCGCATTCCTCGGAAGTACTATGCACATGCCAATCCGGCAATTATTGTGGCGGCAGGAGTGGTGGCGTACCACCAAACGAAGGCAGAAAAGTTCCGTCCTTTTGAGGATGTGGTAGATGTTCTGGATCGTCTCTCCAAAACATCTTTGATTTTAGGGGTGATCACTGCCGGGTTGACCACCAAACAGTCCGAAAAGCTGGTACGGCTAAATCTACACGCCTACTTTCGTCCGCAGGCGATTTTTATCACGGAAGAGATGGGCATCTGGAAGCCAAATCCAAAATTGTATTTACGAGCGTGCCAACATCTCAATTTGCCATGTGAGGAATGTATGTATGTTGGTGATCGGGCTACGCATGATATTGATCCGGCAAATGCGGTCAATATGCGAACCGTGCATCTTATACGTTCGGGAAAATACAATGAGCAAGAAGGCAAAACCACGCCGGATCATGTAATTCATAGTATGTGGGATTTAGTAACTATTTTGCGCGAAGAATATCAGTTAATTCTATAAGCCGGTGCTTCATCCCGTGTTTGAATACGAGGCGGTTTCATTGCCAAACCGGCTTCACCGGATTTCAACCTGAAACCCGCCCCACTAATTATCACGGAGCACCTACAAGTATAAAAGGGATTTCTATCATGTTGACGATTGACCGCTATTTTAATAAGACCGGTTCATACGCAGAACTGTTTGATGACGTGGCGTATGCATGGGATGCGTTAAAACGGATTAAAACCTATATTCAAAAACATTTAGATGCCGCTATTAACGGTACGGTGATGGATGGCGCATTTTTGATTGGGGATGATATTTTCATCGGGGAGGGTACCATTGTTGAACCCGGCGCCTATATTCGCGGTCCCGCCATCATCGGCAACAATACGGAAGTCCGGCAAGGGGCGTATATTCGGGGAAACGTATTGATTGGTGATAATTGTGTGGTAGGCCATGCGACAGAAATCAAGCACTCTGTGATGCTCGATGGGGCGAAAGCGGGTCATTTTGCTTATATTGGGGATTCTATTCTTGGGCAAAACGTGAATCTGGGGGCGGGGACTAAATTGGCGAATCTTAAAATTACGCCTTCCACCGTCACGGTTCGCTTTGAGGGTCAATCTTATGATACCGGTTTGCGGAAGTTTGGCGCGATTTTAGGGGATCGAGTGGAAACCGGTTGTAATTCCGTGACGACTCCCGGGACGATGGTCGGGTATGATAGTTTGATATATCCCAACGCTACGGTACGGGGTGTTATTCCGCCTGCGCACATTTTGAAGAGTGTTGCTACCCAGACCTTGACAAAACGAGCGGATATGTCTTAACATTACCGTTCGGGTGATGGTTTTAACATAATCCTAACCCGATCTTAATCTTAAAGTAAGACTTAATGGGGATACTGCCATGCTGTAAAACCAACCTTGAATTCGTGTTTTGTTCAGAACCTTAAAAAAGGAGGGATGCGTATCGAACAACCACCGCTGATTGCAAGATGTGTATAGCTTAACCACCTTAAGTTTTTTTCACACTGTTTAATTTTTAGGAGGATTAAACATATGAAGTTGACCAAGGTTTTAGCCGTTTTGATGCTGTGTGCTTTGGTTTTTCCGGTGGGGAGTTTCGCGCAGAGTAGCGGGACTATCACCGGTACGGTAGAAGATTTTAATTTTAATGAACGGTTACCCTATGTCAATATTGTCTTGTTGGGCACCAATCGAGGAACCGTAACGAATGCGAACGGTGAATTTACGTTGAAGAATGTACCGGCAGGAACCTATTCCATTCGAGCTTCTTTTATTGGTTATGCGCCGATCACTCGTGAGATTGAAGTGAAAGCCGGCGAGACGACCACGGTTGAATTTTTCTTAGAAGAAGCCGCGCTGGCGGGTCACGAAGTGTTGGTACAAGCCTCGCGGGCGCGGGAGCGTGAAACACCGGTAGCCTTCACGGAAGTGAACGAAGAAATTATTCAGGAACGGGTAGCGTCCCTTGATGTACCGCTGGTACTGAATACAACCCCCAGTGTTTACTCCACAGAAAGCGGTGGGGGTGCAGGGGATGCCCGGTTAAATATCCGGGGATTCAACCAGCGTAATATCGCCGTGATGATTAACGGGGTGCCGGTGAATGATATGGAAAATGGCTGGGTTTATTGGTCGAACTGGGCTGGTTTGGGTGATGTTACGGAGAGCATCCAAGTACAGCGCGGTCTGGGTGCTTCGCCGTATTCGGTTTCTTCTATTGGCGGGGTAGTGAACGTCCAAACGTATTCTAGCGCCAATGCGACCGAACGCCGCGCCATGTTGCGCCAGCAATTTGGCTCGGATAATACGGTTAAAACGTCCCTCATGTATTCCAGTGGTTTGCTGGATAATGGTGTGGCGTTCAGCATGTTGTTGACCCGTAAAACGGGTGATGGGTATGTGGACGAAACGTGGACTGATGAATTTGGGTATTTCTTCACCATCGGTAAAAAGTTTGGGAAGCATAACTTGGATTTAACCGTAGTCGGTGCTCCGCAACAGCATGGACAACGCACCAGCAAAGAAACTATCACCGATTTTCAAACCCGGGGAACAGACTATAACGATGCGTGGGGATACCAACATGGTAAAGTGAAGCACACCCGGGTAAACTTTTATCACAAGCCCGTGTTTAACATCAACCACAGTTGGCTCATCAACAATAAAACGTTGTTGTCAAATGTGCTCTACGCCTCTTGGGGTACCGGTGGTGGTACCGGTCCCTACGGTCCGACATTTTTCAGTTATGATGATGCGGGTCAGATCGATTTTGATGCGGCTTATGCTAAAAATGATACCAGTACGGTTGGCTCGTATAGTATTATTCGGGCGTCCCGTAACAACCACTCGTGGTACGGCTTTTTATCAACCTTGAAGCGCGAAGTGAACAAACAAATCGATCTAAGTGCTGGGATTGATTTCCGGTACTATGTCGGTGAGCATTATCGAACCATCGAAGATTTAATTGGTGGTGATTATTTTGTAGATTCCTGGAGCCGTAGTACCTATTTAGGCAACCCGCGAAACAAAAACCGTGACCCCGAAGCACAGTTAAAAATCGGTGATAAAATCAATTATCACAATGATGGCATTGTGATGCTGGGTGGCGGTTTCTTACAGACGGAATATGTCAATGACCAGTTGAGCGCATTTTTGAACTTTTCAGTCAATTCGACCCGCTATAAACGTGTTGACTACTTCCTCGACCGGAATGGTGATGGGGACGATGACCCCAATACCGGTTGGGAACAAAATATCGGGCTAGACCCGGTCGAAACGGATTGGGTTAGTTTCACTCCGTACACTATCAAAACGGGTGCAAATTACAACCTCAACGATGCCATGAACGTCTTCTTTAATGTGGGTTACTTGACGGCGCCGCCGGCGTTTGAGAATACGTTTTACTTTGATAATAGCAAAATTGACGGAGTTGAACTGGAAAAAATCACCGGTATGGAAATCGGTTACGGTTACCGTACGTTTACCACCGCTTTATTGGTGAACTTGTACCGCACCCAATGGAAGGATAAAGCACTGGTGATTCGTGCTGATGACGGTGCCCGGTATAATGTGAATGGGTTGGAAGCGTTACACCAAGGGATTGAAATTGAAGCCCGTCACTACTTAACACCCGAATTTGAACTGGAAGGAATGCTTTCCATTGGAGATCACAAGTGGAACAATGATGTTGGCGCCATTGTACGGGATGATACCGGTCAGGAAATCGGCGCACTCTACTTGGCAACGGAAGATTTGCATGTTGGGGATTTCCCCATGACGACTGCCTCCTTTGGTTTCCGGTATGACGTGCAAGTCAACAATTATACCCGAGCCTATGTCAATCCGGTGCTTAAGTATTTTGGGCGGCAATATGCCGAATTTCAGCCGGAAAGCCGGGATTATGACCCCAATGATCCCGATTCGACACCTGACCGGGCGGACTCGTGGCAAATGCCCGATTATTCCTTAGTTGATATTTATGCGGGTTATACCTTTACTTTCAAGAATGCAATGGTTGAGAAATTAACCTTAGGCTTGAACTTGTATAATGCGCTGAATACTGAATATATCGCGGATGCCGAAGACCGAGGTAGCCATGATGAGCATAGTGCCCGCGTGTATTATGGACGCGGTCGCACGTTTAATGTAAGCCTCAGTGCAACCTTCTAACATCGGGTATTCCCTCTATACCCTATAACCCGTGATTAAAAAAGCCGTGCAGTCAGATTTCGACTGCACGGCTTTTCCGTTTTACTGGACGGGATCGTGGCTGGTGGCAAAAGGTCACTATCCGGCTTGCCTGTACAACACCTCTCCTTCTTCCCGGATATATTTTTCTAGTGAAACTCGTTCAAACCGGTAGTTTTGGACTTCGCTCTCCGTGTACACCCAGATATTTTTGGGATGGTGGATTCCATTCAGGCAACGATACGCCCGAGCCGCCCGTTGTACCAAACGTTCTGAACTGGTGGCGAGAATGACCAACAAATCGATCTTAAAATCCGTATGCTTTTTAAAATAAACGATTTGAAGTGGATCAAACTCATCAACCAATCGCGCAGATATAGCAGAAAGTTCTGCGGTCGTATATGTTGGCATATCGGTCTCCTTTCGATAAGGTGTATCTTGGTGACTCGTTGGTAGTGGTGTAAAACTCGTTTCCGATTTAAATTTGGATGTTATCCGGTTTGTAAGAATTGTCAAGACCTAAAATTTTAGAACGGAACTACTGAATACTATCTTTTTGATAATCGTTACGGTTTTTTTTTGGTTTGATGCCAGAAAAGCCACCATATGTCCACCCCAAAGGAATAGCTGAGGAGTAATAGTGCGGCAAAAAGCAAACATGTTCGGGTTGGGGGTGGTAGGAGTGGGTTGAGGGCAAGGGTCAAGCTGATAATTTGGATGACGCAAATGAATTTCCGGCGGAAGGATTCCGGTAAGGGTTGCCTTAGCCCGTGCCAAATGTACCCGCCGGCAATGAAACCGTAGCGCATGAGTCCGAGCGATAGCACCCATGTGCCAAGCGCATAAAACTGCATTAGAAGAACGCTGAGGATTAGAATAAGGAATGCGTCAACCTCCATATCAAATCGTGCCCCAAAATTGGAACTCATACCGGTGTGCCGGGCAAGTGCGCCATCGATACCATCTAACATCAAGCAAATCAGGGTTATTGCACTGATGAACCCCAACACAGTCGGTGTGGGATTGCTGACAAGGAAGCCGGCTAACCCGTTGGTGAGAGTTGCCCGAACCAGTGTCACGGTGTTGGCACTCCCGAAGCCCTCAAACGGATGATGCCGTGGCGCATAAAACCCAATTAATCCGCTGATAATTAACATGTTCAACAGAGGTATCCCCGGCGAATACGGTGAGCCAAACCGGCTGAATCCAAATATCACAGCAATCGTACCAATTCCACTGCCGGTGAGGTGCAAGGCAACACCGGTGTGCAAGCGTCGGGGGGTGATATTCATGAACCGTCCCATATATCCGCACACAACTGGAAGAAAGGAGCTCCCATGTTCGTTACACGCCGTTCAAAGGAACACACTCGTTGCATGAGATAAATGCCGTAATGCAATGAAATATAAAGACTTAACCCAAAATAGGAAATGTCAAATCAAAGCTTAAAATAAATGACGCCAATGCTGGTCATTAACCAAATGAGGACGTTGGTCAATATCCCTTTATCGGTTAATAAGATTAGCTCCGGGCGCCCGCCCAATCCTTTTTTATGAATCAGATATAAATAGCGAAAGATGCCATATACCACAAACGGAATGGTCACGCTAAGATGGGTGGTTTCAAATGTTTGTACGGTTCGGTCGTCAAATGTATAAAGTGAATATGCCATAATAGTCGCCGCGGCTACAATTGTAATCAAATGATCCAGAAGTTCGATGGAATAATCCATTAGTACGCGCCGGTGTTGCTCCGGGGAATCCACAAAGACAACCAGTTCGTTACGGCGTTTGGAGAGTGCTAAGAACAATGCCAACAAAAAGGTGCAGACCAGTAACCACGCGGAAATTTCCGTATTGATAACTATCCCGCCTGCGATTGCCCGGAGGACAAATCCCAGTGAGATGACCAGCACGTCAATAATTACCACGTGCTTGAGGAAGAGAGAGTATGCGGCATTGATCAGCATGTAAGCGAAGGTAATCCCAAAAAAGAGGGGGTGAAGCCAGAAGGCGAGTAATTGCCCAACGACACCGAGAACAATTAGCAACATGAAGGCGGTTTTAACAGATAATTGACCGGATGGAATTGGGCGGAGTCGTTTTTGCGGGTGCTGGCGGTCTTTGTCTCGATCAATGATGTCGTTCAGCAAGTAAACCGTGCCGGACGTTAGGCAAAACAACAGGAATGCCTCGCACACCGCGATCAATTTTGCCAGATCAAATAGATTTTGCGAAAAAATGAGCGCCCCAAATACAATGCCATTTTTCGTCCATTGTTTGGGGCGCATTGAGGTGAGCAAATTAGCGAGGAATGTCATACCGGATTAGCGATTCGCTTTTTCAATTTCGCGGTTTGTCTTGCTGGCGGCATCATTGAGGGCTGAAGCTATATCTTGTGTACCGCGTAGGGCGAGTTCGCAAGCATCTTCCAGATAGCGGCGACCATTAAACCATGCGGCGGTGCGTGGCTCAAAATAGGTGTGGTCTAATTGCCCGTAAACCGCTTCCAAGCCGGGGACTTCTTCAAACCGTTGCTTCATCACATCGGTTTCGAGGGCGCTCTTTCGCACGGCAAGATAGTTAGCTTGTGCCGCCCAACGGGCAGTTTGTTCCGTTTCAGAAAACCACTTGATAAACGTCCATGCCGCTTCTTTTTGAGCGGGTGTTGCGTTATCAAACACTCCGACATTTGTTCCAGAAAGAATCACGGCTTGTTTTTTGTTCCGGGGTAGTGGGGCTAATCCCATGGGGAATGTCAAGCCGTCTGCCATAAAACCGATAGAAACAATGGTGTTCTGGATCATGCCCAGTTTCCTAGCCAGAAAATCGTTTTGATGTTCGTAACCCGTTGTCAAATAGGCATATTGGTTATCAAGTAAGTTTTTCAAAAATTGCATGGCTTCCACGCCGGCAGGGGAGTTAAAAACAGCTTCGGAGCCATCCTCTGCCAGCAAGCGCCCCCCATTTTGATAGAGCAGGCACTCAAATGTCCATGCAGATACCACAAAAGCGGTGGCATGAATATCGGGTTTCCCGTCGCCGTCCGCATCTGGTGAGGTTAGTTGTTGGGAGACCCCCATAAATTCATCCCATGTGGCAGGAGGTGCTTCAATACCTTTCTCTTGGAACATCTCCATATTGTAATACAACGCGGGCACACTTTTGTTGAACGGAAATGTCCACAATTTCCCATCCCAGCGATTATTTTCCAACAAGACGGTGTGAAAGTCCGCTAATTCCTCTGCGGAATAACCATTTTCACCGTCCACATAGTTCTGCAAGGGTACCAGGGCGTTGCTTTCAATCAGTTGGGTTGTCCAGGTTTCGTACATCTGTGCCATGACGGGCGGATTACCCGCTTGCACAGATGCCATAATTTTTTGGCTAAGTGCCGTATATTGCCCCATATTGACGTCATCGATTTTAATATTGGGATGCTGTTGGTGGAACTCCTCGATGAGGGCATCAAGGGCTTCACCGAGCGGTCCCCCCATTACGTGCCAAAAGGTGACATGAATTTTACCGTCCGCTGGGGTCGTTGTTTTTCCCTGAGTTTGGTTGGATGGGCTGTTACCACATCCGACGAGTAGAACGGTTAAAAGACCAATTAAAATGGCAGATAGCAGTTGGCGATTCATTTCGCCCTCCCTAATTTCATGTGGTAAGATGGATCACGATGGCTGGGTTAGTCAAGTTCGTTATCGTCCAATTCTTCTAATTGGTCGATAACGGATGATTTGAACTGTAAACCGGAAAGATCAACTTCCGTGATTACATCTGGTATATTTGCTGGTGATTGGCCGGTAAGCCGTGTGGTTTGGCGTGGTAATGACACCAAAAAGTGAACAAAATCAATGACAAATTGTTTTTGGTTCACGTCCAATTTACGAAATCCTTCGATCAATTTATGCTCGGAAGGCGCAAAGTCAAACGCACTCATAACATCTCTCCCAGAATTTGGATGTGCCCCTCATCCCCCCCGCTGGATGGGCTGGGTATGGGTTATTTTAAGTATGCGACCAGTCTTTATTTTGCTTTGTTTCCAGAAATGTGGACATCCCCTCTTTGGCTTCTCCACCCGGGAAGCAAAGGGCAAATGCATCGGCTTCGTAAGCAAATGCCGCATCAAGACTGCAATCCATGCCGCGGTTCATCACGGCTTTTGCTAGTTTAAGTGCTGTAGGTCCGCGGGAGATCAATTTCTTTGCCCATTCCTGCGCCGTTTCAAGGAGTGCCTCTGGGGCAACCACCGCATTGACCAAGCCGATTTGGGCGGCAGTAGTGGCATCGATCATATCTCCGGTGAAAATTAACTCTTTTGCTTTTGCCATTCCGATAAGGCGGGGTAACCGTTGTGTCCCGCCAAAGCCCGGAATCACACCAATATTAACTTCAGGTTGCCCGAATTTTGCTTTTTCGGAGGCAATCCGCAGATCGCAGGCTAAGCTGATCTCGCATCCGCCGCCAAGGGCGAAGCCGTTAATTGCGGCAATCACCACTTGAGGCATCTCTTCCAACAAACGGTAAACTCGTTGCCCCGTGTGAGCAAAGGCACGCGCTTGGAGGGCATCAAAATGTTGCATTTGGGCAATATCTGCTCCGGCGATAAAGGCTTTGCCCGCGCCGGTCAAAATCAATACTCGCACCGTTTCTTGCCGGGCAATATCAAGGAGCGTCTGGTGGAGCTCATGGAGCACGTCCATATTTAAAGCATTGACCGGGGGACGGTCAAAGGTGAGCTGGGCAATACTGCCGGATGTTTCCAGTTCTAGATAGTTGAATTCACTCATATGAAACAGATCTCCTTTATGTTAGGAAAAATGAATTGACAAATCATACTGAAATGGATACGTTCCTCTTCACGAAAATTCCGTATGTTGTTATTTCATTTTATGAGATGTAATTGCCAATGGAATCTACGCGAAAAATATTAATTGTTGATGACGATCCCGAAATTGTGATGCTCCTGCAAATCGGTTTGGAGCGGCACGGGTATGAGATAATCAGTGCGTCTTCCGGTGATGAGGGCGTTGAGACTGCCCGAGAACAGAAGCCCGACTTGATTTTGATGGATATTATGATGCCGGGTATTAATGGTTTAGAAGCGTGCCAAATCATCAAAAATGAACATGAATTACGCTTTGTACCGGTTATCTTCATCACGGCGCGTGGCAGTATGCCCGAAAAAATAGAAGGATTGAGTTTAGGCGATGATTATTTAATCAAGCCCTTTAACATTCATGAAGTGATCGCGCGCGTGCGGTCAATGATCCGCATCAAAGAGCTGACCGAAAAGCTTGAAATAGCAACCCGTGCGGCGGCGATTGGCGCTGCTGCTGTAACGGTCAATCACAAAATTAATAATCCATTAGCCGCCCTCAAGCTCCAGATTGGCATCATCAAGCAGAAATTGTCCCCTGAGGATTTTGCCCGGATCGAACCCAACCTTCAGTCTATCACCGCCGCGGCAGAAACCATCCAACATATTACTCAAAAATTATCCTCGCTTTCCGAAAACCCAGATTTTATCAGTTATAAAGAATATTTGGATGGTGTACAGATGGTCGATGTAGATCAGGCAGAGTTGGATAGCGGTAAGCGGTGATTACTCCCCGATAACCGTCACAAACATTCGGCGTTCGCGGGGACGATTATCATGATCGATCACGACAATTTGCTGCCATGTCCCCAGTACCAGATGTCCCTCCGAAACCGGAATGGTGATCCCCGGACCCATGAATGTTGCTCGTAGATGGGAAAATCCGTTATCATCTCCCCAAGTGTCGCCATGCCGTGTAGGTTGGTCATGCGGGGCGAATTCTTCCAGTTTTTCCTTCATATCGGCTACCAATGCGGGTTCAAACTCAATCGTAGATACGGAAGCCGTAGAGCCGATAACAGAGATGTTGACAAGTCCCCGTTGGATGGTTGATTCCCGTACAATCTCTTGAATTTGCCGGGTGACATCTTTAATATCGGAAAAACCGAGTGTGGCGATTGTAAATTCCTGATTGAAAACCATCTGTAACCCCCCACAAATCTGGTGAAACCTTCTTGATTGAGTGAATATAACTGGATTTTTCGGATCCGTAAAGACCTTATTTTCGCTCCAGAATTCTATTGACAAGCAGGAGTTTGTTTGTTACTATACACCACCTCACAGCGAAGGCGACGTACCCAAGTGGCTAAGGGAGCGGTCTGCAAAACCGCTATTCATCGGTTCGACTCCGATCGTCGCCTCCATTTTTTATGCCCGGGTGGTGGAATTGGTAGACACAAGGGACTTAAAATCCCTCGGACTTCGGTCCGTGCCGGTTCAAGTCCGGCCTCGGGCACCAGTACTAAAAATGAAAAACCCGTATCGAAAAACGATGCGGGTTTTTTCATTGGTGCCCCTAGCACGACTCGAACGTGCGACACACGGTTTAGGAAACCGTTGCTCTATCCGCCTGAGCTATAGGGGCGGTATGTTGGAAATCCGATGTCGTTTGTAGTAGTTGGTACATTTTGGGATCCACCATAAATTGCCCGTTGGTCAGTTCCAACCAAGACCGGATCGCGTGCAGTAAATCACCCATCGCTTCCGCAAAAAATGGGAGATATTTCTCGTTCAGCCGGAAGAAAAAGAGCAGGCGATCTACTTGAGCTGGCTCAAAAGCCCCCACATCAACCATCTGCATCTGGTTCGATTCTCCAATAGTTTTAAGCAAAACGTATCGCCGTTCATTGCCTGCCGCCGGTACGGTACCCATCTCGGTACTACTGACTACATGATAAACGTTGGTTTTTGCGCCGGTAGGGAGGTATAAATCTTTGAGTTGGTATAGATGCTCCAAATGCTTGATGTGTTGAATTAAAGCAAATAGAATCCGAACACATTCCGGGGGTAGGTGTTCCAGTAAGTAACCCTGCTTGAGGGTTTCGTCCAGCTTTTCATACGTTACCTTTTTCAGAACCTGAAACCCCAGTAGTTCTGCCGTTTGAAGTTGTTTTTCAAGATCAGAGGTTTCCACTTTAAGAAACTGATCAATTTTAGGGGTCTCTTTTGCCTCATACGGCTGAACTACGCGGGAGAGTTGTACCACCAAATTTAACAAATCCCGGTCCACATTCATTTTCACGTATCCGAAGACATCTTGCTCCCGTTGGACTGCAATCGACCGGAACGATTGAGTAAAAATAAGATCGATTGCCGGTGCGGCTAAAAACACCCCAGACATTGTCAAAAGTACCGTTTGGAGCGCATTCGTTAGCGACATACCCCCTAGGGCAAGACCGATCCCGATGCCGATGGAAAGCAAATATGAGAATACGCGCGGTGAATTCACCATGATTACGCCGTTCCAACCTCAGAAGCATTCTTAGGAATCATTTCTCGCACGCGCTGAATACCGGCATCTGTGAGCCGTACTCCCTGCGCGGTAAAATCATGCATTACAAAATCCAGCCAATCTACTTGTACCAAACCAAGCTCATCCAACTTAAAACATGATTTGGCAATTGTGTTATCTTTTAGGTAAAAATTGAGATCACTTTTGTAATTTGCGACCAATTCTGTGCGGAGCACATGCTTTTTGATAAAACGACGGACATAGGGGTTCCGCGATGCTTTCGCCTTTTGATAGTTTTCCGGCTCGATCCATCCTCCCAGATCAAATACCGGTCGGATTGTGCGATTATAAATGGCTTTTAACACATAAATATCCGTTGAATTAAGCTCTTTAACTGCCATAACATCCTCTTAATTTTGGAGTTCGTTTTGGGTTCGGGTGGAAATTTACACCCATAAATCTACAATTTCAAATTGATTTACATCGACTAGCCCTTTATCGGTCAATTTCAATGCCGGAATGACTGGCAGGGCGATAAATGCTAAGGTAATAAAGGGATTGGGGAGCACCGATCCTATTTTTTCCGCAGCGTGATGCAACTGGTGGAGTTGTTCTCGCACCACATCCACAGGCTGATCTGACATCAATCCCGCAATCGGTAAGGGACACTCGCCTAAAACGTTTCCGTCAGCGACGACCACAAATCCACCACCGATTTCGATTGCCCGTTCGGCGGCGTGCTTCATTTCCGCATCTGAGGTACCAACAACGATTAAATTGTGGGAGTCGTGTGCCACACTGCTGGCAATAGCACCTTTTTTTAAGCCGAAACCATTGACGAGACCTAACCCGATATTGCCTGTTGCCTTGTGCCGCTCGATCACCGCGAATTTAAGAATGTCTCGCTCTAGGTCTGCCACAACCGCCTGATTCACCTGTTTCGGGACGGTGGTATAGTGATCCGTCACGATTTGATTGGGGATGATTTTTACGATCCGCGCCTGTTCTCCGCGTACCGGAATCCTAAAATCGGATTCCTGAAGTGGTTGTACGTTCATCGTATTGACCACCCGATCATCTACAACATCAGGAATATCCACGACTAATGTATTGTCAAAGACGAGTTTACCGTTGGTGAAGGTCATCTTCACATTAAAATCGGTCAGATTATCCACAACAACTATATCGGCAAAATATCCCGGGGCAATCGCACCGCGTTTGCGTAACCGGTGGTGGGTGGCGGCATTCAAGGTACACATTTGTACCGCGCGTACTGGGTCTATACCCTGACGGATGGCACGCCGGAGAATATCATCCATATGCCCATCTTCCACAAGATCATCTGGGTGGCGATCATCGGTGGCAAATGCAATTTTGTGATAATTCTTTTCGTTGACGATTCCGATTAGTGCCTCCAAATTTTTCGCCGCGGAACCTTCACGAATAAAAATATTGGCACCTAGCCGCAATTTTTCCAAAGCTTCTTCTGGTGTTGTGCATTCGTGGTCAGATAGGATACCGGCGGCAAGATAGGCATTGAGGTTTTTTCCACTTAGACCGGGGGAATGTCCATCGATGGGTCGATCTGCCTGTCCGGCAATTTCTAGTTTTTTTAAGACGTCTGGAATGCCCAAAAACACTCCGGGGAAATTCATCATTTCTGCTAATCCGTGGATGCCGTCCATACTGAGCAGAGTCTCAATTTTGGCAGGGTTTAGTTCCGCACCGGCGGTTTCCATGTGAGTGGCAGGAACACAAGATGGCGCCATCACATAGGCATTAAGGGGTGTGGCTTGGGTGGCGTTGATCATGTATTCAATACCGCTCATGCCCAAGACATTTCCAATCTCATGGGGGTCGATCACAATCGTGGTTGTACCGTGGGGAATCACGGCTTTAGCAAATTCGGCCGGGGAGAGAAGAGAGCTTTCCAGATGCATATGCGCATCAATCAAACCCGGTATTACATACTGCCCGTGACAATCGATAATCTGTTTACCCTCTGTATAATCTGACCGTACACCGGCAATGACATCATTCACCACGGCGATATGAGTCTCGTAAATTTCACCCGTGAAGACATTTACCAATTTGGCGTGGGTTAAGAGGGTGTCCGGTATTTCGCGTCCGGCGGCCACATCAATAATGGATTTTAATTTTCCAACAGTAAACATTATACACCTCGCTTGTAGTAGGGAGGGTTAAATTTTCACAGCGTGATAATAGCACATGTGGTTTAATTTTTCAAGAGGGAAGTGCCATAACCTAAATTTACATAATTTTGCACTATCCCTCACAACAAACCCTCCAACTACCTTGTCATAAGGTCGATTCCAACAGTTAATAATTTTCTAAGGGGATCGTTTCTAAAATTTCAAAATTATTAACACCATTAATCTTGGACAGTACCACTTGACGAACCCGGAATAATTGATAAGGGAAATTCATCGCGGCAAGGTACCGCTCGGTTTTCAAAATTGAGATTTCTTCCAAAGCGGTTACCAGCGTCGGATTCCAATTTGAAGGATAGTGAGGGGTTATATCGATTTTATGAAGAGCTTCCTCTACCGTAAGTCGAAACCGGTGTAAGGGTTCAGTTGTGCGGATTTTCCAGCGCAACAGGTAGGATTGCCAAAATTCAGCATAGAAGGAGATCAAGGAAACCGCCGTTAGGGTAAAGGGGGGATAGGTCATCAACCGCTCCCGCAAGTGGTGAATCAATTCGGACTGGAGTTGGTCGTCCGGCAAGGCAAATCGTTGGCAGGTCAAATGTACCCGGCTATGAAAGTGACCCCCAAAAATAGCCTGCAACGATTTCTGCTTGGTGCGTACCAGCTCTAGTTCAACTTCATCAGGTTCTAACAGTACGCAAATATCCCCCGGAATGGCTGTGCGTACAGGTTTTTCAAGCATCATTAGCCAAAAACGCCTTTCACCATGAGTATGCTGAAGTGGTCTCCTCTTCCACTCAGTTTGATTCCGCCAAACTATACATATTTTGCTTTAAAAGCAAGCAAATAATGGGATGTACCTTAGCGGTGATACCCTAAAAGACGCAATCCGTTTAAAGAAACTAAGACGGTGCCACCCTCATGCCCAATAACCGCCAACGGTAGCGACATATCCCAACCTAAAATGGCCGCAATCATAATCAAAATCATCCCTGCCGCAAACCCTAAATTCAGCATGAGGGTTTTGCGAGTTTGGTGGCTTAACGCTATCACATAGGGAATATTTTTTAGATTGTCAGACATCAAAACAATATCCGCGGTTTCTAACGCAACATCTGTTCCGGCAGCGCCCATAGCAATGCCAATTGAAGCCGTTGCCAAGGCGGGGGCATCATTGACGCCATCACCCACCATACAAACGGGACCGTATTCGGATTTTAATTGATTGATAATACGCAGCTTATCTTCAGGGAGCAACTCAGCATAACAACCATCAACCCCGAGTTCCTTAGAAATTGCTTGAGCGACGTGGCGATTATCACCGGTCAACATAGTTACGTTTTTAATACCAAGCGATTTGAGTTCCTGAACAACCGTTTTTGCTTCGGGGCGAATGATGTCCGCAACGGCAATTACGCCAAGTAGATGTGGCTGTCCGGTTTCTTGGTTCATTTCTGCAACGATAATCGATGTCTTTCCATCATGTTGAAACTGCTCGAGGGTACGCTGGGTCGCCGGGCTTTGCTTCAGATGTTCCGGCTCAAAAAAATGACAACTGCCCACCCGGATGTGCTTGCCTTCAACTAGGGCTTCAACCCCACGCCCCGCCACCGACTGGAACGCATCCGCTTCCTCCCAAGCCACATGGTGCTCGGTTGCCGCCTTAAGAATCGCTTTTGCCAATGGATGCTCTGATTTTGCTTCTACCGTAGCGGCTAACCGGAGCAAATCGGCTTCGGCACCTTCCCACGTCCTTGATGTAATCTGGACATCGGTCACCCGCGGTTGGCCAATTGTCAATGTTCCTGTTTTATCGAATGCAATGGCTTTGATACTCGCCGCTTGCTCCACATATACTCCGCCTTTAAACAGGATGCCCCGCCGTGCGCCATTGCCAATGGCGGATAAAATAGAAGCCGGAGTACTGATCACCAACGCACATGGTGACGCCGCAACCATGAGGGTCATTGCGCGGTAAAATGCACTATCAAACGATTCTCCTAAAAATGCAATTGGGATAATGGTCACAAGCAGCGTAAAAAGAATCACACCCCGGGCATATGCCTGTTCGGCACGATCCAAAAAGCGTTGAGTCTTTGCTTTCTCACTGCGGGCTTCTTCCACCAACTGCACCAATTTAGCTAAGGTTGAATCCTTTGCTAATTTTGTCACCCGAACTTCCAAATTTCCCGTTTGATTAATGGTGCCCGCCAAGACAACATCGTTCACCCTTTTTGTAACTGGAATAGATTCCCCTGTGATTGGTGCCTGATTGATGGCACTTTCACCCCGAACAACAACACCATCCAGCGGTAGCCGGTCGCCGGGGCGAACAATAAAGATGTCATCGATATTAACTTGTTCTACGGGTACATGGATCGTTTTGTTGCCCCGTTTGACCTCCGCAATATTGGGGCGAAGTTGCATCAAGGCGCGAATCGCATGACGGGTACGGTCCATCGCAAAGTTTTGCAAGACATTGGAAAGCGAAAAGAGAAATAACAACATTGCCCCTTCAAAGGGTGCACCGACAATTGCGGCACCGATTGCCGCCAATACCATCAAAAAATCCACATCGATCACCCCATTGCGGAGGGATTTCAACCCTGCTTTTAAGCCGAAAACACCTCCGGAAAGATATGCGATCAGATAAAGCAAGGTAACCGACAGTGAAGAAGTCCCGATCCGTTCGGCTATGAATCCCCCCACTAATGTGAGAAATGCGACCAACGTGAGGACGACTTCAAGCCGTTGAGATGCCCACGTCCAGAGGTTCTTTTTTTCTTCTATGAGCCGGGGAGCGGTGTGTTGTTCTAGTGTTGCCACAATTTCGCCTTCGGATGTGCGATTTACATCATAGATAACTTTGATAATGCCACCCAAATAACTGACCATTGCCCGCTTCACCCCCTTTACATTGCTTGCTTGATGTTCCAAATGGCGTGTACAAGCGTCACAGGAATGCTCACCTCTTGACTGTAAGGGTAACGTGCAAGTTTGATATACGTGATATAATTGCTGTGAAATTCGCTTTGCTATCACTTGAATATCCACCGGTGATAGTTTCTCCGGATCATAATCAAACGAGATTTCACTACGGGCAATATCCATTTTGATATTTGTCACGCTTTCCATCTCTTGCAAGTTCTCAGTAACCCATTCCGCGCAAGTACGCTGCGGTGTAGCACTCATGACCCGTCCTCCTTGGTTTGGATGCAATATGCCAGTTAACATATCATAAAATAATCTAAATCACTAAAATTGTCAATATTTATAATAGTAATACTTATAAAATAAAAATTCTAGTTTCTATACGACTGTTCATAATCAAAAACAATCGTCATTTTTGGTGATCAATTTTATTGACGACCGGCTCTTTTTTTATTATAGAGTGAATCCTCTTTTATTGTGCTAGAAGTCACGGAATCTTTAACCCTAAACCCTGATCCCTAAACCCTAATCCCCTAAATCTTGATCCCTAATCCCTAAACCCAAAGGAGGTTCTAATGTCCCAATATGCTTTGACAAATCCCATTGCGGTGTTGGTCAACAAAGCACCGGAAGAATTCACCCGGGCAGACCTAATCAACGTGATCGAAACCAATCAGATTGAGCGAATTACCTTTCATTATACCGGCTTAGATAGCAAGCTCAAGGAGTTACGTATCCCAATTGCAAATCGTTATCAAGCTGAACGAATTTTGGCAGATGGAGAGCGTGTCGATGGATCATCTTTGTTTAAGGGGATGGTTGATGCCGGGTTGTCGGATTTATATGTGGTACCCGTTTACCGTACTGCCTTCTTGAATCCGTTTAATCGGGGTAGTTTAGATTTTATCTGCCGCTATTTGACCCCGGATGGTGAATTGGCACCCTTTACCTTGGATAGTATTCTGTACAATGCGTATCAACTATTCCAGGAGCGAACTGGATACGAATTTTACGGCTTGGGGGAATTGGAATTTTTTCTGCTAACAGAACCCGAACGACAGTTATATACCGCTCAAAAACAGCGGGGGTATCATGCCGCGGGTCCTTTTGTCAAAACTGCCCAAATTGTGGATGAAATGGTGCATCACATCACCCAGATTACCGGTGCGGTAAAATATGCCCATAGTGAAGTCGGATATATTGAGAGTGTCCGGAGCGATCACCCGGAGATTAAAGGTCGGGAGGCGGAGCAACTGGAAATTGAATTTTTGCCAACTCCCATTGATCATGCCGCAGATAATCTAGTACTGGCACGTTGGCTGATTCGCAATATTGCATACAAATATAATGCTGTGGCAACCTTCACGCCCAAATTGGAAGAAGGCGTTGCCGGAAATGGGATGCATGTTCATATGGAATTGCGGAAGAACGGAATCAATGTGATGACAACCGCTGAGGGGGATTTGACAGAACCGGCTCGCCGGATGATCGGGGGATTGTGCGCGTATGCAGACACGTTGACTGCCTTTGGAAATACGACGTCATCTGCCTACCTGCGATTGGTTCCAAATCAAGAAGCCCCGACCCGCGTTTGCTGGAGCCAATCCAACCGCAGTGCGATGATTCGGGTACCGCTGGGCTGGTCGAAGGTCAATAATTTAGCGCAATTACTAAACCCGCAACAAATTGAGCAGTTCGAGGATGTAAAAGGGCGGCAAACGGTAGAACTGCGCACACCCGATGGGAGCGCCATTACGCATTTACTCCTTGCGGGGATTACCATGGCGGCGGAATACGGCTTAACCTCACCCGACGCTCTGGAAGTCGCTGATAAACTTTATGTGGAAGGTAATATCTTTAAAAATAAGCAGTTGTTGGAAACATTGACCCCCCTCCCCAAAAGTTGCGTGGAATCTGCCCATATTCTGCTGGAGAAACGAGCACTATACGAACGGGATCGTATTTTCCCGCCCAGTATGATCGATTATGTTGCCCGGCTACTAACTGCCGAAAATGACGAAAACATTAATGAATATCTTATTGATTTACCGGCAGATGATCGCCTCCATGAAACCCGTAAAATTATGCACAAAGATTTACACCGGCACTAATAAGTACTGGTAACTATTTTTATATCAATAAGTTAAACCCTTAGATCCTTTAAGGTCTCTAAGGGTTTATTTTTAGTTGGGGTTATGCCCTCATCATGCCGAAGGCTGTGCTAATACTCGCGCTATATCCCGCATTTCCATCCACCATTGGACTTTGGGGCGCTGAAATTTCGTATCAACCATCCGGGGGAAATCTTCCAGATTAAAAAAGACAAATTCTTCATTTTGCAAACCGATAAAGGCACTTTGCGGATTCGGCTTGCCCACTTCTTGGAGGAGGTAATCCACGCATTTAACAACCATCTCGGTGGCGCGAATCCGGTCCACTGGGGTGGGGTTGCCACCTTGTTGCAAATGCCCTAAAATGGCTTGCCGGACATCGAACAGATCGCCGCCTTCCTCCTCAAATAGTGCCATCATAAAATTAGTGTTGTACAGGTTATGCGCGTTTTCATTCCGAATTACCAACCCAACCCGTTTTCCCAACTGAAATCCCTTGCTGATATGTGCCAGATCGGAGAGTAAATCCAGCAAAGTGACCCCCTCCTCGTGCAGATAGACCCGTTCTGCACCGGTGGCAAGCCCTCCCATCAGCGCCAGATAGCCACAATAATGCCCCATGACCTCTACGATGAAACACCGGTTGGAGGCAACCGCCGTCTGCTTAATTTTATCCACTGCTTCCACGATGTTATTGAGTGCCGTGTCCACCCCAACACTCACCTCCGAACCGGGCAGATTGTTGTTAATACTTGCCGGCAGACAGACCATCGGGATGTCAAACGCCGGAAAGTTTTCGACTTCGGTGAGCATCCGGTACAACCCTTGATAACCATAATCGCCGCCGATCATCAAGATTCCATCAATTTGATACTCTTCGATATTCTTGGCAATGGCGTAGAAATCTTTTCCCTCCGGCACATGGCGATTGGTACCCAACAGGGCGCCACCTTCCGGAGCCCATCCTGAGACACTCATCCAGCCCAGTTCCTCAATCAATCCTTCGGCAAAGCCGGTAAATCCGTTGCGGACACCTAATATTTGATGCCCTTTATCCAACATTATTCGCACAGCAACCCGGACAGCCATATTCATGCCGGGGGCAGGTCCACCGGTATGAAGTACTGCAAAGCGATACGGTTTGGAGCCATCCGCTGGAACCCGCGGCTTTGCTTGCACAATGGTACGGAACGTGCGGTAAGCTTCCACAAATTCCTTACCGCGTAGTTGCATTGCTTTATCATATTCTTGATGTTGGATAGCGGCGGCAACTGCTTTGGTCTGGTGGACACACTCCATCAGTGGACTTTTTGACGGTCGATTGCCGTGTACGCCAATGAGCAATGATTCCTCTTCTGGGGAGGCATTTAGCACCTCTCGCGCCGCCGTGTAGCCTTCAATAGTGCTCATGATGCGGTCATACGCGCTAGGTGACCCGCCCCGTTGCACGTGACCCAAAATCGTAACGCGGGTATCTTCCCCTAAGCGGTCTTCTAGCACCGATTTGATATAGTTGCTGGTAATTGGGTTGCCTTGCCGGTCTTTCGCACCCTCTGCCACAATGACGATGCTTGCCCGCCGTCCCGCTTCCCGTCCAGCACGAAGTGTTTCGCACATCTTGTTTTCCCAATCTGCCACATCGGGTGGATTTTCGGGGATAAGCAGCCATTCTGCCCCGGTTGCTAGAGCGGCCATCAGTGCCAGATAACCACAATTCCGCCCCATGACCTCAATGACAAATGTCCGTTGGTGGCTCGCCGCCGTGCTGAAAATGGCATCAATAGCTTCAATGATGCGGTGCAATGCGGAATCGGTTCCGATGGTCATATCCGTACCATACATATCGTTGTCAATTGACCCCACTAAGCCCACGATAAGCAAGTGCGGATGCGCCGCCGCAATGAAGGGATCTATTTCCTGTTTATCCACTAATTCTTGCAACAGGCCTGCCCATTCCTCGCGGAACAGATTTGCTCCGGTTAAACTGCCATCCCCACCGATGACGACCAATCGATCAATACCGTGTTCCAACAAATTTTTAGCCGCTTGCAGACGCCCCGACCGCTCTTTGAATTCCATACAGCGGGCGGTGCCGAGGATAGTGCCCCCTTTTTGAAGGATTCCCCCGACGGAATCCCAATTGAGCGGTTGGATGTACGACCCACCAGCCACCATGCCGCGGTAACCTTCATAAATCGCGAAGACCTCCGCTCCGGCGGACAGCGCCGTCCGTACGATGGCACGCACCGCCGCATTCATGCCCTGAGCATCACCCCCACTGGTGAGCACACCGATTCGCTGGGTTGTTTGTGCTTTCATAGTTGACCTCTACTGGAGTGCTTTTAATTGCATCATCATCATTAACGCTTTTTGATCCATAGGGTTGTAACTTAGGAGCCGTTCCACCATGCTAATTGCCTCATCAATTTTGCCTTGAGCATGGTAGATAAGGGCTAAATTGCCGTATGCACCAGTAAAACGGGGGTTGATCTGGATAATCTCCCGAAATTGTGCTTCTGCCTTGTCCAGCTGATTTTGTGAAAGATAGTAATTTCCTAAATCCAGTTTTGCCATTAAAAAATTCGGTTCATATTGAATTGCTTTCAGCAACAACCGGTAACCTTCATCAAACTGGCGAAGTTGGTACAAGTGCAGATGTGCCCAATTATAATAGGTGGTAGCATAGGACGGTTGAATGTTGACCGCTTTTTGGTATGCTGCTTGTGCTTCATCAAACCGTTCTAAATCCGAATAAATATTTCCTAAGTTATTATAAGAAATAGCGTTATCAGGGAACAGTTCAAGTGATTTCTGATATGATCGGATCGCGTCTTCCAGGCGTTCCAGTACTTGTTGGCACTTACCGAGTTGAAAAAATGCTTGGGCATGAGTCGGATTGATTTCGGTCAGTGTAGCAAATTGTGCTTCTGCCTCCTCAAATTTCTCCTGTAGCATGTATGCCCGTCCCAGGAAGTAATGCCCCTTTTGATGATCGGGGTACGCGGCTAATCCGGCTTCCAACAGGGGGGTAGCTCGTTCGAGATAAAGGAAATTTTCGGATTTTGCGTCGTAATACTTAACATAGGCGATGCCTAATTCCAGCGAATCCAGCCGGTCATGGCTACCATAGAAGTTGGTCAACGTAACCGGTTGGTCTGCCGCAAATAACGCCTTGATCTCCGTTTCAGTAAGGGGATCGATCTTCCGGCGGATCCAGTGATCCGTGAAGTTCACGTGGGGGATATCGGATGTGTCACCTTGCCGCATATGGCAAGAGACACAATCTTCACCAACCTGATGTCCGGTGGAAGGAGTCTGGGATAACTCCGCGAGGGAGTGGCACTCCTGACAAATTTGATTGAATCGTTCACGTGGGACGGAGGCAACCGGTTCGTGGGGGTTATGGCAGGTGATGCACGTTAAGTCACCGTTGCTTTTCTGGTAGCAAGCGCTCAATACAGTGCGGGCACCATGACTCGCGATCCGAAAATCACCTTCGGGAAGTCCATCTGGCACAAAAATGGAGCGTGTGTCGGATAATGACATGCCCGGTTCAAATCGATCCCCTTTGAAGACCGTCATCTCGCCTTGCAAATGGCATTGTAAGCAGACATCCAACTTTTTACCCGGTGGCAGATGTGCGGGATTGATAATTGTGGTATCCACATCCGCTTCATATACTTCATCCGGTACATTTTCATCAGAGTGCAGCGTTACATGCGCCCGCCCCGCCCCATGACAGCGTTCACAATTAATTCCGTGGGGGATAGGTTCCCGGTACTGGTAATCGGAGTACGGTACATAATCGGTGTAGGCATTGTGACAATCTAAGCATTCTTGTAAAATTGGTCGTGAAAATCGAGAATTTGACTGCTCGTAGCCGGGACTCATATCCCACAAACCTTTATCCACATACCACGTGACCGGCATCTCGTGCATAAAGCCGTTCTCTAAAGTGATGTAACTTCGGGTATGATTACCAGAGCCGATAATATAATCCACCCGCCGGGTAAGTTCATGGATGCGTTGCCCATTTTCATCTAAACGGTACTCCCGCTGGTAAAACTGATCTCCTTCCTGCACCATTTCGTAATATAAATTGGAGGCTTCATGGTAAACCGTGTTCTGTATTTGATAATCTTCGATCCGGTTTGCCCGCGTGGATGGATAAAACGACCGTCCCATACCCGTCTGCTTGTAGGATTTATAGATTTTAGCATGGCACTTGGCACAGGCTTTGTCGCCCACAAAAGCAGAGGCAATTGCGTGATTTGACGACGTAGAATCCGCCGTTTGATGTTGGCGGGCTGGCGGAGTGGAAGGTGAGCAACTGATCCAGACAAAAAAACAACAGACCATTGGGTAAAATTCTATTTTCATATAATGTTCCTATGCGTTAGAGATTTCATTCGATATGACTTGGAGGGAGATTAGCAAAGAATAGGGGATAATACAAGCCTTTTTTGATGGGGTGCCATGCTATGTGGTGCCAGCGCATTGCCCTTGTGGGGAAACTTTTTCCCTTGACTTTCCTGTAAGCCAACTTTACTTTTTTCAATCTTACAATACCTTCGCCAAAAGTGACCTTTTAGGCTGTATGAATAGCGCCAATTCCGGCGAGATGGTTTTTGATTTGTTGAATTAAAATTGGGTGAGCCAAT
>RFFQ01000191.1 GCA_003697105.1 Gemmatimonadota bacterium | reverse complement strand
TTCGGCTTCAAATCCTTTGCGGATAAGACCGAAGTACAATTTAGTCCCGGGGTTACGGCAATCGTCGGGCCCAATGGCTGTGGTAAAAGTAACATTGTGGATGCGGTCAAGTGGGTGTTGGGCGAGCAAGGGGCAAAATCGCTGCGCGGCAAGCAGATGCAGGATGTCATCTTTAGCGGCACCCAACACCGCCATCCGCTTTCATTAGCGGAGGTTTCACTCTACGTGGATAACAGCGATAAGCGTCTGCCCATTGATTATAATGAGGTGGTTATCAGCCGGCGCTTGTATCGCTCCGGGGAAAGTGAATATCTGATCAACAAAAATCCCTGCCGGTTACGCGATATTGTGGAGTTGTTTCTGGATACCGGGATTGGATCGCGCGCCTACAGCCTGATCGAACAAGGCATGATCGGGGCGATTCTCTCCGCCGATACCGGGGAACGTCGCCGGTTGTTCGATGAAGCCGCCGGAATTCAAAAGTATAAGGTGCGTAAAAAAAACGCGCTCCAAAAACTGACCATCACCGAAGACCATCTCGTACGCATTAACGATCTCATCGCTGAAGTCGAAAAGCGGGTCAATGCCCTCAAGCGGCAGGTGGGGAAAGCACGCCGGTTTTTGCGCCTGAAAACAACGGTGAAAGAAGCTGAAATCCGCCTAGCACACCAACGCTTTTTACGCGATGCGCACGCATACGCGGAAGCCCACCAACAAAAAATTAAATTAGACCAAAAATTGGCAACCCTCCAAACCCAGCAAACCCAACTGGAAGCCCGTCTGGAACAGCAACACGCCCACTTGCTGGAACTTCGCCACCAGCTCTCCCAAGCGCAAACATCCCGCGACAAACGGGCTCATGAAATCAACCAACTGGAGCGGCAACAAGCCCTAGACCGGGAACGCTTAACGCATTTTACCGATCGCACCGAACAGGACCAGCGCGAAATTGCCGCTCTTGAATCCAAATTAACCTCCATCGAAACCCGTAAAACCCAACTACTAGCAGACCTGAATCAGGCAACGCAGGAACTGGATCAGATAAAAAAAGAAATTACCACCCATCAGACCGAAAAAACAGAGCTTGAAACTGCCGTGGCACAGGCAAAGCAACGGGTTGAGCAGGCGAAAGCGCAACAGCTCCAAGCGGTACACCGCCAAGCCCAACACCAAAACGAACACCAAAACTTGCAAAAGCAACTGGAACGGTTAAAAGCAGAGCGATCACGCTTATCCACTGAAATTGAGCGGCTAGAGCATGACAAAATAGAATGTACAAACTGCTTGAAAAACCATCGTGACAGGCGAGAACACCTCGAAGCAGAATACGAACACATTCAGGAAAAATTAAACCGGTTGAACCATGACCTGCAAACCGCAAAAAACCGGTTAAATGCCCTGCGACAACACAAAAACGAGGTTTATACGGAATGGAAAACAGCTCATAGCCGCCACGAAATTTTGCAAAATCTGAAGGACAACTACGAAGGATACCAACCGGGAGTGAAATCCCTGTTGACAGAGGATCACGGTATTAGCGGCATTATCGGCACGGTGGGCGATGTACTTACCGTCGATCCGGCATACGAGCACGCGTGGGAAGTCGCCCTTGCAGACCTGTTGCAAGTGGTAGTCACCGAGACCGACGCCGCCATGGAAGCGGCATTGCACTATTTGAACCGCCGCCAATGCGGGCGAGTCATGTTCATCTCGTTGGAGCGGGCACGCCGTTTTGCCCAGCACCAGCCTCCCCCGCCGGATACCGGTTTAACCATCGCCGCCGGCGTGGCACAGACCATCGATCCGCGGTTTCAGGATGTCTTGACCCTGCTATTGGGAGAGGTGGTCTTTACCGTAAATTTGGCGGAGGCGCTCCAACAGGCGGAAACCACCCGTAACGGCTGGAAATACATCGCCCAAAGCGGGGAAATGGCGGATAGCACCGGCCGTGTCTCCGGTGGATTCGGAAATCAAACGGATGGCGGTATTCTACAACGAAATCGCCAGTTGCGCCGCTTGAACACCCAGATCACCGAATTGGAAGACCAACTGTACCAATTGGAAATCGACGAAGAACAGCAGGCGGAAACCGTCGAGAACCTGCGGTTAGAGCGAGAACAAACCCAAAACGATAGCCGGCAGGTCGAACGGCAGATCGCCACTGCCCGTGGCGAGGAGTCCAAATGGGAATTGGAATTGAGTAAAATTCACCATCGACAGGAAAATTGGATTCAGCAGCAGCAGCAAATCGATACCCAACGGGCGGAACTCCAACTCAAGCTGGAACAACTGGAAACGGCACTGACCCACTTTGCCAGCCACTTTGCGGAGGTCGAGGCAGAAGTGATCGAAGCAGAAGCGCAATTTCAAACAATCCGCACCGAGCGCGACGAGCGCTTGGCGGCACTGAACCAGCTCGAAGTGCAACATGTCCGGGCAGAATCCCACCGGCACGTACTTGAGAAAGATTTGCACCGCTTGCAACGGGCAAAAAAAGAGACCCGCGAGAAGATCAACCGGTACCAACGCGAGATCGAAGAGGCCGGGCAAAAAACCAAACAGTTGCACATCGCGATTCGGGAATTAACCGAACAGATTTCCCAACGAATGCGCCAACATGCCTTAGCCACGGCGGAGGTCAATCAACTGCAAGAACAGGTAGCCAGTGCGCAAGGTCAGGTCAAGACGATGGAGCAACAACTGAGTGCCTGGCGACGTGAAGCAAGCGAAGTGCAACAGCAGGATCATGCCCTTGATATTGAGCAGACCCAATACAAAGCCAAAATGGACGCGGCAATTGACTATATCTGGCGCACATATCGCCTTGAATTAAAAGAGATGGCGGGCGAGATGGAGCCGGCGTTTGACCCGGCAGCCCTTGAGCAAGAGATTGCCGCGGCACAGGAAAAATTGGCTAAAATGGGTGCGGTCAATGAAACCGCGCCCCAAGAATATGAGGAAGAACATAAACGGCTTGAATTTTTGACCACCCAACGGCAAGATTTGCTCGATGCGCGCCAACAATTGGATGATACAGTCAACCAAATCAACCGGAAAGCCCAAGAGATGTTTACCGCCACATTTGCGGACGTCAACGCCAAGTTCCAACAGGTATTTGCCCAGTTATTCCCCGGCGGTGAAGCAAATTTACAACTTGAAGCCGGTGTTGACCCGTTGGAAGCTGACGTGCAAATTTTCGCGCGCCCATTTGGCAAACGCTTGCAAGAGATGACTCTCCTATCCGGTGGGGAACGCGCCATGACTGCCATTGCCCTGCTATTTGCCATCTATTTGGTTAAACCCAGTCCCTTTTGCATTTTGGATGAAGTCGATGCCCCCCTTGACGATGCCAATATCCACCGGTTTACGGCGATGCTCAAAGACTTTGCGCAAGAAACCCAGTTTATCATCATCACCCACAATAAAGAAACGATGATGGTCTGCGACCGGCTTTTCGGCGTAACAATGGAGGAAGCCGGAGTTTCCAAGATGATTTCCGTGGAGCTGAAGAATTAGAGAGATACTCCGCAAAAACGGTTGGCAGAAGTTTGGCAGGGTTAAGAACCCTCCCCCCCCCTCCCTCTGGGATTTAGCACGGTATTTACGATAGGAGTATTCGAGTAGTTTATTGGCATATTTTTTGTAAAAAAGTAAAAGTACACCAGTAAACTGACAAAATATCGTTCATATTGATTACGGGAGGTGTTCATGGCACGTTGGGATATGCAGGGATTAGAAATTTTTCCCGATTTAGAAACACCCCAGGATGTGATGCGGTCTTTGGGACAATACGAAGCCAACCAGATTCAGTGCGGGCACTACACCGCGTACCACCTCTTTCAACATGAGGGGCGCACCTATTTGCACTTAGGATGGAATGCCGCCCGGAGTTCTGTTGCGTATCACACCTTAAAACAATTTGCTGAGCGTACCGGTCGCAACTTCATCTCCGCCTATGCCGAGCCTTACTCTCGCCGGCCGGGCTCTTTGTACCGGATATTCTACAGTAATCGCCAACCGGAATTTTACCCCTATCTAAAATCCCGGTTTTAAACACCAGAAGACTGCGCACAAAAGCGAAAAGGAACGGAGTGATGCTCACCCTCACTCCGTCTTTTTTTGCGAATAATTATATTGGCAATATCCTTATCTCATGCTATAATACATCTACCATCTGGCTCATCTTTATGGAGGATTTTATGTTTGATTTAAATACGTATTATGCAGATCGAAATGCGGAAATTGATGCCGATTACCAAACCACCTTACAAACCGTTCGCGAGATTCACCGCCAGACCCAACACCCCAACCCCTCTCCCAAGGATTCGTTGTTTCATACGTTGACCTCATTTGTTCTGAACGCCGCCCAATATGAAGCTCGCCTACGCCCGGCGTACTTCCAAACCCGCTCATTTGACGAACTATTACACGAAAACCATCACGTTCGGGATGAAATTCACCCCGACAATTATGAGACCAGTTTTGCGAATCCGGCATATGCGGTGCAACAATTCGGGGAAAAATTTGGCGCGATCTGGTCTTATTTTTTTTCCACCCTATGCGCCCGTTATCGTCGTGCCGCCGCCCAGCACCAGCGGTTCCGGATGGTAGCGTGCCACCGGGTACTGATCCACACCTTTCAATACGTCGATGCGAATTCGGAGATCGATCCACCGGAACTTATCGCACACGTTACCCGGCTGGAGCGGGAATCACAAGTTAGCCATATCGTAGATTCCATTATCCAACGGCATGATCCCCAGTACCGTTATTTGTTAGACATTGTAGAACAGGCGGATTTAGATGACCCACGCTACCTTTTCCGCTATCACAATTATATCAGTGATTATGAAATTCGGATTGCGCACTTTTTGGCGCGGTATTCACCGGATAAAATTCGCCAATTATCCGAACAAATCGTGAAAGCCTATCTCGCCGGATTTGAGCAAAACCAAAAAGATATTCAGAAAAAATCCACCGTTTCGATTTTCTACCCGATTGGCTATGAGCGCATTATTCGCCCCCTGTTACAGCGTTTTCGAGACGTAGGTCTGGAACCTGTATTGAGCGAGACAACAAGTAAAGTCCTCAATAAGCAATATCAATATGATCATAAATTTGATCTCGCCCTCTTTTTGGATGAAGCGTTTGTGCAGAGCCGAATTGCCGATCATCAAGCGGCAGTAGAGCAGTGTAAATCCCTCCTCACCCAACTTTCGGGTCACGTGGTGTTTACCAATTTTGGGGAGGTTTCATTCTCTCCGGTACAAAAAAAAGAAGCCTTGCAACTCAGCTCCGAGCAGCTTGGCTTGTACCAACAATTCCAACAACAATCTGCCAAAATTCAACTAAAATACGTACCCCGCACGGAAACCAGTTTTACCATTATCTCCTTCCCCTCCCCGGAAATTGGCGAGCACTTTAACGCCATATTTGATGAAATGTTTGAAATCAACATGCTTAATACCGACCATTACGAGAAAATTCAACAACAGATTATTGATGTACTCGATCAAGCGGACCGGGTGCATGTGAAAGGGAAAGCACCGAACGAAACGGATATTTACATTAAACTGCACCCCTTAAAAGATCGTAGCCGGCAAACCAATTTTCTTAATTGTGGGGCGGATGTCAACATTCCGGTGGGCGAGGTCTTTACATCACCCCAACTCAACGGCACCAACGGCGTTTTGCATTATGAAGAGGTGCATTTACGTGGGTTACGCTTTGAAAACCTCCGCTTGACCCTCAAAGATGGCTTTGTGGACACATATAGCTGTTCCAATTTTGATGATCCCGCCGAAGGGCGCAACTATATTGAGAAAAATCTGTTGTTTCCACACAAGACCCTACCGTTGGGTGAGTTTGCCATTGGAACAAACACCCAAGCATATGTCATGGCAAAAAAATATAATATTATTCATCTGCTCCCGATTTTAATTATTGAAAAAATGGGACCGCATTTTGCCCTTGGCGACACCTGTTTTATGATGCAGGAAGACCAATCCGTAATAAACCGGCTGGATCATAAAGAGGTCATTGCCCGCGAAAATGAAAAATCGGCATTGCGAACGACCGATCCCAACCAAGCGTACACATTTTGCCATACGGATATGACACTTCCGTTTGAATCGATTGGGGTGATCGCCGCCGTCACGCCTCAGGGGGAACGAATCGATATTTTACGGGATGGGCGATTTGTACTGCCCGGTACAGAGGTACTCAATGCACCACTGGAGGCACTATAAAGCCAGGCCAGACCTACCTTCAACAGAAAAAACCTCATGTCCTGAAAGGTACATGAGGTTTTTTGGTTGGGTCCAGACAAAAATGGAAACGCTATTCAGCACGCTTTACGTATTCCCGCAATCGATCCGCTTCTTGATCGGTCAAGTCCACCACCATCCAGAGAGTTTTATAGAATTGTTCCGCAGTCATACCCCCGGCATGAATTTCTGCTTGAATCCCAATTTCATCCTCCGGATCGACAATGGCTTTCACGATATAATAATCCCGCCCAATATCGAGTAAGGCTTTGTACAAGGCATTCAATCGATGGGGGTCGGATTTAATTTCCGGCGGAATCGTTTCAATCACACTCCAAAAGGCAATAAATTGATTACCGGCGCTATCCGCGGCGACCCGGACCCACAGCACAATATCGGTATGGCTTTGGTTTGGTTCAAAACGCAGTTCCCACCCATTGAGATGGCGGGTACGGTAATGCAAAGGGGGATTGTGCTGTTGAAAATAGGATTCAATCGTCTGGGAAAGGGATTGTCTTTCCGTACCTGCAGCAGTTGTGAAAGACAATCCCCACAGCAGAATAAGTGCAATAAAACGTGGAAACGTCATCAATTAATTATTGCCTTGAAACCGGAAGAAGACATCCCGCAACCCTTCACGTTGTGATAACGCCCGGGCGGTGATGTGATCGGGATTCAATTCGTCGTAATTCTTTAATAAGAAATCGCGTATTTCGTTGGCGCGCTCTCGTGCTAAACGCTGATTATTATCAAACACCCCGATTTCCACCCGGATGCTGGGGTTCTGCGCGAGGAAGTTACCAATTTCGTAAATCAAGCTATAACTGTTACTGCTAATGGTCGCCTGATTTCGTTCAAAGCGAATGGCGGTGTAATCTTCCAAAAATTCATCGGGACAACCGTCATCATCTTTGTAGAAATTCCGGGTTTCGGCTTGATCCGCACACTGGTCATTCTCATTGAACACCCCGTCTCCATCTTTATCGTCGGGGCAGCCATCATCATCGGCATAACCGTTCCGGTCTTCGGCATCATTCGGGCAAGAATCATCGTAATCCGCAATACCATCATTATCATTATCCAGATCGGGACACCCATCTTTATCCTGAAAATCGTCAAAATCTTCAGAGTCATTCGGGCATGCATCGTTTTCGTCTAACACCCCATCGCCATCATTATCGAGGTCGGGGCAGCCATCGTCATCCATATAACCGTCGTAATCTTCCGGTTCTCCCGGGCAGGCATCGGTTTTGCCCCAAAACGCTTTTAACGCCAAATTGATAGCAAAGCCGACATCTTCCTGAGTCTTAAAAGCCGCATCGATCAGGCTGTTGCCAAAGCGTTTGTTGATTCCGGCACCGATAACGGCGCCACCATCGGAAGGAAGTGTAAATTCAACACGGGCACTGCTATCATCTTGATACCAGTAAGCGACACCGGCACTTAATGCGTGAATCCGCAAATCCACAGACGGTTGAATCATATCTTTATACATCAGGGAGGCATTAATCCGAAAATAAGACGGCAGTTGGTCATCACTCTCAACATCATCCCCAAACAGGAAGGACGGGAAATTCTCTAAAACCAAGCCAGCACGAAAATCTTTAATATACGGGGCTTCTTGCAAGGTGATACTTCCAATCATCCCCAAGTCAGCCGCGAAAAAGTTCCCCGAAAAATCAAAAGTATCCCGTTCAGAGGTCACAAAACCCAATTTGGTTTGTACCCCCGCCGAAAAGCTGTACTTATTGCCTTTATCATCGGTATAAATAAAGGCTTTTTTACCAAAGGAGCCGGTCACGGTAATTCGCTGATAATCCTGAAGCCAAAAGTCGTGCCCACTGGGGACGTCACTGGGCTTAAAATCATCTCCAAATTTGCTTCCCACCGCATAATAGTGCAACCCAATACCCCAACCAAAAAGGTCACGGGCTTGTGCCACACTACCATATCCTTCCATAATGTCCGTAGAAAAACTAAGCCCGCCCAGTACGAGTCCTGCCCGACCCCCACCGGTGCGATCTTCACCGACGCGGGCAAGTACCGCCGGATTGTTAAACATGGCGTAACCGCCGTCCGTAACTGCTAAAAAAGACCCCCGCGCCATCGAACCATCAATGATACCGGCGTTTTCCAGTAGATTAATAGCGTGGGCAGGAACAACCATCAAACTCAACACAACGAACATCAAGGCGCAATATACAACAAATCGAGATATAGAATCCATACGATCCCCTCCATGTTGTTAAAGACAAAACCAACGACATATATCGAATCCTGAGACTGTTATAGCATATTTGAAATTCAAAGTCAAACATTATTTAAGATGGCATCAATCAGCGCATTGGGGGGATGCCATTGGTACTGTTGCAAGTCGGTTACCCCCTTTTCATCGAACAAAACGCCCTCGCGTTCGAGCCGTTCTTGCTGAGTATAATCACTACTAAGTTGCAAAAAGGTGCTGCATTTCCCTTGGGCATTGATGACACGTTGCCAAGGCACATCCATTTCAGGGGTCAACTGGTGAAGTGCCCAACCTACGGCTCGCGCACCTTGGGGCTTATCTAACAGCCAAGCGATTTGACCGTAGGTCATCACTTTACCCGGGGGAATTTGGCGAACCAGCGCATAAACCTGAGCATAAAACGGGGAAGCCATCGTCGTGCTTGATTAAATGAAGGAAGAACAGAGGTTGACATGTGCGGAATGCACCCCGGTAAAAGTAATCAAAATCAAGTGGGTTCGCAACGGACAAATTCGTCTAAAAAAGTGGCATTTTTGTTGACAAAGCTTCTAGAATTCTATATGTTCTCTAGTCCAAAATCAGCCAGAAACCATAACATTAGCAAAATCAGGAAGATACTAATATGAAACCCAATTTACCTGACAAAGAATTTTTCATTCATAATCGGGAGCAATTTATCAAAGCACTGCCAGACGTAGCCGGAAAGCGAATGGCAGTTTTTTTTAGTAACCCCACGGTGGTTCGCAATGGGGATGTACCTCACATGTACCGTCAGGAAAGTACCTTTTTATACCTGACCGGTATTGAGTTCCCGCACAGTGTCCTGATTTTATATCCCGATGGCGATCGCATCAAAGAGATGTTGTTCATCGAACAGCAAGATCCGCGCCGTGTGGAATGGGAAGGTAAAGCGCTCGATAAAGAAGAAGCTCAGGCAATTTCGGGCATTGAACAGGTGGAATTTGTGAGCAGTTTTCCCAGCCGGGTCGCGGCGTTTGCCGGTGCGGCAAATGTAGTATGGGTCAATGCAAAACCTCATGCCCTAAATGAGCCACCCAACCGGGAATTGAGCCTTATTAATCAAATCCGGGAACGCTTCCCGTTTCTAACCTTCCAAAACGCTAAACCGATTTTAACTCAACTGCGTTTGCAAAAATCAGCGCCCGAATTGGAACGGATGCGCAAAGCGATTCAGATCACCGGCGACAGCATGCAAGAAGCCATACAAGCGGTCGAAGCCGGTATGTATGAATATCAATTTCAAGCCCTCTTGGAATACAACTATCGCAAACGCGGATCGGAACGCAATGCCTTCGGCACAATTGTGGGTGCCGGAAAAAATGCCACCATTTTGCATTACGAACATAATCGGACTCAATTTGGCGAGCAGGACCTCGTTTTAGTCGATAGCGGGGCAGAATATGGCTATTACGCCGCGGATATTACCCGCTGTTTCCCCGTATCCGGCCGATTTACCGACCGCCAGCGAGCCGTTTACCAAGCCGTTTTGGATGTCCAAAAACAGCTCATTGAAATGATCAAACCGGGCTTGAAATACAAAACCTTTGATGAAGCCTATCAAAAATTGATCACCGCGGCAGCTAAAGATTTAGGTTTGAAACCCCCGGAAAACAAACACACCGGGTCCCCAACCCCAGAAAAAAAGACCCCACCGGAAGAAGACCCCGAACTGGTCGAAGCCCAACAATACCGCACATACTGGAAACACGGCATCGGGCACTCTCTGGGTTTGGATGTCCATGATGTCAGCCTCCCCCGGGATGAATGGGTTTTTAGCGCCGGTAATGTGCTAACCGTCGAACCAGGATTATACCTCGAAGAAGAAGGTATCGGTGTCCGTATTGAAGATGACATTTTAATCACAGAAACCGGATATGAAAATTTATCGCAAATGATCCCCAAAGAAATCGATGATATAGAAGCCTTGTTCAAGGCATAAAACTAATGACACATCACATCCCGGAACTCCAACAGATTATCCAACGCGCACTGGACGAAGACATCCAGACCGGTGACATCACCACCAATAGCACCGTACCCGCCAATATGCGGGCAAAAGGGCAGTTTATCGCCAAAGCACCGGGAATCATCGCCGGATTAACGGTGGTACAGTTAACATTCGCCCAAATAGACCCCGAAATTAGAGTGACCCCCCACGTTCAGGAGGGTGACCCGGTACAAACCGGTGACCTCATCGCAACCGTTGAAGGGAATGGGCGAGCCATTTTAACCGGCGAACGCACCGCCCTCAATTTTTTGCAACGCATGTCCGGCATTGCGACCTTGACTCGCCAATTTGTGGATCGCATTCGGCATACACCGGCAAAAATTCTTGACACCCGCAAGACAGCCCCCGGGTTACGGTTACTCGACAAATGGGCGGTTCAGTTGGGGGGTGGGCACAATCACCGGATGGGGTTATTTGATATGGTGATGATTAAAGATAATCATATCACCGCTGCGGGAGGTATTACCGCCGCCGTCCATCGCGTTCGAGAACATTACCACCAAAAATTTAAAATCGAAGTCGAAGTTAAAAATCTGGAAGAACTGCACGAAGCGCTATCGCTCCACGTGGACCAGATTATGTTGGACAACATGAGTCTGGATACCATGCGCCAAGCCGTGCAAATCGTGAACGGGCGCGTATTACTGGAAGCCTCCGGCAATGTTCATCTCAATACGGTACAAGCTATCGCCGAAACCGGTGTGGATTTGATCTCGGTGGGCGCATTGACCCACTCAGTGAACGCCCTGGATATTAGTTTATTATTGGACGTGAACCCATGCGTATCTTAAAACATCTCTTTGAAAATAACCAACAGTGGGCAGAAGCCATCACCGCAAAGGAGCCGCAATTTTTCAAGCACCTTTCCGAACAACAAACCCCCCAATATCTTTGGATTGGGTGTGCCGATAGCCGGGTACCTGCCAACCAAATCGTTGGATTGCTCCCAGGGGAGTTATTCGTCCACCGTAATGTTGCCAATCAGGTCATCCACACGGATTTAAACTGTCTCTCGGTTATTCAATTTGCGGTGGATGTGCTCCATGTCCGCCATATCATTGTATGCGGGCACTACCAGTGCGGCGGGGTAAAAGCCGCCCTCCAAAATGAACGGCACGGTTTGGTAGATAATTGGTTGCGCCACCTTCAGGATGTCCACAAAAAATACCAAACGGCGTTCCGCAAGCTCGATGACCCCCACCGCCAATGTGATCTGTTGTGCGAACTGAACGTGATCGAGCAGGTAATGAACGTCTGCCATACCACTATTGTGCAGGATGCCTGGCAGCGGGGACAATCCCTAACAGTACACGGGTGGATTTACGGTCTTCACAATGGCTTGTTACAAGACTTAAATGTTTGCATCACCCACCTTTCCGAACTTAATCCCATGCTTGAAAAAGCGGTATCCCATGTCATATCCTCAATATAGGGAAGGAGACACCCATGACACTGGAAGAAACGTATCAAATGATGCGACCCAAGCTGGATAAGCTCATGCCGGATGGCGAAATCCGCTATAAAGCCGAGCTTGCCTATGAAATCAATCAATTAAAAAAGGAGCGAAACGCCATCATTTTGGGACATAACTACATGGAGCCGGCATTGTTTCATTCCATCCCGGATTTTGTGGGAGATTCACTCGCCCTGAGCCGTAAAGCCGCCGAAACCGATCAGGACATCATCGTTTTTTGCGGCGTGGAATTCATGGCAGAAACGGCAAAAATCCTCAGCCCGGATAAAACCGTCCTTTTACCGGCAGAAAAAGCGGGTTGCTCTCTGGCAGAAAGCATCACGGCGGAAGATGTGCGCCAACTTAAAGAACGTTTCCCCGGTGTGCCCGTAGTGACCTACGTCAACACCTATGCCGATGTCAAAGCGGAGTGTGATATTTGCTGTACATCCGGCAACGCGGTTAAGGTGGTGGAATCCCTCCAGTCAGACGTGATCATTTTCCTGCCGGATGAATATCTCGCCAAAAATGTCGCCCGGGAAACCGGCAAAAAGATCATCATCCCTTCCCGCACGGGTGAAACCGAACCTCAAGATTATCAAATGATCGGTTGGCACGGCAAATGTGAAGTCCATGAAAAATTTACGGTAGAAGATATTGAACAGGTACGGAAACAATTCCCAGATGTGTTAATTTTGGCGCATCCCGAATGTAGCCCGGAAGTTGTCGAAGCCTCAGACTTCTCCGCCAGTACCACCGCCATGATGAATTATGTTCAGGAAACCAACGCCCCCCACTACCTGCTCCTGACCGAATGTTCCATGGGAGATAACATCATGGCAGCAAACCCGGATAAAGAGATGCTTCGCTTGTGTAGCGTCCGCTGCCCCCACATGAATCAGATTACCTTAGAAGATACGCTGGCGGCACTCCAAAAAACACAATATGTAATCGAAGTCCCCGAAGAGATTCGGGTGAAAGCCGCGCGGTCGGTACAGCGGATGATTGAGATTGGATAAAACCGACATGACTGACCTTATTCAAACCGATGTCCTGATTATCGGCTGTGGCATTGCCGGCGGAATTGCCGCCTTACAACTGGCGGATGCCGGAGTACCGGTCGTTGTGGTAACCCGTACCGAAAAACCTAAAGAGTCCAATACCTATTACGCTCAAGGTGGGATCATTTATCAGGGACGGGAAGATTCGCCGGAATTGCTGGCAGAAGATATTCAACGCGCCGGAGATCACTACTGCTACCCCCCAGCGGTACAGATTCTGGCGACAGAGGGACCCCCGCTCGTCAAAAAATTACTTGTTGATAAATTGCAAGTTCCGTTTGACCGCACCGCACAAGGGGAGCTATCCTTGGTGCGCGAGGGAAGTCATTCCGTGCCACGTATTCTTCATGCCGCCGATGCCACCGGTAAAGCCATTGAACGGGCAATCATGGCGGAACTGGTGGGACACCCCAAAGTCACGTTGCTTACCCAACACACCGCCGTGGATTTACTCACCCCGTCCCATCATGCCCGGGATCGCTTGCATGTCTATGAAGAACGATCATGTGTGGGAGCGTATTTACTCAACCAGATGACAGGCAAGGTGATCCGCTGTGTGGCAAAAAACACGATCTTAGCGACCGGCGGCTTGGGTCAGATTTTCCTGCGCACCACCAATCCGGTAGGCTCACGCGGGGACGGGTTAGCGATGGCATACCGGGCAGGGGCGCGGGTGCTGAATTGTGAGTTTGTACAATTCCATCCGACGGCGTTTTATCACCGCAATGCTCCCTGTTTTCTTATTTCGGAGGCGGTGCGGGGCGAGGGCGCCCGGCTCGTCCATGAAAATGGCGAACCGTTCATGCAAAATTATGATGCCGAATGGAAAGATTTAGCCCCCCGGGATGTCGTTGCCCGCAGTATTCATACTGAAATACTCCGCTGTGATGTGACCAACGTCTATCTCGATTTGCGATCCTACATCGAACCAGATCGAATCCGCGCACATTTCCCCTCGATTCAGGAAAAGTGCCGCCAATACGGCGTGGACATCACCACAGATTTAGTCCCCGTTGTACCCGCCGCGCACTATTTTTGCGGGGGTATTTGGGTCGATACGTGGGGTTTGACCTCCATCAACCATCTCTACGCGGTGGGGGAAATTGCCTGCACCGGCGTACACGGCGCCAACCGGCTGGCAAGTACGTCCCTACTGGAAGGATTGGTGTGGGCAGAACGGGCGGCACGCCACATTCAGCACTCCCTCGACCAACACCCCTTATTCCCCGCGGATCAAATCCCCACCTGGCATGATACCGGTGAATTTGAACCAGACCCCGCGTTGATCGCACAGGATATGAGTTCAATTAAACATGTCATGTGGAATTACGTCGGCTTGGTGCGTACCAATTACCGCTTACAGCGCGCGTTACGTGAATTACGCCATCTGGAATATGAAATCGAACGCTTCTACCGCGCAGTTAAACTGACAGATAGCTTGATCGGGCTCCGGAATGCGGTTCGTTCCGCTTTGATTGTCACGATTTCCGCGTGGGAGAATAAGTCCAGCATGGGATGCCACTACCGGGAATAAACCATCCCCATCCACGAAACGATAGCAACCCAGTGATGTTGTCAGGATAAAAAATGCGTAAATATCTGATGTTAATAACGGTTTTAGTACTGATCGGGGTACCGTGGGTTCTACTCGCTCAAGAAAGCGACACCCTTAGAACACGTGACGACGCCATTGCCTATGCCCTAAAACTCATCAAAATGACCCCCAACGACGCCCATTTTTGGCGGGATATAGTCGAACCGGACACATTTCGCTTGTCGATGGTCAACCATCTGTTGGAACACCCATTGGAAAGCCCCGCTTATGTGGATTCGCTGGCGACCGTCTTCGCGGATAGTGGCATCACCCTAGCGGAACAAGTACAATTCATGTATCACCAACTGGATTACCCCCCGGTGCCGCAAACCGCACCCCACACCGTATCTCCATTCCCACAACTTCCGAAAATCCCCGTGCCGGTGCAGGAAGCAGTACAAGTGTTGTGGCAAGGGATTCGTGCCGCACAAGGATCATTGAACCGGATATACGGTGATTTAACACCTGAAGAACAAATGATGCTCCGCCACCATGCCGTTCAACTGTTTGAGCAAGAAGAAGATGCGGCGTGGGAGAATAAAACGGTTTGGGAACTGGACGCAGAAGAAAAAGCCGCCACCCAATTTTGGAAACGCTATTGGAACTTGATGAAGCGCGTGGATCGTCAGGCGATTGCGGACGCAGGTGTGACCTTGCTGGAAGCGGTCGTAAAAGCGGATCAACTGCTTTCGGAAGCAGAAATCGATTCCCTCTCGGATACGGTTGCCTGTGCGGGTGCTCACGGAGATGTGATCGATTGCACTGAGACCGAATGGGGACGCGTGGTGATCGGTGGTAGCGGACAAACAATCTACACCGGTGATTTTGCCATCATCATCGATCTGGGGGGTGATGACATCTATAACAGCCGGGCAGGTGGGGCGGATTCACTCTTGACAACCAGTGTCTGCCTTGATCTCGCCGGAGATGACCGGTATCTTGCCAAAACACGATTTTCGGTGGGGGCGGGCAGTTTTGGCGCCGGGGTGCTGGTGGATGCCGCCGGCGACGATCTCTATCAGGTGGGCAATGCCGCCTTAGGATGCGGGTTGCTCGGTACCGGAGTCCTCTGGGATAAATCCGGTAGCGACTCTTATTTGGGAGACTCTGGGGTGCAGGCGGCGGCAATCTTGGGCGTGGGTCTGCTCCGGGATGATAGCGGAAATGATATGTATCAAGCCAATTTTCAGGCACAAGGATTTGCCGGTGTCTGGGGCTTTGGTGGCATTGATGAACGCGCCGGAAATGACCTCTACAACACGCAGGCGAAATATACGGATCGTCTGCGCTACAAAGACCACAGTTTAACCCTTTCTCAGGGATTTTCCATCGGCTGGCGTCCCGATCACTCCGGTGGAATTGGTCTGATCGCCGAAGCCGGAGGCAATGATGTGTATGTCTCCGATATTTACGGTCAAGGGTCGGCATATTGGTTCGCGCTGGGTGGCATTGTGGACCGAACCGGAAATGATACCTACAAATCTTACCAATACGCTCAGGGTGCCGGAATCCATATTGCCGTGGGGATATTGAAAGATGACGCCGGACGCGATCAGTACATCTCCAATGGCGTGTCACAGGGATGCGGACATGATTACGGCTGCGGCTATTTGCTGGATTTGACCGGCGATGACACATACGCATGTGAGGGACTCTCGCAAGGTGCCGGAAACGCCAACGGGTTGGGAATTTTGGTTGATGAAGCCGGCGCGGATAGTTATGTTGCGAAACATTGGCAGAACTGTCATGGCTATGGCAATGCCCGGCGCGAATTTGGCAGTATTGGCATGTTAATCGATTTGCATGGGCAAGACGAATACACCGGGGAGGCCCGTAACGCGCCATTTTGGATAAAAAGCACCTGGGGAGTTAAAGCCGATTTTGAGAGTCAGGAGAAAAAATGAGGTCTGCCATCATTTTTGTTGTGTTACTGAGTATGCCCCCGGTATATGCCGGTTACCTTGCCAGCACACCGGATAGCTTGTTTATTCAAGCCTCAGAAGGATCGATTTACTTTCAAGAGGATGTCGAACCGGCACGCCTGAAATTGGTTGAAATGGCGCAGGATTCCACTGACACCGCTTCCGCCCGGGCGACAATCGACTATTTGGTTTCTATTTTGGGAACCGAACACCCGCGCGAGTACCACGCCTTACGGAATCTATTCCCCCGAATCGGCAAACCGGCGGTTCCAGCCTTGATCGAGGCTCTTCAGGGAGACAGCTTGCGGGCGGTAATATTGGGGATCGAGGTCTTAGGACGCATCAAAGATAGTACCGCGGTGCAACCCTTACTCGCGATGGTACACCATCCCCAATGGAATCAGAAATCCAGCTTGCGGAGCAACACCTACACCGCACTCGGACGAATTGGCGACCACCGGGCAACCGCGTTTGTGATGCAGGGCATGAACGACGAAAAAGAACTTGTGCGCAAAGCCGCCGCCTTCGGCTTGCGAGAATTACGGGATCCAACAGCAATTCCCGTATTGATCGATCATCTGAATGATCCTTTTTTCGGGGTGCGTTATCCCGCCGCCCAAGCCCTGATCAAAATGGATTCTCTCGCCGTGGAACCGGTGCTTCAGGCATTACAAAACCCGGCATCAGACCCCGTCACCCGCTCTTATTTAATTGAAGTCCTGAAAGCGACCGGCCTGCCAGATCACCTGCTGGTTATTTTTCATTTTTTAGAAGCCGAAGACCCCTTTATCCGGGGATTCGCTGTCGATGCGCTGGCACCATACACGGAGGATCCATCCGTGAAAGCGCACTTAAATACACTGGAGCAAATGGAAACAAATCCATTTGTCCGGTCTCAACTTGAAAAAATTAGTCGTTTACAAAATTGATTCAAGGAGGTTGTTTGTAGTATGAAAAGCAACGGTAAGAAAAAGCGATATGTACGTAAAGGGTCCCGAACCGAACGGCTTGTTCGGGAAAAATTTGGTACAGACTTAGAATCATTTTTACGCGAAAAACGGGAGCAAAACTACATGACCGACGCCGAAATCGCGGAATTACTGGGTGTCCATGCCGGCACCATTCAAAAAAATCGGGAAAAATATAATATCCATTTTCGATTAGCCGGAAAGCGCCGCCAAGCTCGGGATCGTGAAATTTACGAACGGATGCGGAGCGGAAATTACACGCTTCAAGCGGTCGGAGATATGTTTGGTCTGACGCGCGAACGGGTTCGTCAGATTTTTAAGGAATATGAACGTAAATTAAACAAAAATGGTCATACGAATGGAAATGGTAGCCCTCACAATGGAGATAGCGCATGAAAGTGGCGATTGGGAGCGATCACGGCGGGTATCACCTGAAAGAAACGATCAAAGCCATGTTGGTCGAACGAAACATTGACGTCACCGATTTTGGGACACATAGCACCGAAAGTACGGATTATCCCGATTACGCCCGCCAAGTGGCCGAAAGTGTCCGCGATGGCAACCATGATCGCGGCATTTTGATCTGCGGCACCGGGATTGGAATGTCGATCATGGCGAACAAGGTGCGGGGTATCCGGGCGGCATTGTGTACTAGCCGCCAGATGGCAGAACTTTCCCGCCAACATAACAATGCCAATGTACTGTGCCTCGGGGAACGCATTTTAGAGAAACATGTCGCACTCGATATTGTGGAAGCGTGGTTTACGGCAGAGTTTGAAGGGGGACGGCATGAACGCCGGGTCAACAAAATGATGGCGTATGAAACCAACCCCTAAAATTACCCCACCGCGTGGGATAACCCCAAACCGCTGGAGAACGTCACATCCATGTTAGATTTACTGTTGATACACACCTATTTTCTCAAGCAAGACCCCCATGAACGCCATATCATGCGCCCTTACCCGCCCTTGGGGTTGCAGTATATCGCCGCTTATCTGGAACGGGAAAGCAATTATCGCGTCGATATTTTTGATGGTACGTTCTACGAGGATGAAACCGATTGCTACCGCACAATAGAACGACTTAAACCAAAAGTAATTGGGATTTACGGGCATACCACTACCCGTAAGACCGCCTTAAATATCGCCAAAAAAGCAAAAGAATTGGGTTGCGTTGTGATCGCCGGAGGACCCGACCCTGCGCAATATGCCGCTCATTACTTTGCCGCCGGCACGGATGCGGTGGTGGAAGGCGAGGGCGAAATCACGTGTCTCGAACTGATGGATCATTTCCGGGGGGCGCCTCATGCCAAACCCTTAGACCAGATTGACGGTGTGATCTTCCAACGAGAGGGTCAGATCATCACCAACCCGCCACGGGCACAAATTGAAGATGTGGATACCCTGCCCTACCCCAAGCGAGACCGGCTGGACATGCAAGCCTATCTGGATACGTGGAAAAAACATCATGGGTACACCGTGATTTCCGTTTCCACCGCGCGAGGCTGCCCGTACCGCTGCCGGTGGTGTGCAAAGAATGTCTTCGGGCGCACGTTCCGGCATCGCTCGCCGGAAAATGTCGTAGAGGAAATTAAACAGGTCAAACAGACGTTCAACCCGGATCGCTTATGGTTTGTGGATGATGTGTTCACTATCAACAAAAAATGGGTACTCCAATTTGTCGAACAGATGCACCAAAACAACCTCTACTTCCCATTTGAGTGCATTGGACGGGTCAATAACATCGATGACGAGCTAATCGAAGCCATGAAATCTATCGGCTGTGATCAAATTCACCTAGGAGCGGAAAGTGGTTCGGAAAAGGTCATTAAAGCCATGATGCGTGATTATAAATTGGAGCAGGTGTATCGTGCGGTTGAGGTGCTACGCCGTCATGGGGTTAAATTTAGCACCTTCATTATGCTGGGCTATCTCGGCGAAGAAAAAGAAGATGTGTTGGCAACCATCCACATGTTGCGCCGCACCATGCCGGATAAAATCTTTATCAGCCTCGCCTACCCCATCAAAGGCACGCCATTTTACGAGGATGTCAAAGACCGACTGATCGAGCCTGCACCGGGCGATACCCGCTATTCATTTGAAGGACGTTACAACGCTACATTTTACAAATTTGCAGAAAAACTGATCTGGAAGGAAGTTGATCTGGCACGACAGAAACAAGCAGATCAAAAGTCATTACCGTTTTGGCTCAATCAAGCAAAAAGAATGTACTATCGCGCCGGGTTTGAGATCAGCGGGGCAAAAATCTTCAACCGGAAAGGGAGCGGGAACAAAGTTGCCCGTCCGGCATTCTCTCACACGTAGTAACCGCCGGATTTTCCGTACAGTTAAATCTTGATTTTCCATCTTCTATCTGATATACTTCAGCTAAAGTGAATAACTTAGCTTAATTTTAACATTTCGCCGGGGAAGGCACACATGGCAAGTGTATCGTTACACCATTTAGTCAAAGAATTTGATGACGTTCGAGCCACCAACGATGTTTCGCTAGAGATTGATGATGGCGATTTTGTGACCTTGGTGGGACCTTCTGGTTGCGGGAAAACCACCATTTTGCGCATGATTGCCGGGCTTTCTGAACCCACTTCCGGCACGATTCGGATTGGGGGGAAAGATGTCACCCGTTTAGACCCCCAGCGGAGAGGTATCGCGATGGTGTTTCAGGATTATGCCCTTTTCCCGCACATGAATGTCTGGAAAAATGTGGCATTTGGTCTGGAAATCCAAAAATACCCCAAGCATGAAATCGCGGCTCGGGTGGATGAAGCACTCGCCATGGTGCAAATGGAATCCCTAAAAGATCGCTCTCCGGCAGCACTCTCCGGCGGCCAGCGGCAGCGGGTCGCCGTGGCACGGGCACTGGCACTACAACCGCAAGTCTATTTGATGGACGAACCGCTTTCCAATTTGGATGCCAAGCTCCGCTTACAAATGCGCACGGAACTCAAACGGATTCATAAGCGGGTCAAAGCAACCATGATTTATGTCACCCATGACCAGATCGAAGCCATGACGCTCAGCACAAAGGTGGTCATTTTAAATCGGGGCGTCATTCAGCAGGTGGGGTCGCCCGATGAGGTCTATCATCACCCCCAAAATAAATTCGTAGGCGGTTTTATTGGCAGCCCACCCATGAATTTTGTGGAAACAACGGTGGTACAGGACGACGGGAAACTCGTTTTGGATATGACCGATTTCCGCATCGAGTTTAATGCAGAAATGCAACAAAAAATACCGGAAAAAGCGGTTGGGAAGCCGGTAATTTTAGGGTTACGTCCCGAAAATATTTTTGAAAAAAATGAGTTGGAGCACGGGCTGGCGAACCGCCGGCTGGGGCAAAACCCCAACCTCAGCAACCCGATTTCGGTCACCGTCGATATTGTGGAACCGATTGGTTCCGATAAATTTCTGGACTTATTCGCCGGGGAGCGTCGCTTTTTAGCTCAAGTCAACGGCGATTGTCAAGTCAACCCAGATGATCAAATTGAGGTGGTCATCGATCTCGCCAAAATTCATCTATTTGATAAAGAAACGGAAGACGCCTATTTTTAAGGAAAACCATGACAAAACGAAGTATTGTCGTCGCGATGAGCGGCGGGGTTGATAGTTGCGTGGCAGCAGCTTTGCTCGTTGAACAAGGCTATGATGTCCTCGGCATGACCATGAAGACCTTCTGCTACGGTAGCATCGAAACGACCGAGAAGAGTTGTTGCTCGATTGACTCCATCAATGACGCCAAGTCGGTTTGCCGCCAATTGGGCATCCGGCATCATGTGATTGATGAAGTAGAAACCTTCCAAAGCACCGTGATCGATAATTTTGTGAATGAATATGCTGCGGGGCGAACGCCCAACCCTTGTGTGATCTGTAACAGCCAGCTCAAATTCTGGGATTTGCTGATCCGCGCCCGACAAGCCGGCTATGACAAGGTGGCTACCGGACATTATGCCCGGATTCGTTATAATGAGGTCAGTGGACGTTGGGAACTCCTCAAAGGGCGAGACGAACACAAGGACCAAACCTACTTTTTGTGGGATACCTCCCAAGAACAGTTGGCCCACACCGTGTTGCCCCTTGGAGAATTAACCAAACCGGAAGTACGCCACCTTGCCCGCAAATATGGCTTTCGGACGGCAACCAAACCGGAAAGTCAGGAAATTTGCTTCATCCCAGACAATGATACCCGTGGCTTTCTGAAACGGCAGTTAGGGGATCGACTTCAACCGGGAGAAATTCAGGATGAAGCCGGCAACGTACTCGGTATGCACGAAGGCACACCGCTTTATACCATCGGGCAACGTAAAGGCTTGAAATTGGCGGTGGGTCGTCCGGTGTATGTCAAACGGATCGACCCCCAAAACAACGTGGTTGTCGTCGCCGATGATGATGCCCTTTATCAGAAAGAACTGGTTGTAGAACGCACAAATTGGATCAGCATCAAGACCCTTGAAAAGCCCCTGACAGTGACCGCTAAAATTCGGTACCGCCATCACGGTGATCAGGCAACACTATACCCATTAGATGCACATCGCGCCCGCGTCGTGTTTGAGACACCGCAACGGGCAATCACCCCGGGACAATCCGCCGTGTTTTATCAAGCGGATGTTGTTATCGGTGGAGGACTCATCGCATCTGAACCTTATTTACACAACTGAAATTAGGAGAACATCGATGAATTATCGTTGGTGGATCATCGGCTTTATATTAATCGGGGGAATTTGGCAGGGGGGGTATGCTCAAGATCATCAGGCGATTATTGAAGCAGCAAAGCAAGAAGGGAAGTTGGTCTGGTACACCTCCAGCCCCAAAGATGCCTCCCAACGGATGTTATACGAATTTGAAGAAAAATACCCGTTTATCCAAACGGAGTTGTACCGCACGGGTTCGCTGAGTGTGAAAGAAAAATTTCTGGAGGAAGTTGAAGCCGGTGATGTCAAAGTGGACGTTCTCCACACCGCAGAATTTGCCATGTTTTTGGAATTCCGCGATAAAGATTATCTGATGTACTACAACTCCCCAGAATACGCCTATTTCCCTCCCGGCGAAAAGGATACCGGCTATTGGTGTAGTTTACGTACCATTTCGATTTGTATTGCCTACCCGACACAGGAAATTGCCTCCGAAGACGCCCCCAAACGCTGGTTGGATTTAATCGAAGACGGGGAACGCTGGAAAGGTAAAATTGCCATCGGCGACATCAGCAAAGCCGGCACCGCTTACGCCCAATATTACTATCTTCGGAATTTATACGGCGAAGAGTACCAATTCTGGGAAAAAATCGCCGAGCTAAACCCGATTGTGGTCGGTAAAGCCGGCGACCGGGTGAAAATGTTGCTCAGTGGCAAAATTTTGTTGGATGCCACCAGTTTGGGCTATAACGTATGGGATCAAACCATCAAAAAAGGAGAAGGCTTGCGCGGTGTGTGGCCCGAAGATGGTGTGCCGATGCAACCTTGCCCGATTGCCATCACGGCCCAAGCCCCTCACCCCAATTGTGCCAAATTATTCATGGATTATATGCTCTCTCTGGAAGGTCAAACGTTGTTCCAAGCGATTGTCGGCGCATACTCCGCACGGAAATCCGTGCCATCCTTAGATGGTAAGATTCCGTACGACAAGGTACCGCAATCCGACAAAATGAAACAGATCGATTGGAAAGATTACGCCCAAAAATATGATGAATACGTGATCGAGTTCAATCAGATTTTCGGTCTGGAAAGCGACCCCGCTTCTGATTCAAATGATGATCCACAATGAACCGCGTACCGTTTCATCGCAGTTGGGCGGAAATTCACCTGAAAACGTTTGCTCAAAATTTGAACGCGATTCGGGCAAAGCTGAAACCCGGCGTGGAACTGTTGCAAGTGGTTAAAGCAGATGCTTACGGGCATGGCGCGGCGGAAATCGCTAAAGTCGCCATCCAAAATGGGGCTTCTCTACTTGGCATCGCCAATGTGGATGAAGCCCTTCATTTATACCGGCACGGTATCCGGGTACCCCTTCTCCTGATGGGACCCGCCGCCGAACCGGAAATCCCCCTCATTGTCGAGTACGGGTTCATTGCCTCTGTTTCGGATGTGGATTTTGCCGGAAAACTCAACGATGCGGCAAAGCAGGCAGGCAAAAGATGCCCCATCCATATTGAGGTGGATACCGGCATGGGGCGCTCTGGGGTTATGTTCACGGAAGCACGGCAGGCAATTCAGCAGATGTCAACGTACCGCCATCTGATTTTTGATGGTATCTTTACCCATTTTCCCACCTCTGAAATCCCCGATGACCCGTTTTGCTACCACCAAATTGATCGATTTTCCCAATTACTCGATCAACTCCGGCAGGATAACATCCATTTTTCACGGATTCACATGGCAAATAGCGGCGGCATCGTGTTTTATCCTTCGGCTCATTTTAATCTTGTCCGGTCAGGGTTGCTCAGCTACGGGCATTATCCCGGGGAAGCCCTGAAATCAGCCATTTCGGTAGAACCGGTAATGACATTTAAAACGCAAATCGTGCAGATCAAGACCATTCCCGCAGGGGAGACCATCAGCTATAGCCGCACGTACACCGTCAAAAAGGCAACCCCAATTGCCGTATTGCCGGTTGGATATGGCGACGGCTACCCTATCCAACTCTCCAACCGGGGTGAGGTATTGGTCCGAGGACAACGGGCACCCATTGTGGGACGGGTCACAATGGATATGATGCTGGTGGATATTTCTCATATACCACAGGTGCAGGTGGGGGATGAAGTGGTGTTGATCGGACAACAAGGCAACCAGAACATCCCTGTTGAAGAGCTTGCCAATGCAACCCATTCCATCAATTATGAGGTCTTGTGTGCGGTGGGACGGCGTGCGCCGCGTGTTTACCGGACAGATCAAACGGTCGAAACCGTCGCTCATCTGAAAAACCGTCCGGCAGACCAAGTACACCAGCTTTTTTCGACAACCGAACTGAACCACATGCTGGAAAATGTGTTGCAAGTTCGTCTGAATGAGGAATTGGGGTCTGCCATCTATCAAAGCTTATTACAGGTCTTGTTCGGACAAGCCACAACACCCCTTGACTTCCGGACAAATTTTCGCTATGAAATCACCTTGCCGCCCGCCGCGGATCCGGTATATCCCATCCGCACCCGCATTGAATATCAAAAAGTGCTAAATCATCCGTCTTTCAGCATCGCTTGCGCCACAGATACGCCAAGCCTGACCCGGTTATTTGAACTGCCAGATTGCGAATACCGGGAGTTACTTCCCCAAACCGGTAAGGTGCTCTCACCGGATGATTTTCGGATTTTACGAGTGCAAATCGATAACCTTCAACTTGAAGCCATACGGGAAGAGGTTACCCCTCAAACCAAAATGGTGACCTACACCCACCCGCAATTGGCAGAAAAAATAGGACAGCGGGTAGAATTTTGTATTGAAACCGAACTCGATTACCATCAGCCCTGCGTCTATTTTCCGGTTTATCTGGTACACCCGGTTCAGGGCATGTCCCTGACGCTACGCTATCCCGCATCCGAGCGAAAAGAAATGCAGGCATTTAGTTTTTTTGCCGGTAAAGATAAATACCCCCACAAACACGATGCGCCGGGCTGTTTTCGGGTGGAATTACCGCCGAATGAGTGGATTTTCCCCAATAGCGGGGTACTGTTTGTATGGAAAGATGAAGCATGAAAGATGAATTTCGGGAGTTACTCAAGCGAATAAATCAGGTGACCATTGATTCGCGCCAGGTGCAACCGGGCGATCTGTTCATCGCCATTCGCGGTGAGCAATTTGACGGGCACGATTTTATACCGCAAGCGTTAGCGGCTGGGGCAAAAGCAGTTTTGGTGGATCAAACATGGGCGAATCAACACACCACCCCGGAGGTACCGCGGATCATTGTTGAAGATACCCGGCGCAGCTTGCAAGACCTAGCACGACTCCACCGCGAACAATTCAATATTCCGGTGATCGCAATCACCGGGTCCAATGGCAAAACGACCACCAAAGACCTGATCGCGGCAGTGCTGAGCCAACAATACCGTGTTCTGAAAAATGAGGGCAACCTCAATAACCATTTTGGAGTCCCCCTGACCCTGCTCAAGCTCCGTCCGACACACGAAATCGCCGTTATCGAAATGGGCATGAACCACTTCGGGGAACTGGCTGAACTCTGTACCATCGCCCAACCCACCGTGGGCATCATCACCAATGTCGGAACGGCGCATATCGAATTCTTCGGGACAAAAGAACGCATTGCCGAGGCGAAAAGTGAGGTAATTCAAGCCCTTAAACCGGAGCATCTGGCACTGTTGAATAGCGACGATCCCGAAGTGATGGGCAAAATAGGGAAAACAAAGGCTAAAATTATCACATTTGGAATTACCACCCGGGCAGATGTACGAGTTGTGGAGTACCAACTTAAACCGGAAAAAAGTACGTTTCGGGTGGAGTATCGCTCAAAAGGGTTGTCCCCTCTTTGCGCGTCATTTGAGATCAACCAAGGTGGATTGCACATGATTTACAATGCCTTAGTCGCCGCGGCGGTAGGTCTCCAATTTGGGCTGTCACCCGAACACATTCAAGCCGGATTTTCCCAATTTCAGCCCGCAAAGATGCGTTTTCAACCGGAGCATGCCGGCGGGCTGAACTTCATCAACGATGCTTATAACGCCAACCCGGATTCCATGCGAGTTTCACTAGCGATGCTCCATATCACACCAGTGCGGGGTAAGCGTATCGCCGTTTTGGGAGATATGTTGGAACTGGGAGATGCCGCCCCTCGCTTTCACTATGAGGTCGGGGAACAGGTAGCACAACTGAAGATCGACCGGTTGGTGGGTGTCGGTGCACTCGCCCGGCAGATCGCCCAAGGTGCGTTAGCGGCGGGCATACCCTCCCAACATGTATTCTGCGTTGGTACCGCTACCGAAGCGGCAAAAATTTTGGTTGACATCGCCACACCAGAGGATTTGATTTTGCTGAAGGCATCCCGTAGCATGGCACTGGAGCGCATTTTGAGTGAAATAGAGCACCCATCATGATGCGCACCACCATCACGCTAGCACCGTTCCATGAAAGATTTGCTTAATTAAATGGCATCCCTCTTTTACCGCTTTCAGATCAGGATAACAACACCATGAACCCAACGCTTTATCCAGAAGATTATACTTTAAACCGGTACCGTCCAATCCGGCGCAAAACCCGTGTGGTGAGGGTCGGGGATGTGCCCGTTGGCGGCGATCACCCGATTGTAATCCAATCCATGACCACCACCAACACGATGGATACGAAGGGCACGGTCGAACAAACCTTACGGCTGGTGGAAGCCGGTTGCCAGATTGTGCGCATCACCGCGCCCAGCAACAAAGACGCTCAAAATCTGGAGTCTATCAAAAATGAACTCATCCGGCGCGGTTGTAACGTCCCTTTGGTGGCGGACATCCATTTTACCCCGAAAGCGGCGATGATTGCTGCCGATTTTGTGGAAAAAGTCCGCATCAACCCCGGTAATTACGCCGATAAAAAGAAGTTTGCCGTGCGGGAATATACGGATGCGGAATATGACGCCGAACTCGCCCGCATCGAAGATAAATTTACCCCCTTGGTGGAAAAATGCAAGCGATTGGGACGAGCCATGCGTATCGGCACCAATCATGGCTCACTCTCAGACCGGATCATGAACCGGTATGGTGATACGCCACTCGGCATGGTGGAATCTGCCCTAGAATTTGTGCGAATTTGCATCAAAAATGATTACCACGATCTGATTTTATCCATGAAGTCCAGCAATCCGCAAGTAATGATTCAAGCATACCGGCTCCTTGCCGCCCGAATGCGGGCAGAAAACATGGATTATCCGTTTCATCTGGGCGTAACGGAAGCCGGTGATGGCATGGATGGGCGCATCAAATCGGCAGTGGGGATCGGTTCTTTGCTGGAAGATGGGATCGGCGATACCATCCGTGTCAGCCTGACGGAAGAACCCGAATTTGAAATCCAACCGGCGCGGGAGATTGCTGCCAAGTACAACCAGTTGATGGCACAAACCAACAGACAGACCGCTCCCCCGCCAATCGAAGTCCAGCAAACCCCCGGCACATGGCAATTCAACCCTTACCAGTATGAACGCCGCCCAACCGTTGGGGTCTCTACCGGCAAATTTACGCTCGGTGGGGAGCAGTTGGTACGGGTCTATTCCCCGCTCATTTCACTGGATGATCTCAAGGCGGCAAAACGGCAAATTCGAGAAATTACCGGAGTGACCGGTCTTAACGTGATCGGGCAATCCAGCGGAACAGAGGGCGCCCCCCACGCCGATATACTCCGGTTAGACGTGACACGCGAGAATGTAGATCAGTTGCCAAAATTGGTCGATTGGTTGCATGAGGAGGGTATTGACCTACCCCTATCTGCCAAAACCACCCATTTTGATGATTGGACGCACATCATCCCAGAAGTGGCGGAACTGTATCATGTGGTGTACGATACGGAGGCAATTGAAGCGGCACTGTTGGGGATGCAAGCGGATTTTGAAGATTACCATACGGCACTCCATCTGGCATTTCCCTTTGTAGAAGGTCGTGATCTTCGCCTATTGTTGGATCAAATTCAGGTACTCCATGCGTTTTGCCGGGAATATGGTCTGCCGCATGTGGTCTCCATTTATCCCGAAGATGGCACCCAGCCGTTTGATTATCAAGTGGGGAATTACCGGGCACTGGCACAGTTGCCCCTAGATGCACCGCTCGTTCTCTGTTTCCGGCATCGCAATACGAATTTAGAGCCGGTCAGTCAGGCGGCAACCGAGTTCGGGTCACTGCTGTGTGACGGTATTGGCGATGCGATTATGATGGAATGTGACACGTGGAGCGCAAAAACCTACACTCAGGTAGCGTTTACAATTTTACAAGCAGCACGGGTGCGCATCAGCAAGACGGAATTTATCTCCTGCCCCTCTTGCGGGCGCACGCTTTTTGACTTGCAAGAGACCACTGCCCGAATCAAAAGCCAGACCAGCCATCTTAAGGGAGTCAAGATTGCCATTATGGGCTGTATTGTGAACGGTCCCGGTGAGATGGCGGACGCGGATTTTGGCTATGTGGGATCGGGCGTGGGCAAGATTGACCTTTATGTGGGTAAAGAAAAGGTCAAAACCAATATCCCCACCGAACAAGCCGATCAGGCGTTGATCGATCTGATTAAAGCGCACGGGATGTGGCAAGACCCGTAACCTGTACATCCCATTAACCCGTCATGATTCCACAAAAAAAGCGAGAGGCAGAAAAGAACCTCTCGCTTTTGTGTTTTCCATATCGTGAATCGATTTAACACTGAGAATAGCCGCACGAATGACAGTGGCAACAACCTTCCTCCCGGATCAATGAGGTTTGACCGCAAGAGGGGCAAATATCCGCTGGAGGCTTTTTGCCATTGAGCGGCAGATAGGTTTGTACTGCCGTTTCTTCCGCGTCATGGTCGCCATCCGTGAGGTGGTAGCGAGTTTCGAGTGCTTTCGCCACGGCATCCGGTAGAGAGAGAACCCGATTTTTACCAAACCCGACTGAACTGGCGCCCCCAATACCCTTCAATTGGTTGACAACCTCTTCCACACGTTCAATCGGCGTCAATCCGGATTCAATGCGGAGAGCAAGCGAAATCATCCGCCCGAGCGCTTCGGACATCGCTTTGAGGTCGCTCCCGCCTTTGCCAATTTCGACAAACACTTCAAAAGGTTCACCCTGATCATCATCATTCATTGTGATATGTGCCGTACCGGCGGGGGTATGTTTGCTCATGGTTACGCCACGCCGCATGCGGGGAGCCGGTCGTAATTTACGGCGGGGTTCCGATGAAGTCGCATCCTCCGGCACGTCACTCACCTTCTTTTTGTCATCTTCTTTGAGATTTAGTACTTGCTCATCCCGCGAGCCATCGCGGTAGATGGTGCCCCCTTTACAACCAAGGTTGTACATCAGTTCGTACAATTTTCCCGTCTGCTCGACGGTGTAGGAATTCGGTACGTTGCAGGTTTTGGAGATGGAGGAGTCAACCCAGCGCTGAATCGCGGCTTGCACCTTCACATGGTCTTCTGGGGTCAAATCCATTGCGGTAACAAAATAATCGGGCAGGTTTTCCCCCGGATGTTCCTCCTGCCATTCTTTCAGGACACTCACCGTTTCTTCATGCAAGCCTAAGCGACTCTTCCGGTAGTAAGTCCAGTAATAGTAGGGTTCAATGCCGGTACTGGTGTTGACCATTGTACCGGTGGTGCCATTGGGCGCTTGGGTTAACAGCGTAACATTGCGAATGCCGTGTTCCCGAACCGCTTGGCGCACCCGTTCTGACATGTGTTGCATGTAACCGGATTGCAGGAACTTTTCTGCCTCAAATTTTGGAAAAGCACCTTTTTCCTTTGCCAACTCGACCGAGGTCAGATATGCTTCAGACGCGATGAACTCGTACAACGTATCCAAAAATTGCACGGACTCATCGCTCCCGTAGCGAATTCCTAACCGGATCAGCATCTCGCCGAGACCCATCGTCCCCATACCGATTCGACGCTCACCCAGTTGTTGATTTTTGTTTTGCTCAAAGAAATAGGGTGTCGCATCAATGACATTATCTAAAAAATGAACCGCGTAGTGGACACACTTGCCCAAGGTATCCCAATCCACCTGACCATTTTTGACCATTTTTGCCAAGTTAATCGCACCTAAATTGCAGACCCCCCAGGCGGGCAATCCCTGCTCGCCACACGGGTTGGTACAAAGGATCGGCGCAAAATACCATGAATTACTCATTTTATTATAGCGTTCAACAAAGAAGACACCCGGTTCAGCACTTGCCCAAGCACTTTCAATAATTTGGTGCCACAATTCCCGGGCTTTTACGGTTTTGTAGGTAATAACGGGTTTTCCGGCACACCGCCACGCCTCCAGATTACCATCCCACTGGTCATCATAATCGGGGTCACTGGTGTCGGGGAAGATCAAATCCCAATCGGCATCTTGTTTAACGGCTTCCATAAAATCATCCGTAATGCCGACGGAGATATTGGCGTTTGTAATCTGGCCCATCTTCTTTTTACTATGAATGAATTCGATCACATCGGGGTGCCAAACATTGCAGATGAGCATCAAGGCACCGCGCCGCGAGCCGCCTTGCTCGATCAAACCGGTCACAAAGCTATACAAGCCCCCCCAACTGACGGCGCCACTGGAACGCCCGTTAACACCTTTTACATACGCATGGCGCGGGCGCAGGCTGGAGACGTTAATCCCCACACCACCTCCCCGGCTCATAATTTCCGCCATGTGTTCTAGGGTTTCAATAATGCCATGCCGGGAGTCCTTCGGGCTAGGAATCACGTAACAATTATAGAACGTAAGCTGTTGGTCACTGCCCGCCGCCGCTAAAATGCGTCCACCGGGCACAAATTTCCAATCCGTCATTAACCATTCAAACTTTTGCTGCCACTCCTCCCGCTGATCTGCCGTTTTTTCGATGGCGGCAATTCCGCGGGCAACGCGTTGGATCATCTCGGCGGGGTTGAGTTCCAGCGGTTTATCCACATGCTCCCGTTGAACGGTTACTCGGGAGCCATCTCGGAGTTCAACTTCCACATGACCGTTATTCAAGCCGCGAGCTACTCCGATTTCCCGTTGCCGGGTTTTCAAATCCGTACAAACAATGACGGTATCATCCACTTGAAGGGTGCGCTTCGCAACATCTTTCAAGGCGTAGCGGTCTAAAAAAATTTTTTCCCCCACTTCATTGAGTACATTTCGCACATTTGCGGTGTTACAGGTATCCATGGGCACTGTCATTCCAATGAACCTCCTAAACGTGAAAAGTGACCGGGTTAACATGGTAAATTAACTTATTCTTGAAATTCCGGAGCATGTCGTGTTTTTTGCTGGGAAAGTAGCTTTTCTAATTCATTGAAGAATTCCTTGGTATCCCGAAACGAGCGGTAAACAGACGCAAACCGGATATACGCGACTTCATCTAACTCTTTTAAGCGGTTCATCACGGCTTCGCCTACGTGGGTTGAGGGGATTTCTCCCCGGTCAAGTTGCTTCAGGTCATTTTCAATCGACTCTACCAACCGTTCAATGTCCGCGGTTGCCACCGGTCGTTTACCACAGGCGATGGAAATTGCCCGCAACAACTTTTGTCGATCAAAGGGTTCGCGGCGTCCATCCCGCTTGATCAACTTGAGAGGGGTATCCTCAATATATTCGTATGTGGTAAAGCGTTGGCTACAATGGGTGCATTCACGCCGGCGACGAACGGCCATGTCATCTTTGCTAGATCGGGAGTCCACAACCCGATTTTCAGTACCGCCGCAGAAGGGACATTTCATACGATAGCTCCTCCATCATTAACATGATATTGTAGTGGGATCGATTATAACATACCATATATAGTACGTCAATTTCAAAATTTTAGTATCAGGTGAAGTAATAACCCCTAGTTGTTGGTATATCAGAGAGTTAAATTTTTTTTGAGCCTTACATTAAACACGGGGCAAGAGCAACCCCCACCAAAATCATGGAAGAGCCACATTTTATTAACCTATTTATAATATGAATATGAGATGTCATAAATCCTGTTGACATTACCGGTGTTTTCGGTTAAGATAATCTCACACGCAATTATCTCTCTAACCGATTCATAATAAAGAAGTAATATGGCAAAAATACTTGTTGTAGATGACACACCAACAAACATTAGTCTATTGACCTATTTGCTGGAACAAGGGGGGCACACGGTTTTGACGGCGACCGATGGAATCGAAGCCTTGGAGCGTGTCACACCCGACGTGGATGTCATTTTGATGGATGTAATGATGCCGCGCATGGATGGGATTGAAGCCACAAAAAAGCTGAAAGAAAACCCCGAAACGCAACACATCCCCGTGGCGATACTGACAGCGAAAAAAACAAGCGTACAGGATAAAATTGCCGGACTCTCAACCGGCGCAGATGATTATCTGACAAAACCGATAGATACAAAGGAATTGGTTGCACGGGTGGAAAATCTGATACGGAGCCGGGAAGTCCACCGCCGGTTAGATGAAGAAAAACGCACACTTGTGGCGGCAAAAACATATTCTGACCGCAAAATTGAAAAATTAGAGACCATCAATGAAATTTCAACAACCATTAGTTCCACATTGGATTTAAATCAGGTACTCCAGATCACCATCTCCAAATTAGTGGAATTGATGCGGGTGGAACAAGCCACATTGATTTCAGTGGATCGGAGTCAAACTCGTGGTCATATCCGTGCGGCTTACAATAAGCAAAAACGAAACCCGCGTTATTTGGGGTCTATTATCTCGTTGGACCAATATCCGGAGCTTGTGGAGGCACTAAAAACTCACAAACCGGTGGTCATTCATAAGACCAATAAAATCAATATTGTGGCGGATGGCGAACGGTATGAAGAAGAAGTGGATTCCAACGAAACCACCCTCGTATTGCCGCTAAGAGTGCGCCAACAGAATATTGGTGTCATCACGCTCAAAGGGCGGCGCACCGGTACCCCGTTTGAAAAAGATGATATTGAATTCTGTCAGGTGATTGCCAACCAAAGTGCAATCGCTATTGATAATGCCACCCTATTTACCAGCCTAAAGAGCAAAAATCAACAGTTAAAACGGCTGGATAAAATGAAAGACGATTTGGTCAATATGGTCGTCCATGATCTCCGCACCCCGCTAACATCGGTTCTCGGCTATCTGGACATTGTCCTTTCGGGGATGGCAGGTGATATTTCGGATGATGCGCGAGATTGCCTTGATCGCGCTGTGGAAAGCAGCCAATGGCTCCTCAAGATGATCAATGATTTGCTGGATGTAACCAAGTTTGAAGAAGGCAAAATGACATTAGACGTGGAGACCAATTTCATCGGTGATGTCATCGATGCCGCCGTCGCTCAAGTGATTGGCACTGCCCGTAATGCCCAGATTGAGATTCAGGTCCATGTCAATCCCCATTTACCGGCAATTCCGATGGACCATGAAAAGATTATGCGCACACTGGTTAATTTAATCGGCAATGCGATCAAATTTTCGGAAGAAAACTCCACGGTAATCATCCGGGCGCAATTATTTGAAGAAAATGAGATTTGTGTCTCGGTAGCGGATCAAGGTCGGGGAATCCCCAAAGAATATTTTAGTACGATTTTCGAGAAATTCGGACAATTAAAAACCCAACGCACTCAAGGCGAAAAATATTCCTCTGGGTTAGGGCTCACCTTTTGCAAACTTGCCATAGAGGCGCATCATGGCAAAATCTGGGTTGAAAGTGAAGTTGGTAAAGGGTCGGTCTTTTTTTTCACACTACCGGTGAATCCACCGGGTTCAGTGACCTCATCATGAACCTGCCCCACCGGCAGCGAAAAACCCCATCATCATATTGTGATGATGGGGTTTTTTGTAACTCATCCGGTTAGGATGGTATCGGATTTATTCACCCGGCTGCGTAAAAACGTAATCGGTACCATTTTCACCGGTAGCATTGGCGTGGCAGCCATTACAGCCCATTTCTGCGCCACCACGAACATACGTACCGTCAGCACCGCGCATGAACCATTCCCAATTGCCATTCTCGGAATTAAAATCATCGCCTCGTTTGACCATGGCAGTAATCGCACCGGGACTATCGGGCATATCACCCGTATCGGGATGGGTTAACCGCTTAACAATGATCGTTCCAATCGGATAAGCACCATCTTCCGGAAGAGCCGCCGGTTGCCATTTATAAATATCGCGTTGATATTCCGTACTATCCCCATGAGCGCCTTGCAAGAAGGGGTCTGTACCGATATTGCTCGCCCAGAGCGGCAGATGGGTATGCGCATCTTCAAACATCGCCATCGGGTCATCGACAACATATTCTGCGGGGTGGTCAAAAATGTAATCATTGGGTGCGGCGGCATGACAGCCGTTACAACCAGCCTCTTCACCCATTCGTTGCATAATCGTACCGTCAGTAGCATCCAAGAAGAACCATTCCCAGTTGCTATTACTCGCATTGAAGTCGCCACCTCGTTTTGCCATTGCGGTGATGCCATTGACAACTTTGTTGTTGTCTGCATCCCACGAAAAGACTTCTTTCACGACTAATTGACCTAATCCTTCCACCTCATTGGTGTACACGCCACGCACATGGTTGCTGTCAGGGGAGTGCGCAAAACCACCCAATTCCGCAAAAGCCGTGGGATAAACGGTATAATCGATTTTGGTCCAGCTATCATAACCGGCAAAATCCAGATTACTGGCGAAGAATTCTTCAACACCCGATGAATGATCAAAAACATAGCTTTCACCGGCGCCGGCGTGACAGTTGTTACACATGCCATCGCCTAAGTTACCACCGCTCATGTAGGAGCCATCTTCTGCGCGCATGAACCATTCCCAGTTGCCATTATCGGGATAGTATCCATCACTCCGCTTTCGCATGGCGGTAATCGCTCCGGCAACTTCTGGCATTTCACCGGTATTGATGTCCGTCAAGCGTTTCACAATGACGGTACCCACGGGATACCCATCATCATAAGTGCCGGTGCCATACACCGTACGAACATAGGGGTCATTGGAGCCATGCGCTGCGCCCAATAAGGGATCGGGACCATAGGCATTATCCCACGCCTCATGTTCTTCATAAAAGGAATCAAACCAATCCGCGGGAATTGCACCGACCGCACTGGCGGCGGCGGCATCCGACATATCACCGGTTGCTCCATTACCTGTTGCCTGAACCGAGTAGTAATAATCCACACCGGTTTCCGGTACAACATCCCGGTAACTGGTTTCTGTTAAACCAGTGGCAACCGCTGTACCGGTCTCACCTTCAACCGTTGAGCGGAAGACATCATAGGTAATATCGACCGTGCTGGGGACAGCATCCCAACTGACATCCACATAATCTAGGGTTGGGTCGGTATCGACCGCCACATTTGTTACCATGCCGGGTACAACACTCACATTAACGGTTACCGGAGCGGCACCCTGATAATCTGGGTCTACACTGATGGTGATCGTGGCATTGCCCACGGCAACGGCGGTCAAGACGGCACCACTACCGGCTACCGGTGTACCATCGGTCTCGCCCACTACCGTGACTACATTCGGGTCACTGGAAACCCAATTGAATGTGGCATAGATCATTTCGTCGCCATTTTGATCAAAAGCATGTGCACGCAGTTCAAACTCATCGCCCGGTACTAAAGTGGCACTGCTCTGATCTACTGTGATAGATCGCGCGGTAAATGTGGTAATGGAATCATTCAGATCATCCCCACACCCATTCAATAATGTCATGGCAAGCAGGCTTGCCGAGAGGATCACAAGCATGAACATAACGGTTTTATTTGATAACATACATAAACCTCCTTAACAAGAGTGAAAAATAAATGAAAGATGAATAATAAACCCATTCATCAAATCATATATTCTTATAGAGTTAAGACTCCCGAAACCGATCCATAATTCCGGAAGTCTTAACCCAAAAACAGAACGGAATTCACCCGGAAGATTAGAAGGCGAACTTCAGGGTGTACCAGTTTTTCGTGCCCAGAAAATCATTGGCATCATTTCCGTAGGCGTAATCAAAGGTGAAATCACCCAGCTTTAGCCCGGCACCAAAAGAGAAATCATTCATATATTCATCCTGATCGGCGGTCATCAAGCCGGTACGGACAAACAATTGATTTTGAAAGCTGTACTCCAGACCCATGGTAAATTCGTCGGCAGAATAGCCATTGCTCCGGTAGGTGGGTTGGACTTTGACCAAGTGCATATCGTTACTCCACGCATCATAGGAGACACCGAATTGTACATAGGTCGGTTGGTCAGCGGTAGCCACCTGAAAGCGCACCGGACGGGGCTGCGCACCGGGGTCATCACCTGTGATCTTTTCTTTAACTTCCAGACCGGCACCGTCATAATTCATGCCGGGTCCGAAATTCTTAAAGACAATCCCTAAACCCAAGCCTTGAAAAGGGGTTTTATATTGAATACCAAAATCAAAGGAGAGGGTCGAGCCGGAGACTTCATGAATTTCATCATGTACCACACTTGCCGACGCTCCCACCGAAATTTGTTCCGTAAACTGGTTCGCATAGGTCACACCAGCAATCATCAAAAAGGGGTTAAAGTTTTGCCCGGTACCATCGGGTTGGGCTTCGGTGGTCACTTCAATCTCTTCCCCCACATCCAACCCTCGAAAAGAAAATCCAAAGGTACCATAATCAGTGTTAAAACCGGCGCCAAACATGTAAAAGCTCATATCCGCGATATAAGACGAATAGGAGAGCATAGCTTCGGAGCGCTCTATGGCCGCCAAACCGGCGGGATTCCAATAGATAGCCTCCAGACCGGCGGCATCACTGACAACCGAACCCCCCAAAGACGCCCCTCGAGCGGTCGGGGGAATACGCAATTGTTGAACACCTGCGGTACCCAAACGGTCTGCGCCAGCAAGCGCATCTGTTGCGGTCAGACCAAGTGCCAACCCAACAATCAATATTAGAGTCAAGACTTTTGTAGGTCTCATGTTTTTCTTCTCCTAATTATTTGAGTTTCAGGTTCAAGGTTTCCAGTGCAAAGCACTTTACAAACATCAGAACTTTGAACTTTAGACTTTGAACATTCTTAATAGGTGTTCAACTTTTCAGCTTCGATGAAGACCGCCATCTTACCGACTTTGGAATCTACCACTTTTTGTGTTCCGCGTTCGTAGGCTTCAACGTGGTAAATATACATTCCACTGGCGACCGGAATGCTGCGTTCGGTCAATAGATTCCAATCCAAGTGGGAATTTTCATCGGATTTTTCCAAGGTACGCACCAAGTCACCCGCCAGATTAAAAATCCGAATCTTACACGAGTGCGGCAGATTGGTGAACTTCACCACACGACCTTGTGTAATGGTATCCAACTCGTAAGAGGAGTGAGCATAATACGGATTCGGCACCACTTTGACATTATCCAGAGCGGTTTTAATTACCGCCGGGTCATCTTGTACAGGCGCGGAGGTGCTAAACAGATAGGTATCATTGGTATTGCCCGGTTTTGCCCAAACAAATTCCAAATAATCTCCCGCTTCGATAGTACGAGAACAACCCCGCATACGGAGCCATCCTGCGTACAGAACATCCGCCTCTAAACCAAAATTGTCATCGTTATACGTCCCACCAACATCACCATCATATGGAGACGCCATAACAAACAGGTACTCACGTCCCCCCACACTACTACAATCAAATTGGAAAACACCGTCATAGATACCACTATCAACCCACTCTACCATACAAAGGTTGAGCTGTTGGACACGCTCACCACCAACGGTCAACCAAGCTTCAACAGGTGAATCTGCCATACCCGAAAAACTATAGCCCGGACGGTCATAGCGGTATATTTTCTGACCTGCCGGCTCACCAATAACTTCACCGCCGGGTCCAATATCATTTTTCCAAACCAATTGCACCGTACCAAAAGCTTCTGGGTTCACTTCAGGGTCTAAATCAGAACCAAAGAAGTTCATACCATAATCGATAGCACCTCCAAAGAAAGCACCCCCCCAGTTAACCCAACTAATAGCGCGCCCGTTGTCACCCGCAACATCGACATAGTTAACGGTTTGCAATTCGGGCTTATAGGCACCGATAACTTTAACCATCACGCCATCGACCACTTCATAGTTTTCATCACCATCTTTATTCCATTGGTTTTGAAGGACGGTCTGGCCAGTTATCAGGTCTTCTACTTTCCAAGTAAAGGCATAATTATATGCTGGATTTGTTGGTACAGGTTGAGGGGTCTCAACAGGCTCCCATGAGATTTTATAATCATGTCCTGTCGTTTGCACAGGGTCAACAACATAAACCTCAACGATATCTGTCGTTGGAGCTTGATTGTCATCAACCCGATCATAAGTCACCTCAATACTACCAGTGGGGTCTTCAGGTATTGCAGGGTCTAAATCATTACCAGCACGCTGTGGATGAGGTATAACCGCTACCGGCACATAATCGCCATTTAAGTTGGTGCCAAACTTCACACTTTGCGGCGAATTTTCCAACGTCTTCGGGGTTACATCCGGGTCATAAGCGTATGCGGTCACCGCAAAATAATACGAAGAGTAATTCTTCAAGGAACCCCCGCGAATGTAATCTTGGGTAATTGAAAAGCGATGGCGCAGACCGGAATCCGAACCAAATTGAACCGGTTTATTGATCACCACCCCGGTTTCCACATCAAACACATTATCAAAGATAATCCCCACACTATTGTTGAGGTCAAACGTTGCAATTCGTTTCCACGGACCGGCAACCGTTTCTCCTTGGTAAATATTGTAACCTTCAAACGGATAATCTCCATTTTGGTCTTCAGAAATATTATCCCAGGTTAACAATATTTCCTGATCCAGTTCCGTAACGGTTACATTCGGACGGGTGGGAGGGGAAGGGAGGTCAAAATCGGCATCAAACGCGCTCTGGGCGAAAAGGTCGTTGTAGCGCATAGCGGTAATACTGGTCAAGCGGTCTTTCCCTTGACCCAACACAATTGCCGCCACGATCTCTTGACGGTCACCCGGTGCAAAGGTGAACGGACCGGTACTTTGCATGAAACGGCGGTCGGCAGGGTCAGAGTCCAGCCAGCCGGTACCGGTTACCGGGTCACCACCTTCAAAGTTATAAGGGGTAACTTCACCGGTAATCGGATTCACCACCGGCGCACCGTTATTAGACGCATCCAAACCTTGCATGTACCAGTAGGTTTCTTGCGCACTATGCGGGTCTGTACCATTGATGTATTTGTTAAAGGAACTCATACCCAAATTTTTCGCACCGGGATGCACTTCACCAAAGGCTTTCCCTTCAGTGAGCGGGGTATCTCCTTCATCAAAAACACCGTTTCCATTCACATCTTCGTAGGTTTCGCCGGCAATATACACCAACGGACCTTGGAAGAAGTCATAACCCACACACGGAGGCTCAGAGCCATAGATGTTATCCGTATTTGTGGCATTATAGCAATAACCTAAGCTTTTATCCACATCGCATCCGACATAGTCATCACTTGCACCACCCAAATCGGGGTCTGACCAAAGGGAGATATAGCAATCATCGATTGTCACATCTCCTTTGTTGTAAAGCTGTAATTTCAAGAAAACCACGTTCCCCAACGCACCGGAACGGTTGTAGGCAAAGGCGGTTTGGTGGATTTCAATCGGTAAAGGTGTCCGTGCCGGGGCACTGGCATCATTGGTCACAAAACTCATATCCATCAGGTTGTAAACGCACCAGAGGGTTTGGTCACCGATCAGCGCGGGGGTACCATCCTCATTCAATGGGGGACCTACTTCGAGGGTATTGGCGGCATTAACCCATTCTTCCCAATCCGGGTCACCCGGTTTCGAATCGCTGGTGATGCTGTAAATTTTAAACGCCGGATTATCTTCCACGAAATTACCGTTGCTGATGTGTCCCGGCGTATAATCCTGAGAATATTCCGCCACACGGACTTCAATTTCCCCATTCACCAAGCCTCCAATCCAAATTCCAGAGGCAAAGACAGCGGTACGATCCGTACCATTAGGGAAGTAAAGACCCGGATCACCGGTTTCAATATCCCAGGCGAAGGAACCGATGTTGGTGACAAACATATCCACATTGTTAACATTCAAGCGCCCGCCGGTATCAATGGCGTAGGTCTGAGAACCCATCCCTTTACCAGCATTCGGCGCGGCATAACTCATTCCGCTAAAAGCAAATGCTAAAACGAGAAGTAACGCAATGGTTTTTCTCATGTTTACTCTCCTACTTGAGGTTTCAAGTTTTTAATTTGAGTGATAGTTTTCAAGCTAACTTGAAGACCGTATTAGAATTGATAAACCAACCCTAACCGTACCATACGGGGCTTGGAAAAATTGTTCGGGTTCCGCTCTTTATCTTGATAAACTTCAACGGCATCCGGTCCTCGGGTTGCGAATTGTTCACCGTTTTCCGTACTTAGGAATGTCGTCGTTTCGCCGTCACCGGAAGACTCATACACACGAACAACGTTGCGAGCATCAAACAGGTTTTCGATCCAGAGGTAAACTTGAAAATCACCCATCGGCATCGGAAAATCACGGGTGAATTTAGCATCTACATTAAAACTCCACGGTTTGCGGCGGGAGTTGATCGGACCATCCGGCACAGTAGAAACCGAGGCCAACGTGACTTCGTTATGAACGATAACCGGGGTGTATGGCGTACCGCTTGCCGCCGTAAAAATGAAGTTAGCACCAAAGTTTTCAAAAGGTTGGATACCGCCCCAAACAGGACCTTCATCTTCGCCAAAGCGAACATCAACCGTGGCTTTAATGTCATGCCGTTGGTCGAAATCTAACGGGGAAACCGATTTTGCCGGTTCTTCACCCGTCCAAGCGTTGTTCCGTTGAGATTGGGTATTGGAGCCTGTACCATTCGCTTGGGAGAGCGTGTACGCTAAATCCAGCGCAATATGGTTAATCCGGCGCATTTTCAGGGCAAAATCAAAACCCTTCACCGAGCCAAAGTCACTGTTGCGATAGCTGGCGAAACTACGCGGTTTTGCCGGTTGGTTCTTCACCTGTACCAAACCGCTAATATCTTTGTAGTATGCGGTCACGTCAAAACGGAGATTTTCACCAATTTGGCGAGTCAACCCGATTTCGTAAGCGGTGGTTTCTTCCGGCTTGAGGTTCGGATTCCCAATCGGGAAGTAGTACCCACCCTGCTCAAGCTTATAGCTCAAGAAATCGTAATTGACGTACAGGTTTTCAAGATTGGGTTGCTGGAAAAACTTCCCGTAGCTAAAGCGGAACATCATCCGTTCGGTAATCGGGAAGGAGATACCCAAACGCGGACTAAGTTTATGGTAGGCTTTGCTGTCCGTCAAATCGGCATCGTCAAACTTGGTAGAATCCCCAAACGCAAACGGACGTTCTTCATTGCGAAGTGCATCCGTTGCAGCATCCAGATAGTCATATCGCAGACCAAAATTGACCACAATCCCTTCATATTCTAATTTGTTTTGCAAATACGCCGACATCGTGATCGGGTGCTTGGCGCCATTGGGACCATCATCCACATCTTGGAATTCAATGATCCCTTGCTTCAATTTATCCGGATTCAACTCGATCCCGTAAGAATTTACATCTTGAAATGTGGTTGGGTTGTCGGGATTGTAGTAAGAACGACGCCACTGCACTTCACCATTTTCATCATAACCGATCACCGCGGTTTGCTCAGGATACAAATCGTGATAACGACGCAAGGTGTGGCGTTGGTATTCAACCCCAAATTTAATCTCATTATTGTTGATCCGCTGGGTTACCATATCGGCTTTGAATCCAATATAGGAGGACTCGCGCTTAACGTAGTCGGCAAAAACGTGACCTTCATCCCCACTGACATTGCCAAATTCATCCCGACTGATTTCCGTGGTATCAATATCGCCGTTCAAGAACAAATCGTAATTGTCGTTATAGCCCGGGTTAGAGAGCCGCCCGTAATCACGTAGATTTTGCCCATGAACACCATCACCACGGAAACGTTCGGTCGAGAAGTAATTTGCCGAAAGGGTGTAAAACGTCTTCGGGTCGAGGGTGTGGCGGAAACGTGCCGCCAAAGAAAGGTTATCTTCATTTACTTCCGGTGCGTGTTTCATATTGTATTTATACGCATGGATGTACTGCTCAAAGTCATTTTCTGACCCCAAAGCAGACAATTCCAAATCCATCACCGGCGAAATATCCAGATTCAACTTACCTTGTAAGGAGTACCCTTCCAAAGAGTTATGGGGTAACCTTCCATCGTTGGTAAACTTGACCTTTTCGCCATTGACCGTGCGAACTTCAAACGGTTCGATCACGGCGTTACGGGGTTCGCGGTCACCCATATCACGGATTTCCCCGGAAACGAAGAAACGGAAGTTTTCATTGCCCGGAACCAACGGACCGCCTAAAGATAGACTATAGACATTTTGTTCGTACGTATCTGCGCCAAAACCGGGGGCAACCGCATCCGTCAGCATTTCCGCCGAGCCATGATATTCTTTGCCACCGCCTTTCGTGGTCACATTAACCACACCGGACATAATCCGACCATATTCGGCATTGAAACCACCGGTCGTTAACACCACTTGTTCAATGGCGTTATTGTTGATTGCGGTCGTGGTTGCACCCGAAATGGGGTCTTGTTGGTTGACTCCATCAACGATAAAAGCAACTTCATTTCCCCGGCCCCCACGAATATAAAGCCCGCTGGAGCCACTTTCATTTTCAGCAGTTTCAGATCCCCGCAAGGTTTTGAAGGCACCTCCGGCATCCCGCACCACACCCGCTTGTAGCCCAACTACATCAGTCGCGGTACGAAGTGCCATATTTTGCATTTCTTCGGATGTAGTGACACGAACGGTGGCGGTCTCATCTCGCTGAATTAGGGCACGCTCACCGCTAACAACAACTTCCCCCATTGCGATGGATTGCGGCTTTAACTCCACATTAACCTGCTTGGTGAAGTCCGGCACCACGTGGAAATTCTCAATCTGCAACTGCTGGTATCCAATCAGGGAAATCATCAGCGTATATTCCCCGGCGGGCACGTTGTAGAGTTGAAAATTCCCTTCTGCATCGCAAAAGCTGCCCACAGAAGTACCTAGAAGCGACACAGTCGCCCCTTCAAGAGGATCGCCAGTCTCAGAATCGTGCACAGAGCCTGAGATGTTCCCGGTCGTACCGGCATAAACCATCGATACTGCCAAAAGCACGACTATGAAACATGTAGAAACGAACCTGAACATACACAACCTCCTTAAAAGAAGAGTGAATGGATGGAAAAAGGTACATCCTCCCCTGTCACAGCCAGTGACAAACACGGTCAATGTACCTGCTAATGAATTGAAAACCGTTGGAATACATTGTCTTGCAAATCGGAGAAATTCCCTCCTTCCCCTAAAACGACATGCAAGTTCCTATAAATTCGGTGCCAACATTGGCAGGGTCAACAAAGCGCCGCTCCGGCACGCGCCGGTTTAGGGTTGACCCATTATCGATCACGATATTATGTTATGCTTGTGGAGCAATAGGTAGGCAAATAAACTAGAAATAACATGCTAGAATCCCTCAAACGGCACATACTCTATCATAAACTATTTGCCCTTGTCAACTACTTTTTTTTCTTTTTGATGGTAAAAAGCAAGTTGACCCGTTAAGTTAGGGCAAAACAGTGCCCCGAATCACGCTTGAGAAAGCAAAACAACTATGAAATTAGCCACACTTTGCTATGTAAAATCGGGGGGTAAAACCCTGATGATGCACCGCATCAAAAAGAAAAATGATATGCATGAAGGCAAGTGGAACGGCCTCGGGGGAAAATTCAACCCCGGAGAAACACCAGAAATGTGCGCCCGTCGCGAAGTAGAAGAAGAATCTGGATTGATCGCCACCCGCCTGATATTAAAGGGGTTTTTAACATTCCCGCAGTTTGATGGAACACACGATTGGTATGTGTTTGTCTTTATCATTGATGAATTTGAAGGCGAACTCATTGAAAATAGCCCGGAAGGACATTTAGCGTGGATCGATGACTCTCAATTATTGAATCTCAACCTGTGGGAAGGGGATCGCATCTTCTTGAAATGGCTCGACCAGCCCCCGTTTTTCTCCGGCAAATTTACGTATCATGAGGGTGTCCTGATCGATCATTCCGTCAATTTTTATTAAAACGTAGGTCACGGGGTTGCAAAATAGACACTTTTGTTCTTTTTTTGTGACAAACTGCGATTAGACTAACTTTCCAGACAAAACCATAGAAAACCCGCACCGAATGGAAAAAGCGGCACCGTAACATCATGGAAAGCATTTTGCAAGCTCCATTCGTTAAATTCGAACCGGAAAGTTCCGTTGTTCAGAAAGGGGTGACATAAAATGTCCACATTCAAAGCCACACTGTTATTGCTCTTTTTAGTTTTGGTGATGGGGGTTATCGCCGGGTGTTACACTCAACTGAAACCGATCGCCCTCACTCCGGTGATCAATGGTGACAATCCGTATGACAGTAATTACTCGGACGATTTCCACAACTACTATCCGCGCAGCCGTTGCATCGATTGCCACACCTATTATGATTACTTCCATTATTCCTATTGGAATTATTACAGTGACCCGTATGTGTACTTCCATTACCAACCCCGGTGGTGGCGCGATTATTACTGGTATGATGACTGGTATTACTGGAATCATCACCACAAGCCGCGCCGCTATTACAAAGAGGGTGCATATTCAAACCGGGTAGAAGGGGGTGTCCACATCGGGGATAACCGGCGCTATCCGGGGGATATTTCCCCGGGAAATACCTTACCCCCGGTACCACCCTCCGGACCCATCGGCATTAGTTCGGGTAGCTACACTGGCGGCGGTAACGGCAATGATGCCAATGGTAGTAGCGGCAACGAGCCACCAACTGCCCTTCCAGAGAAGCCGGCAAATGGCGGTACCGCAACCAAAACAGCCCCGCCACCCCGTGAAAAACCAGCAAATACCCCTCCAGCCACTAAAGGCAATTCAAACTCGGACAATAACGGTTCAGGTTCAATTCAGCCCGATCAGGAAAGTCGCCCATCCGGTGGAACCGGACAGCGCCGCCGCCGTTTCTAAGTAAGGAGCCCGAAACCATGAAGTTACCTCAAGGGATGATCATCACATTCATAACTATCAGCGTCACTTTCGGAAGTCTTATCCCGCCACTCGCAGCAGAGCCAATCCCTTCCCATGCGAACGAATTACCCTGGGTCAACTCTTACGGAATCGGCGCCCGGGGCATGGGCATGGGGGGAGCTCAAATAGCGCTTGTCAATGATGGCAGCGCCCTCTTTTGGAATCCCGCACGTTTGGCACGGCTCACACATACCGAACTTTCCGGTGTCTTGACACACCAAATGGTCAACCATTCTGTCGATTATTTTGGTTCCAGCCAAGAAAGTGATATTTCCCATACCCAATTAAACGCCTTGGCATTTGTGTATCAAGTGCCGACCTATCGCGGGAGTTTGGTTATCGGTGTGGGCGCATTTCGCAATCACAGTTTTGAAAATGAGCTGGCGTTTGCGGGTTATAACAGCTTGCCCGCCAATGAGGTGTATCGGGGAGACCGGTATGAAGGTGAAAAAATCACAGAAAGTGGTGGAATTACTACTTGGGCTATCGGTGGTGGAATCGACATCTCCCCCCAAACGTCGCTGGGGGTTTCCGCCTTGATTCACGCCGGGAGTTACAAACAAACATGGATTTATGATATTGAAGACTCACAACAGCATTACAACTTCAATACGGTCCGTCAATTTGAAGAATCGGATGCCGATATTCTAGGGTTTGGTATCACGTTCGGAATGCACTCCCAGTTGAACCCGGCGATCCGTTTTGGATTTGTAGTGAACTCCCCCGCATGGTTAGAATTTAACGGGCGGGAAACCCAACGCGATATCGTTGATGGTTCGGAAGACTATTATTATACGGTGCGGTTTGATGACGATGTGATGATCCCGTGGTCATTCGGATTTGGGATTGGCGCTCATTTCCCCCATACCAACGTCGGTTTCGATATCTGGTTGACCGACTGGACGCAGATGAAATATGCCGACTCCCGCATCAATGAACTCATGGCAGACGGCGATGAGACACCCATCCACGTCTATAACGGTCAGGAATCTTATCGTAGCGCGACTCAAGTGCGTCTCGGTGCAGAATACACTTTATCCGATTATCCGTTGAGCCTGCGTAGCGGCGTTTTCATTGACCCGCTGGCGTATGCGCTGGATGAAATCCAAACCCAACGGTACGGCATAAGTTTGGGTCTGGGCATGGAACTGGATCAAGCCACCACCATTGATTTCAGTTATGTCTTTTCCACTTGGAAACGAAACGAAACCGCCACCCCCCCCGAGACCATTACCTATTTGACGGAAGATAGCTCCGAAAATAAAATTTTTGTGGGAGTACGGTATAAGCTATAACCAACCCTTCAAGACCTAAAATAAACATGCCAAGTGCTTAGGTTGAAGGCACTTGGCATGTTTATTATTTGAGGAAACCATGAATTTAGAAGACACCATTGCCGCAATTGCAACCCCAATCGGTGAAAGCGCCATCGGCATTGTCCGGCTAAGCGGAGAACAGGCGTGCTCCATTGCAGATCAGGTATATCGAGGTAAAACCCCCTTAGTCCATTGCCCCAGTCATACCATCCAGTACGGGCATATTGTAGACCCCCAAACTGGAGATGATATCGATGAAGTGCTAGTAATGGTTATGCGCGCACCCCGTACCTTTACCACCGAGGATATGATCGAGATCAACTGCCACGGCGGGATATACATCCTGCGACGCGTATTGGAGATACTCCTCCAACACGGCGCCCGGTTAGCTCAACCGGGGGAATTCACCCAGCGGGCATTTCTCAACGGACGAATTGACTTGACCCGTGCCGAAGCTGTCGCCGACCTGATTCATGCTCAAACTGAAAGTGCTCTGCAGTCTGCGATACACCAATTAGAAGGCCAGTTAGCCCACGAAATTGAAACCCTCCAAAATGAGGTTATCTCGCTGCTGGCAATGCTGGAAGTTTCCATCGATTTTAGCGAGGAAGATATCGAGTTTGAATCCGCAGAACAAACTCAAGCTCGCTTGACCCATTTACAGCAGCATCTGGATCAGTTACTGGCAACAGCGGAAGAGGGTCGGATTTACCGCGAAGGAATTACCGTTGCCATTGTGGGGAAGCCCAACGTAGGCAAATCGAGCCTACTCAATGCTTTTTTACAGGAGGAGCGCGCCATTGTCAGTCACATCCCCGGTACTACCCGCGATACCATTGCTGAAACCGTCGATTTAGAAGGTGTCCTCACACGGTTGGTAGATACTGCCGGTATCCGGGAAACCACCGATCTTATCGAACAAGAAGGCGTGCGACGCAGCCAAAAATATATCGATCAGGCAGATATGGTCTTGTGGGTGCTAGATGTCACGGATAACATCGACGAAGCAGACCGCACCATTTGGCAGCAAATCCAAATGAAAAAAAAGATAATTGTGGTGTTGAACAAAGTCGACCAACCCCATGATAAACGCCCCATTCATCAGTATTTACAGCAAATTTCTATTCAGGATGAAAACGTTTGCCCAATTTCAGCTTTGCAAGCCACGGGAATTGCCGGATTAGCCCACAAAATCATCCGGGGCGTATTGGATTCACCCCGAAGCCTCACTGAACATGCCGTCATCACCCGGGCACGCCATCGAGAAGCCCTCCAACGGGCGAAAACCGCCCTGGAACACGCGCAACAATCCCTCCAAACCGGTATGCCTGCCGAGCTGATTGCCGTAGATGTGAATGGCGCACTTCAAGCTATCGGAGAGATTATTGGGGAGGTGACTTCGGATGACATCTTAGGTAAAATTTTCTCGGAATTTTGCATTGGCAAGTAATTCGCAAAAACGGAATCAAAACTTGACATTTCAGATAAATAAAGATAAGATGGTCATCCGAACTCTTCTATTACCAACAGTGATTTTTCAAAGCGACTCAGGACTCTCCCAATGAAAAACCTGATCCCACATTTCATCTACGAAAAAGCAAAAGACCATCAAGATAACGGCGCATTCCCTGCGGTCACCATGTTTGTGGACATCTCGGGCTTTACCCAGATGACCGAGGAATTAATGCAAGGCGGGGATGAAGGAGCTGAAATCTTATCTTCGATTTTGAATACAATCTTCAATCCGATGGTCGATGCGATATACGACACCGGCGGCTTTATTGCCACTTTTGCCGGTGACGCTTTCACGGCAATTTTTCCTATTGCTGGCGCGGAAAACCAATACGGTATTCACGTGCTGGGTTGTGCAGAACAGATTCAGCACATCTTCCGGGATCATGGACAGCGAAAAACCAAATTCGGAACGTTTCATCTCAAGGCGAAAGTTGGGCTTTCGTTTGGACAGGTGGAATGGGGCATCATCGGGACAGACCTAAAAGCCTACTTCTTCCGGGGAGAGGCAATTGACGACTGTGCCGCTTCTGAACATCAGGCTTATACGGGAGAAATCGTCGTAGATGAGCCATTTGCCATACGTTGGTGTGACCCGCAAAAAGTTGAAACGGAATCCGTCGGAAACACGCATTACCGCTTGTTGGCGGTAGCGCATCCCGCGGAAAAACCACCTCCCACACCCCTGCCCCCCGTTACCCGCGACGTCCTCTCCCTCTTTTTACCCGATTCCGTGCTGGATTTGAATCAAATGGGTGAGTTCCGCAATGCCATCTCCGTCTTTATCTCCTTTGAAGGCATCTCTACCCACCCCGAATTAGAAACCTTTATCGCCATGTTGTTGCATTACACGCAAACCTTCGCCGGTTATTTCAATAAAATTGATTTTGGGGATAAAGGAAGTGTTGCCCTTTGCGTGTTTGGGGCGCCGGTGGCTTACGAAAAAAACATAGAACGCGCTTTGGATTTTGCCCTGTCCCTTAAAACCGACGTGACCCACCATGATAAATTGAAGGGGCTTAACATACGATTTGGGATCACTTACGGGACGGTCTATGCCGGCATTATTGGTGGCGAAAAACGGTGCGAATATACCATTATTGGAGACATGGTCAACCTTTCTGCCCGCCTGATGATGAAAGCCCCCTTCGGCGAAATTTGGGTGTCTGAAGCTATTTACCACATGACGGCAGGCACCCATGAACTGGAACCCGCCGGTACCTATACATTTAAAGGCAAATCCGAAGCATTACCGGTTTATCGGTTGAAATCCAAACAACGGTATGTCTCTCGCACGTTCACGGGTAAATTTGTCGGTCGCCAGCAGGAAATGGAACAAGCAAATACGATGTTCCAACCGTTGTTTCACCAAAAATTCGGCGGCGCCGGTTACATTTATGGGGAAGCCGGTGTGGGGAAATCCCGGTTTGTGTGGGAACTCAAACATCGCTATGACACATTCAAATGGCTCTATTTACCATGCGACGGCATCCTTAAAAAGCCATTCAATCCTTTTTCTCATTTGTTCATGGAATATTTTCAACAGAATCCAGAACATCCCCTTGAGCAAAAACGCTCCCATTTTGAACAAATCTACCACCAGTTAATCACGAGTTTGGATGAACAAACCGCCGGGGGCAAACCTCATGTATCATATCAAATGCGACAAGCAGTACAAAAGGAGCTAATCCGCCTACGGTCTGTAATCGCCGGATTTTTGGGAATTACGTATCCCGGCTCACTCTACGAACAACTGGAGCCAAAATTACGCTACGAAAATACCCTCTATGCCTTTAAAGAAATTTTCAAAGCGATGAGCTTGATCCAACCGGTGGTGCTAGAGTTGGAAGATTCCCAATGGATAGACTCGGATTCGACAAAGGCACTTCAGGTGTTGTGCCGCAATATTGAGGCATTCCCCATCTTTTTGCTGATCGTTAGCCGCTATCAGGATGACGGTACACCCCCCAAACTCCCCCTAGACGCGAAATCCAGTGAAATTGACCTAAACACGCTCTCGCGGGAAGGTATAAGCGAACTTGCCGCCGATATTTTGCAGGGTCAACTTTCCGAAACACTAATTGAGAATTTGCATTCCCAAACACAAGGCAACCCGTTTTTTATTGAACAAACCTTGCTCTACTTTCGGGAAGCAGAAATTATTCAGATGGACTCACAGCGCCAAATATGGGAGATGGTCAAAGCGGGAGAAAGCATCCCTTCCACCATAAACGATCTACTCGTTGCCCGCATTGATCGGTTGTCGGATAAATTGAAAGAAGTGGTGCAAACCGCGGCGGTCTTGGGACGTGAATTTGAAGTCACATTGCTTTCGGCGGTTCTCCGAAATCAGGAAATTGAATACCAGCTAAAAGAAGGAGAAAAAGAGAATATTTGGTCTGTGTTATCGGAATTGAAATATATCTTTTCGCATTCCCTGTTGCAAGATACCGTATATCGGATGCAGTTGAAAAACCAGTTGAGATCGTTGCACAAACTGGTTGCCGAAGCCATTGAAACATTATTTCCCAATGATTCCCGATATTATGGCGAGCTTGCCTTCCATTATGAAAAGGCGGATGTCCGCGACAAAACCATTGAATACCTGCATAAAGCCGGAAATTATGCCGATCAAACCTATGAAAATCAACGCGCCCTTGAATTCTTTGACAAATTACTGAGCATCTGGGATGAACAACCGGAAGAAGCCCGTGACGCCGGTGAGATTAAAAGGTATATCGAAATCCTTTTGCGCAAAGGGAAAATCCTGCAACGCATCGGAAACCGGCAAGCTGAAGAAGCCACCTACCAAAAATCGCTGGAACTCGCGCAAAAATTGAATAACCCGACGTTGATTGGACGTTCCATTGCCCAAGTGGGCAAACTGGAATATCTAAAAGGAAATTTTGAAGGCGCCCTGAACCAGTTTGAAACCGCATTGAGCTACTTAGACCCCGAAACGGATACAACAACAATCGCCAGTGTCGTGGGGATGATTGCCGCCGTCTATTCCTACCAAAACAAAACGGATGAGGCGATTGCCAATTTTGAGAAGGCAATCCAGTTGTACCAAGAAGAGGGTGACCAAAAAGAACTGGCATCCGTTATCGGTAATTTGGGACTCATCTACTGGCAAATGGGCGATTATAAAAAAGCCATGGATTATTACAACCAGCAACTCCAACTGAGTGAACGCATCGGCTTTAAGGAAGGCATTGCCAAAGCGTATGTCAATATCGGTACGGTACATTACAAGCGAGGAGACTACGAACAAGCCATGCTCAACTACGAACGCCGCCGCAAACTGGGTGAAGAGCTGGGGGACAAATTCGGTATCGCTATCGCACTCGCCAATATGGGCAATATTTATAAAGATAAGGGTGACTATCCCAACGCCGCCAGTTGCTTTGAACAGTACATGATGCTCAGTGAAGAACTGGGCAATCAGATGGGTATATTCACCGGTATCGGCTGGATGGGCGATGTCTATAAAGCCCAGCACCGCTATGACGATGCCCTTAATGCCTATGATCGAGCAATTGATTTAGGTACAAAATTGGGGGTTAAATACTATCTCTCCTCGTTTTTAGTCGAAAAAGCAGAACTGCTCTTTTTGATGGGGCAATATTCCGCAGCAAAAGAATTAAACATAAAAGGTCTTCAAATCTCTCAGGAAGTCCGGCGGCGGGATCGCATCTTTCAAAGTCAAGTATTAGCGGCACAAATTACACATGCGGAAGGTCAAACCGAACACGCCCTGGAGCAACTCCAGCAGTTGTTGGCAGAACCCCAACCTGAAGATCAAAAAGCCCGCCTGCATTATGAACTTTGGCGCTTGAAACAAACCGACATGGATCGCCAAACCGCACTACAATTATACCAACACTTGTACGAAAAAACCCCCAAATATGATTACCATGTTAAAATAAAGACACTCATGTCGGATAAAAATATTGACACAAACCGGCTTTAACCAGTATATGTACTAACAGCCATCCCACGCTAACTTCCCACATGTGCTGATCTTGGCTACTTTTTTGCATTTGATAGTACTATTATACATTCCTCTATTCAAAATCATAATCGCAATTTTACCATAATCCCCAGAAAACCCTTTAGGGCGTTTCATTATTATACCCTTCAATTTTCGAGTCGCGCAATTTCATTTTATTACATTCCCCAATGCACCTCATGGTTAAAACGCACCCATGCATTTCAGTGGGAGTTGAAGTCATGGGTGAAGACTTCTGGTATTGTATTAAATCATTGAACCACTCCCTTTTTTCATCTCAATTAAAAAGGATGGCACTATGTACGCAACTCACTTCAATTTTCGCCGGTTGTTGATTCGGGGATTATTCATAATGGTTTGTCTGCTCCCCTTCCATGCTCAAGCTCAGGATGATGAGACCTTGAGCATTACCAACACCAATAATGATACCCTGTTTACTGTCGGTAATCAAGGTGTCCGAATCGATTTGGGAACTCAGCCCGGGCGGGATGCGATTGGGGAATTTATGATTCTGGGACAATCCAATTTGCGTGAACCGTCAATTTGGTTTACCGTTCAATCGGATGGAAATGTCGGTGTTGGGACGGATAATCCCGACGCGAAATTTTATGTCACGGGCGGGAGTTCGACATTCGATTTGAGCGGTGGTGGCAATCGAGACGCCATCGGTGAATTTACGATTTTGGGACAATCCAACCTCCGTGACGGAAATTCCCCGGTCCTCAAAGCAACGAATGAGGGCAATGTCGGGATCGGTACGGATGACCCGGCAAATACACTCCATGTGGAAGGGGGCGGACTGTTCAATTTAATGAGCCCTACATTGCGTGATGCCATCGGCGAGTTTATGATTTTAGGACAATCGAATTTGCGCGAAGGGGAAACGGACACCGTATTCGTCGTCCAAAATTCCGGCAATATCGGTGTGGGTACCGGTTCCCCAGAAGCCACACTTCACGTGAAGGGCGGCTCGCGTATCGATTTGAACGGCGGCGCCGGTCGCGATGCTATCGGGGAGTTTGCCATCTTAGGACAAACTAACTTACGTGAAACCGATACCTTATTCGTCGTGCAAAATGATGGTAACGTCGGAATTGGCATCGATCATCCCGAAGGCATATTGCATGTCTCCGGTGGTAATTCCTACTTTGATCTGGGTTCGGATGTGTTGCGTGATGCCATCGGAGAATTTGCCATCTTAGGGCAAACCAATTTGCGCGAAACCGATACCCTCTTTGTCGTCCGAAGTGATGGTAATGTGGGGGTGGGGACTGGCAACCCGACCGATAATTTTTTTGTTGCTGGCGGGACAACTATCGATCTAACAGGAACTTCTAGCCGGGATGCCATTGGAGAATTTGCCATCTTAGGGCAAACCAATTTGCGCGAAACCGATACCCTCTTTGTTGTCCAAAATGATGGAAACGTCGGAATCGGCACAGATGATCCCGGCGGCAGACTTCACGTTTCCGGTGGAAGCGCCTATTTTGATTTAGGCTCGGATGTGTTGCGCGATGCCATCGGAGAATTTGCCATCTTAGGGCAAACCAATTTGCGCGAAACCGATACCCTTCTTGTTGTCCACAATGATGGAAACGTCGGAATCGGTACAGATAACCCCGCCGGCAGACTTCACGTTTCCGGTGGAAGCGCCTATTTTGATTTAGGCTCGGATGTGTTGCGTGATGCCATCGGAGAATTTGCCATCCTAGGACAAACCAATTTGCGTGAAACCGATTCGCTGTTTGTTGTTCGCACAAATGGTAACGTGGGAATCGGTACAGCTCAACCGAACGAGCGGCTAACGGTAGAAGGTGTACTTAGCCTCGGCGGTACCACCACCCCAACCCCCTCGTTAGGCTATGGCAAATTGTATGTAAAAAGTAGTGATGGACGCCTCTATTATATGAATCAAGCCGGTACGGAAACACCGGTGACTCTGGAAGGAAGCGGTTTAACCGGTGTCGGTGAAGCCGGACGGTTGGCATTCTGGACGGGACCTACCACCCTCTCCAATACCCCAAATTTATTGTGGGACGATGCCAACTCGGAATTGACCATCAACGGGGGCGTGAGTGGAACCGCCTTCACCAATTGGGATATGGATAGCTCCAACGATTTGACCGTGGATTCTACCTTTGGCGGGGAAGTTAGCGGCACCTACAATAATCTGATGGTCTCCGAAAATATCGGTATCAACAATGGACTCCTATACGCCCCCAAAGATGGAAACTTTGTCGGAATTGGCACCAACATCCCCACCCGCGAATTAGATGTGGCTGGAAATATCGAAGCCGACACCGTCTATGCCTCCTTCGTGGGGGATGGATCGAATTTGAGCGGGATTTCCATTGAACCGGATAGGGTTGACAGCACCCACATCATTAACGGAGGTATTAGCGGCAGTGATATTCGCCCCAACGCGATCAACGGAAGCCATATCCAAGATGGTAGTATTGGTACTGACGATGTTAGTACCATTGCCGGGAGCAAAATCACACCGAATTTTGGTGCCCAAACCATTATTACCACAGGTGATTTAAGCGTAGATGATATTCAAGCGGATATAGTCAATGCCGACCGAATCATTGGCGATGGCTCTGGCTTGCTCAATGTGCCGGCAACATCCATTTCGACCAATACCATTGATAGTACTCACATCATCAATGGTACGGTTTCCAATGCAGACTTGCGCGATAATGTGGTAACCAGTGATAAAATTCTCAACGGTGCCATCCTCAATGAAGATGTAAGTGCCACCGCGGCAATTGATGGAACGAAAATAACACCCAACTTTGGCAACCAAAACATTATCACCAGCGGCGCAATCAGTGCTGATTCCGTGAGCGCCACTCGTTTTGCCGGGGATGGCTCTCTGCTAACCAATGTTCCAGCAGTTTCCATCGCCACAAACACCATCGACAGCACCAAAATCATCGACGGAAGTATTAGTCGCAACGACCTTGCGAATAACCTGATCGATGGCTCCAAGATCGAAGACGGCACTATCACCGATAGCGACCTCAGCACTATCAGCGGTACAAAGATCAACCCGGACTTCGGCAGCCAGAACATCACCACCACCGGTAATGCCAGCGCGGATACCATCTACGCCACCGCCTTTAGCGGGGATGGTTCGCAACTGACCAACGTACAAGCAACATCCATCGCCACGAACACCATCGATAGTACCCATGTCATCGATGGCGGTATATCCAATGCCGACTTGAGCGCGAATGCCGTCACCGGAGACAAAATTCTGGATGGCACCATCACCGATAGCGACCTCAGCACCATCAGCGGTACAAAGATCAACCCGGACTTCGGCAGCCAATCTATTGTGACAACAGGTAACCTTTCTGCCGGAACAACATCAACGGTTCATACCCTGAATCTACAAGGTGTGGATTCTGTCACCGTTAAGCGTGCCGTGACAACAGGTATGATGGTAAAGGACATCACCTATGTAGGCGGTGCCAGTTCAAACAGCCGGGTTTGGCAATGGCTTTCTGATGGGTACTCGCTGGGGCTTCAAGCGATCAGTGACGATTATAGTACATCTACCGAGGTGTTTTCGGTCTCTCGAAGCGGAATAGCGATCTCGGAAGTACTGTTTCCCAATGGCAATGTCGGTATTGGCACTTTAAACCCGACGACAGAACTTGACGTCAACGGCACCGTCACCGCTTTAGATGTCGTGGTGCAAGGGCAATTTACGGTGAATGAAAGTGGTGGTACAAATGATTTTCGGGTCGAAGGCGACACTGACCCCAATCTCATTTTTGTGGATGCGGCAAATGATGCCGTTGGTATTGGTACAACCACCCCCACCACCAAATTTGAAGTAAACGGCACCCTTAAATCCTCTGGAATAGAAGAACTGTCCGACCAGCGGTGGAAAGGGAATATCACCCAACTTCAAGATGCGCTGGAAAAAGTGCTCCAGTTGCGCGGGGTCAATTACGAGTGGTTGCGTGATAAATTCCCCGAAAAGGACTTCCCCCAAGGGGTACAAATGGGCTTAATCGCCCAAGAGGTGGAAAAGGTCATTCCAGAAGTGGTACAAACCGACCGCAACGGATATAAGACCATCAATTACAGTCACTTGGTGGCACTGCTCATCGAAGGAATGAAAGATCAACAACGCGAAATTGACCAACTGCGCGCGGAAAATGAAGCGCTCCGTGCCGCACAAGCGCAAAATCAACGTCAAATTGAAGAAATTCGAGCCTTTTTGGGAATGCCTCAATCGACAACCGGAATCCAAACCACGCAGCGGTAGTCAGGTGAGGTTCATTCTTCGGAAAGGAGTCGTTTCATGCGAAGTCAAATAAAAAACACCAACGCATTTTTGAGAGGGATAGCCCTGATTCTGCTCATCCAGTTGGGCGGCTTTTCGCTGGCGGATGCTCAAATTCAGATGAACGTGGGCGAAGGCAATGTAAATCTGGGTGATGGTAACCTGAATGTGGGCGGTAATGTCAATATTGAAGGCAACATGACCGTTCAGGACAGCGGCACGATTTACGTTCAGGGGGATTGGACGAACCATGGCACATTCGATCCCGGTACGGGAATGGTCGTCTTCAACGGCAACACATATCAGGTGATTAACACCTCAGAGGGCGAAAATTTCAACGGGTTGCGTATCCTAAACGCGGATGGCGTTCAGATCGACAATGATGTACTAATCCAACAGATTTTGGAGTTGATTGAAGGGAGTATCACCTTAGGTTCGGGACGGTCTGGACAGATGACCTTTGGTGACCAATCCACCATTGTTCGGGAAGAAGGTCAATTAAATGTGGACGTGGAATTTGATGGACAAGTCAATGTGGTGTATCAAGGAGATAACCCCTTGGCATCTGGACCAGAAATTCCACAGGAATCCGGTACACTCAACAATCTCACGGTCGCCAACCAAACCACCGTTACTCTAAGCGACAGCACGACGGTCAATGGCATCTTGAATTTAGATGAGGGGTTACTCAATAACGAGAACCAACCGCTCATTATCAATCCCTTTGCCGGCATTGATCAAGTCCGTGGTACACTTGCCCGTCCACCAATCTTCCGCGGGGCGATAGATGTACGCTATGAAACCGCCAACCCGCGCTGTACCGGTTTAGAACTCCCAAGTGACCCGTTTTCCCTGCGGGACTTGATCATCGATAACCCCAGTTATGTGATGCTCAATTCCCGGGCTGAAGTCAACCGAACGTTGTATCTGTTACAAGGGATTTTTGATGTCCGCCCGGACAACCCGGATAGTTGCTACAACCCGTCCCCCGGCCCGGATACGCTCTGGATTGAAATCGGGGCAACGATTGTCCGGGAAGCGGGCGAACTGCTCGGTGACCCCACATTTAAAGGCGCTGTATTACTGACCTATCGTGGTAATTCCGCTGTAAATACGGGGTCGGAAACCCTCGCCGATACGATCAAGACCGTCCACATTGGTAATCCGGCAGGCGTTTATATGCAGACCGATTTGAGTGTGCAAGATTCGCTCATCTTCAGCAATAATGGGCGGTTGTACGTCGGTACAAACACCCTACGCTATACCGGATTAAGTGGCTTAGGGTTGATTATCCCTGCCGCTACCCCGCCGCGAGAAAAGCACCTGCAAACTATCGTAACAAAAGAAAGCGGCAAGGTATTACGCGGTACGGTTGAAGACACTACCGAAGTTGCCGGAATCTATACTGATAGTACCTCCACGGTGATCATCCATAACAGCAATTCAGACCAACTCCCCGCTACCATCACGAACATCGGAAATTTAATCATCGATAGCCCCAGTGGTGTGCATCTCCAAAATGACCTTCACATCTACGGCGAATTAACGCTCGATAATGGTCCGGTGACGGTCGGAGCCCATACGTTACGGTTGGAACATCCGGTCAATGGTAACCCCGATGGTCTGGTCTTTAACGAGCATTCCGGTTTTTACATTGCCGGAATCGATAGCGGTATCTATCTCCCTCCCTCTACCATCGATACCTTAACACACATCGGCTCATTTATTCTGGATAACCCTGCCGGAACGGTGTTGCAAGGCAATCTCCTTGTACATGAATCGCTGGAGCTTCGCAACGGGCGGCTCAATAATAATGGATTTAATGTAATTCTGGCGGCAGGAGCTACGCTCACCATTGGAAATGGGACAGTGGATAATATCCAGTATTTGGGGGTCATTGATTTGGCATATGAAGGCACAGAACCCCAAACGACCGGTTTTGAACTCCCCGCAGAAGATGATGTCCTCCGTAACTTGACCATCAATAATCCCACCACGGTGACGCTGGATAAAAGTACAACCATCAACGGCACATTAACCCTGAAACAAGGCGTGCTAGCCAATCAAGACCATAATTTCACGATGGCAGAAAACACCACTATCCACCGCTACACCGGCACGATGTCCCAAGCACCGTACTTCACCACACGCATAAACCTGATTTACGATGGCGAAAGTGCAATCACCACCGCTAACGAAATACCCGCCGATCCCACCGTGGTACAAAATGTGACCATCAACAATACGGCAGGCATCACCCTTGGGCAGGACTTGCGGGTCAATCAGGTGTTAGAACTGGCGGGGGCGTTGGCATTGGATGCGTACCAACTCACGTTGACCCATGCCATCCGGGGGAACGCTACCTTATTACAAGGAGGAACCACGGCATCACTGGTCATTACCGGAACGAGCCCGGGTATCGGGATTCCCGCCAGCATCACGGAACTGGCAAACCTCACCATTGAAAACCCCAACCCCATCACCTTGATGGCAGATTTGGCAATTTATAACCAATTGACGCTCACCGGCGGCGAATTGGATGTGAGTCGCTACCAATTAACATTGCATAATCCAATTGCGGGACAACCTCAATTGCTCGTAGCAGATGAACACAGCTCAATTGCCCTTGCCGGCACGAGTACCGGTCTGAATCTACCGGAAACAATTACTCAATTACGCCTATTGGCACTCGATAACCCCAATGGTACCACGTTGTCCGGTAATGTAGCCATTTATGAGGCACTAATTTTAGCCCAAGGTACGCTAAACGCCGGCGGCTTTACGCTCACGTTATTCGATGGCGTAACCATCACCCGGCATACGGGTCAATTGGCAAGTATGCCCCAGTTTGCCGGTGAGGTTCATCTGAGATACACCAATCCCCATAACATCAGCACCAGCAACGAAATGCCGGCAAATCCGGGGACGCTCCAGCGGGTAACATTCGCCGGTTCCGGGATAGTGACCCTCACCCAAGATATGGCGGTAAATGATACGCTGGCGTTGCTGTCCGGTACATTGCAACTCGACAACTACCGTCTGACCCTATACCATCCACTTCAGCAAACGGCGGGAGAACTGGCGACAACCCATGCTTCTGCCATAGCGATTATGGGTGACCTCAACGGATTTTCCATACCGGCAACCGTCAGCGAATTAAGTGAATTGGAACTCCATAATCCCAATGGACTCCTTGTAAATCACCCGCTAACCATACACACCCAGTTGATAGTCAATGCGGGCACACTGCACGCGGAACCACTCCAACTGTCACTGGCAGACCATGCGACATTGGTCATTGGAGAAGGGCGCCTTGCCAACACTCCCCAATTTGGAGACTCGATCAATCTGATCTACAATGGGCATACGGCTCTTACCACCGGTGTGGAACTTCCGTCACAGTTAAACAATTTAACAATCCGTAACAGTGGCGGCATTACACTGGGCGCAGATGCAGACATCAACGGCACATTGACCTTAGACACCGGAACATTTACCGTCGCGACCCATACATTGATCCTCCACCAACCGGTGGCAGGAACACTAGCCAACTTCCTCACGGATGCGACCTCGGCGATCCACATCACAGGCGAGGCAGAACAGATTCAATTACCGGACGGTGCTTCCCAACTCCGGGAATTAGCACTGAATAACCCTCATGGACTGGTACTTCTTGGCGATCTGACAATCCATGAGACCCTAACACTCACCGGCGGCATGATCGATCCGGGAACACATACCCTGACGGTAGCAGATGGTGCCACCATTTATCGCGAAACGGGGGATGTCGCCCAGCCCATACATTTTGCCGGAATGATTGATCTGGTTTACGGGGGATCAACGGCAGTCACTAGCGGTAACGAGATTCCAACGGGCAGTGGCGTGTTACGAAATCTGACCATAAACAATCCGGGCGGAGTCACTCTCCTTCAGGATGCCACCCTAAACGGAGAATTACATCTACAAAACGGGACGTTCGCTTTGTCTCAGAATACACCTTTTGGCACAATCCCCGGTGATCCGGTGCCGGTGTTGGAAAAAGAAGCAGATGACGGCATCTATGTCACCAAAGCAACACCAATACCTTCCGCCAAAGCGCATTTGCGCGGTGCCGCCCTTGCCGGGAAATCAACGCAGGTTACCAAAGAAAAAGCACTGGCGCCGGCAAAAGAGGCAAACGGTGCCTCCCCAGCGGTGAAAGCCCGCCAAAATGATTTGCGCGTTGCCGCCTCCCTAACGTTTGCCGGGGGTGTGACCATCTATCGCGAAAATGGTCAATTGGTGGGAACACCTAATTTTGCCGGTCAAGTAAATGTCATTTATCGCACCCCGCACGAGACCTCCACCGGAGAAGAACTGCCGCGTACAAGCGATGCCCTCAATCAGTTGACGATAGAAACCGGCGCACCGCTCCACCTTGACCGGGATATTTGGGTGAATGGCACATTGTCACTGGTGAGTGGTGCATTTCACCTGAACGCGAATCAAGTAAGCCTTGTTCAGCCGTTGAATATCGGTGAAGGTACGCTCCAGACAACCGCCGAATCGGCAGTAGAAATTCGGGGGATTGCCGAAAATATCCTCTTGCCAGAGACCATCACAGAACTGGCAACATTGACGGTAGATAACCCCCATGGGACGGTCTTACCCGTGGATTTAACCCTGTACTCACATTTGAATCTACTTTATGGAACACTCGATAATTCGGCGGTGAATCTGACACTGGCGGATGGGATTACGATTCAGCGTTACGATGGAGAATTAACCGCCCCGGTGATTTTTGAAGGCAATGGTAATCTAACCTACGCCGGAACAACTGCCCAAATAGGTGGCTACGAACTCCCCTCAACCGTCCAGAATTTAGTAATTAACAATCCCAACGGGGTTGAATTTCAGCACGATGTCACGGTCTCCGGAGCGGTGCAACTGTTGGCAGGAAGTCTGGAAATGGGCAACCATACATTGACGCTCACGACGACCGCAACGGTTGAGGGTGAGCAGGCAAACCGGTACATCATGGGACAACTGGTTAAAACGGCGGCAGTTGGGACAAACGCTTCCAATATGGGGGGTATCGGGGTCCATATCAGTGCGGGAGAGACCGATATTGGCAATGTCACGGTACGTCGTATCGCCGGTGCCGGTGGGGCAATTGACAGCGTAACCATTAACCGTCACTGGATTATCACCGCGGACTTACCGCCATTGGATGGGCGAACGATGACCCTTTCTTGGATTGAAAATGATGATAATGGGATGAATCTGTCCAACGCGATCCCATTGAAGAGTTTGGATCGGGGTTCAACCTGGTTTCCGCAAAGCGAACCGCAAAACGTGGCAGGCACACGGACGATCACCGTCTATACGGAGACCTTTAACACCGATTGGTGGACAGTTAGCGACGGCGAAACGCCCCTGCCTTCCTTTGCCCAACTGGATTTAGCATCGCGCTACGAAATCGTCCAACCCCCTGATGCCGGTCATCAGGTAGAGCGCTGTTTTACCCTTTCCACCATCGGAGAACCCTCCCTCGTGCAAGACTTTGCCGTCGAGGATTCGCTGATGGATGCCCTGATTTTTGTCTCGCAGGATTCTGCGATAGTGCTCTCCGATGTGGTCGCGATTGATGTTCCCCCGGTCATCGATTCCACCGCGCAGATCTGTTTTCGCGTTGATCTGGCACACCCGGATATTCCTGCTGCGGGCGGTGTCACGTTGGTGACGGATGAGATTCACTTTACCGGTAGTAGTCTCGGACCAAGCGGCTTATATAGCCAACTGTACCTAACAATTTTACCGGAATTGTCACCGGAATTACTGGAAGCTCTCGGAGAGGTCGATTCACTTCATCTGACCGATTTGTGGGTCTTGGCGGATTTTACCGGTAACGATCAATGTGTTACTTCGGTTGACCTGCTCACGTTGCTGTACGCCTATGGTGCGCAAGCGGGTGATGTCAATTGGAATCCGCGCTGTGATTTGGCGGTAAATGGGTTCTATGACCGCATCGGGTTTGATGGTCAGATTCAATTTGCCGATTTAGTCTTGTTTGCGAACTATTACGGGCAAGG